>JAYWBS010000257.1:0-26191 GCA_043781295.1 Polaromonas sp.
CGTCGCTTAACCCAACCGGTGTGCTGCGCATCACCGCATCGCTGTCGTTTTCGCTGCACCACGTGGCGCCGCTGCTGCGTGAGTACACCCAGCGCTACCCAAATGTCACGGTGCACATTGAAGCGGCCAACCGTTACCTGGACATCATCGACAACAACATTGACGTGGCCATCCGCACGCGGGAATTTGAACCTGACTCGAATATCACGATTCGCCGCCTGGCCGAAACGCGTCGTATTTTGACCGCCTCACCACGCTACTTTGCGCAATACGGCATACCGAAAACGCTGGCAGATTTGCAGCAGCACCACCTGCTGATTTACACCCACGCCAACAACCCCAACGAGCTACGCTTTAGCCGGGACGGCACAACCACCACCATCAACGTCAAGGGCGTGCTGGATGCCAATGACGGTCAAATACTGCGGGTGGCCGCACTCGACGGGCTGGGCATTTTGGTGCAGCCGTCGTACATCGTTTACGACGACATCGTGGCCGGCCGACTGGTGCCCGTGCTGGACGAATGGGACTTGCCGCGCTTGAGAGTCAACCTGGCCTACCCCAGCCGCAAACACCTGTCAGCCAAGGTGCGCACCTTCATCGACTTCATGGCCGAGCACTTTGCCAAGATGGACTACGAACGCAAGTGGACGGGGCGTTTTGGGGTGCATTAAGATTCCTTAAGCTATGTATTTAATAGCTGCTTGCGCCCGTATTTATTGGGATACAGGCCTATTTAATACCTTAAACTGCCATTTTCAGCATCAAAAACCGCTTTAAACATCCAAAACCGGAGTCGGAAACGTCCATTCAAGTCACTGGCGCCGGGTTAAACAGCACCAGCGCGTTGTGCAGCTTCCATTGTTCGGCCCAGGTTTTTTTGCGGCCACTGGCCACCTCTAACATCAGGCGGAACAGCTCCCAGCCCACGTCTTCAATCGATGCTGTTCCGTCGGCAATCGTGCCCGCGTTGACGTCCATCAGATCATGCCAGCGGCGGGCCAGGTCGCTGCGGGTGGCAACCTTGATAACCGGTACTTGCGCCAGGCCGTAGGGCGTGCCGCGCCCGGTGGTGAAGACGTGCAGGTTCATGCCTGCGGCCAGTTGCAGCGTGCCGCAGATAAAGTCGCTGGCGGGGGTAGCGGCAAAGGTCAGCCCCTTTTGTTTGAGTTTTTCACCGGGCGACAGCACGCCCGTGATGGCTGCGCTGCCTGACTTCACAATGGAACCCATGGCTTTTTCAACGATGTTGGACAAGCCGCCTTTTTTATTGCCGGGTGTGGTGTTGGCGCTGCGGTCAACGCTGCCGCGCTGCAAATACGCGTCGTACCAGGCCATCTCGCGGATCATGGCCTCGGCCACCTCTGGCGTGGCGGCGCGGCTGGTGAGCTGGTCAATGCCATCACGTACTTCAGTGGTTTCAGAAAACATCACACTGGCGCCGGCGCGCACCAGCAAGTCGGTGCAAAAACCGACCGCCGGGTTGGCCGTGACACCCGAGAATGTATCACTGCCACCGCACTGCACGCCGACTACCAATTCATTTGCGGGCACGGTTTCGCGCTGGCGTTTATTCAAACGTTGCAAGTGCATCTCAGCCTGCCGCATGATGGACTCGACCATGGACATGAAGCCGACATGTGCGTCATCCTGAAGACAAGTCACATCAAGTTTGTTGCGTTCATCGATCAATGGAATGCTGCCGGGCGGCAATAAATTAGGGAAAAGACGCTCAGGCTGCAGCTTTTCACAACCCAGGCTGACGACCATCACCTCACCGCCAAAGTTGGGGTTCAGGCTGATGTTGCGCAGCGTACGGATGGGAATCTCAGCCCCCGGCGCATCTATCGCCACGCCGCAGCCGTAGGCGTGGTCTAGCGCCACCACATCATCGACATTTGGGAATTTCGACAGCAGCTCGGCCTTGATGCGCTGCACAGCAAAGTCCGTCACGCCAGCCACGCACTGCACAGTTTGGGTGATGGCCAAAATATTGCGCGTGCCGACCGAACCATCGGCGTTGCGAAAGCCCTCAAAGGTGTAGCCCTCCAGTGGCGGTAAAGGTGCTGGTTTGACGGTCGCTATCGGCAGATTACCAAGGCCCAACGCATCAGGCATGGCCAGCAGTCTTTCATGTACCCAGCTGCCTTGGGCAATAGCTTTCAGAGCATGGCCAATGGGAATGCCGTAGCGCACGACCGCAGCGCCAGCCACGATATCAGTCAGCGCCACCTTGTGGCCTTGGGGTACTTTGTCCAGCAGCACCAGGCCAGATGGCAGCGCCGTGCCTACGGGCAACCCGCCGTCATTGGCCACGATGGCGACGTTGTCGCTGCTGTGCATGCGGATGGTGTGGGGTGGGAGTTGGTTTTGTGCCATGATGTTATTGTGACTTTATTAGGGGCACTACAAGCCCCAACCATTTTCAATGCCCACCATCGACACCCCCCGCATCACCCAATTGCAAGTCATCCCCGTGGCGGGCCGCGACAGCATGCTGCTTAATTTGAGCGGCGCGCATGGCCCGTACTTCACACGCAATATTTTGATATTGACCGATAGCGCCGGGCGCAAAGGCGTGGGCGAGGTACCGGGCGGTGAAAAAATCCGCCAGACGCTTGAAGATGCAACCGAGCTGGTCGTAGGCCAGCCCGTCGGACAGTATCTGGCAATTTTGCAAAGCATGCAGCAGCAGTTTGCTGGGCGTGACACGGGCGGGCGCGGCCTGCAAACCTTTGATTTGCGCACCACCATCCACGCCGTGACGGCCGTTGAATCTGCCCTGCTCGACTTGCTGGGCCAGCACCTGGGCGTGCCAGTGGCCGCCTTGCTGGGTGAAGGCCAGCAGCGCGATGCGGTAGAGATGCTGGGTTATCTGTTTTTCGTGGGTGACCGCCGTAAAACCACCCTGGCCTACAACAGCGAGCCAGATGCCGACAACACCTGGTCGCGCATCCGACATGAGGTGGCGCTAACGCCAGAAGCCATCGTGCATCAGGCTGAAGCAGCGCAACAGCGCTATGGGTTTAATGACTTCAAGCTCAAGGGCGGTGTGCTGCGTGGCGCTGAAGAAATCGAAGCTGTCACGGCCCTGCATGAGCGCTTTCCCGATGCGAGGGTGACGCTGGACCCGAACGGCGGCTGGCTTTTGAAAGACGCGATCAAGCTGATGCGCGACATGAAGAACATCGTCGCCTACGCTGAAGACCCCTGCGGTGCAGAAGAAGGCTTTTCAGGCCGCGAGGTGATGGCCGAGTTTCGCCGCGCCACAGGTTTGCCAACCGCTACAAACATGATAGCTACCGACTGGCGGCAACTGACCCATGCTCTTAGCTTGCAATCGGTCGATATTCCGCTGGCAGACCCGCACTTCTGGACCATGGCGGGCTCGGTACGCGTGGCGCAAACCTGCCGTGACTGGGGCTTGACCTGGGGCTCGCATTCCAACAACCATTTTGATGTGTCGCTGGCCATGTTTACCCACGTGGGTGCAGCCGCGCCGGGCCGCGTGACGGCGATTGACACGCACTGGATATGGCAAGACGGCCAGCGCCTGACGAAAGAACCGCTGCTCATACAAGGCGGCATGGTGCAGGTACCGAAAAAGCCTGGCCTTGGCGTTGAGCTTGACATGGCTGAGGTTGAAAAAGCTCACCAGCTCTACAAGCAACACGGCTTGGGCTCGCGTGACGATGCCATCGCCATGCAAAGCCTGATACCGGGCTGGCAGTTTGACCCAAAACGACCTGCGTTTGACCGCTAGAAGGCTACAGGCTTGGGGGGTGGGTCAAAGTGATCAAGCCATCCAGCGCGGCATCAGGCGCAGCGCGTTGCCACGCTCAATGGCGCGCAAATCTGCGCTTGAAAAGCCGTACGCGTACAAGCCCTTGACGTTGTCTTCACCCGTACGATACGGGTAGTCAGAGCCCAAAAGGATTTGTGAGACATCGACCAGCTTGGTCAATGAGGCCAGCGCGCCTGGGTGCGCCGCCCAAGCCGTGTCGTAGTAAAACCGCTTGAGCTCATGCAATACGCCTTTGGGTACGCGCGCCGCCAGCTTGGGGTCCAGCACCGGCATTTTCATCAGGCGCTCAGTGATGAATGGCAGTGTGCCGCCAGCGTGTGAAAAGATAAATTTCAAGTCAGGGCAACGCGCCGCTGTGCCTGAAAACACGATATTCGTGATGGTGCGGGTGGTGTCGGTGCCAAATTCAATCACCGTAGGCGGGACATCGGTCAGCAGGTTATTGCAGCAGTTGGCCGATGTGGGATGGGTATACAAAATGGCTTTGCGGCGGTTCAGCTCATCCATCACAGGTGCAAACGAGGGGTGGCCCAGCCATTTGTCACCATAGCTGGTCAAGAGGCCAATGCCGTCGGCTTTCAGCACATCCAGCGCGTATTCAAGCTCCTTCAATGCCGCGTCCATGTTGTGCATGGGCAGCATGGCGAATGAGCCGAACCGGCCCGGATAATCGCTGCCCACTTTGGCTGTCCATTCGTTGCTTTCGCGTGCGATTCGTACAGCGCTTGCAGCATCAAACACACCCACCTGCGGCGTGGTGACCGACAGGATGGATGTGGCGATGCCGGCTTTGTCCATGTCGTTCAGCGTTTTGACCAAGGACCAGTTGCGCACAATCGGCGGTGCCTGGTTGACCTTTGCTAGCTCAGCCACATAAGCGGGTGAAAACAGATGGTGGTGGGTGTCAATGCGGTTGCGAATAGCGTCTGATGCAATGCCGCCAGTGCTCGTGCAGCCTGGCAAGACTGCGCTGGCACCCAAGGCCAGCAAGCCGCTTAAAAACCCGCGTCGTGGTGCGGCGCAGCCACAGCCGGGCATCATGTGATTTGAATGGTTATTTGAATTGCTTGGGGTCATATCAACATCCTTTTTAACAACTACGAAGTCGGCCTTGCCCCATCAAACGCATCTTGCAACAGTTGCCTGATAGCTGAGCGCTCCAGCGGGCGTGGGTTGGGGTACTGGTTTTGCATGGCGATATCGCAGGCTTTGTCCAGGTCTGTCTCTTTCATGCCGATGTCTTTGAGTGCGGTAGGTGCACCGTTGTTTTTGGCCAGATCAAAAACCGCCTGAGCAGCATTGTGTCCACTCAAAGCTTCAGCAATCGCGCGCATGGCCTCGGGTGCAGCCAAGGCGTTGTAGGCCAGTGCATGCGGCAGAACAATGGTGTGGGTCTCGGCATGCGGCAAATTAAAGCTGCCGCCCAGCGTGTGGCACAACTTGTGGTGCAACGCCATGCCCACGTTGCCCAACACGGTGCCGCACAGCCAGGCACCATACAGCGCATCGCTTCTGGCTTGAATATCATTTGCTACATTTTTAATAGCTGGTAACGCCCGTGCAATGGCGGCCATACCCTCTTTTGCCATTAAATTCATCACAGGGTTGCTGTCCCCCGCATACAAACCTTCTGCGGCGTGGGCAATCGCATTGATGCCGCTGGTCACGCTCATGCCCAATGGCAGGCTAAGCGTTAACTCAGGGTCATAAATCACCACACGGGGCAGCACGCGTGCATCTTTGCCAGTTTTTTTCATGCCTGCTTCAGTGATGCCGTAAATCGGCGTCATCTCAGAGCCCGCATAGGTCGTGGGAATGGCCAGAATCGGTAAACCTGAATCCAGTGCAATCGCTTTACCCAGCCCGGTGGTGGAGCCGCCACCAATCGCCACCGCGCAGTCGGCGCCGAGCTTGCGCGCCACTTCGCGTGCCTCTCGGGCAGTCTCTATCGGCACATGCATCACGGCTCTGGCAAACACACCCGCAGCCCGCGAGCCCAGCAAATCGGCAATCATTTCTGCCGATGCGCGCTGCTCGGGCGTGGACAGCACCAGCGCTTTTTTAGCGCCCAGTGTTTCAATCTCACGCGCCAGATGCTGCAGGCTGCCTGCGCCAAACACCACACGTGCGGGTTGGCCGTTGTAGGTAAAATTTTTCATGATGTAATTTTTAATCAGCCGCGGCCGGAAAATGGCACGCCATCGGCAACCCCATTTTCCCAACACCGATAAAGTGGATGTTCATCGTTGACCTATTCAACTTCATGCAGCTTTTTGCGGCGCAACACCAGGAGCCAGCCCGCCTGAAGTACCCGCCATGAACTGGTTGTGCTGCATGTTGATGAGGCGGTTCCAGCGCTGTTGACCCATCGTCAGGCCGATGAAAAAACCCAGTTCCACAATCGGGCCGGTTTCAAAGTTGTCGTACAGGCCCTTCCACAACTCGTCAGTTGATTCAAGCCCCCAGGTGATGGCTTCTGCCAATCGCAGAGCGGCTTTTTGGCGCGCCGTAAATCGGGTTGATTTGTCAAAATCTAGCAAGTCCTTGACATCGTCTTCCAGCAGACCCTGTTCTTGCGCTTTGACAGACCGCTGGTTACCACAGTAATTGCAGTTGACAGCCTGCGACACATACAGGCGGCATAGTTCTTTGATGGCGTGGTCACACACGCCGTTGACGAACGTCGTGTTCCAGGCGTTAGTGAAAGCCCAAAAAACGGCTGGCACGTTGGCCCGGATGGCATGGCTTTCAGGGCGCGGCGCACCGTCGCGCGCGGCACGCTCGAACTCAGCCATCATGGCCGGGTCTGTGATGGCTGAAAAGTCGATGTAAGGTAAGCGTTGGGGGTAGTCCATGGGTTACTCCTGTAGGGCTTTGTCGTAGTAAGACAAATCAAGGTACTTGCCAGGTGCAGGCGGTGTGCCGCCCCACATGCCTTCCATCTCGGCGCGTATGGCCAGCACGGTTTTAAATCCGTCTTCGTTAAAGCGTGCATCGGCTGCCAGGCCAGAGCCGGGTTTGACCAGCGCATCATAGGTGCCGTCAGCCACTTGTTGTGACAGCTTGAAGCTGGTCATCAACAGCGCCACCATTTCCGCACGGTTCTCTGGCATCAGTACATAGCGCTGACCTTCAAGGTAGGCAGCCAGATAGTGCGTTAATACATCGGCATGCAGCGCCGCCCACGGGCGCATCACAAACGCGCCTGTGGCCTGGTAGGGGCCAAGCAAGTCGAACTGCGTGCCGAGACTTTTCAGTCCTTTGTCCAGCACAGAAAACGAAAACGGCGGGTTGATCATGCCAGCGGCCAGTTGCGGGTCAGCCACCATGGCGGCTGCGCGTGGGCCGGTACCGCCCGCCAGCTTGACGGTGTAGTCGCGGTTTTCAAGCAAGCCATGGAGCTTGAGGATTTTTTTCGCAGCCAGCGCATAAGCGGTGTTGGGCGCATCGACTGCCAGCAATTTGCCGCGCAGGTCTTGCATCGATGCAATCTCATTGCGCACCATGAAATCATTCATGCCGGCATCGCCGCCAGAAACGATAACGGCATCATTTCCAGCCTCAATCATCGCCACCGCGTTGTCTACCGCTGCATGTGCGATCTCAAACTTGCTAGAGACCAAGCCAGCGCGTTGTTCGTCTGAATTTGGTGTGTTTTGAACTTCAATGATCAAGCCGCGCTGGGCAAAGTAGCCCATTGCCATAGCGGCCAGCAAGGGCAAGTTGCTTGATGTGTTGAAAATATTGACGCGCAGCAGCACTATGAATTCTCCTCAGCCAAAGCGGTTTTGGTGATCGCATCCATGGTCAACGGCATGTGGCGTGCGCGCACACCCAGGGCATTAAAAATGGCGTTGGCAATCGCCGCTGATACGGGGCCGTTGGTGGCCTCGCCTGCACCCAATGATTTTTGATCGGGCCTGTCGATCACCTGTACCGCCACAGCGGGCACTTCTGAAAAACGCAAAATCGGATAGGTCTCCCACGTGTTGCTGGTGATACGGGTACGGTCAAACTGCGCGGCCTCTTTGAGCGTCCAGCTCACCGCTTGAATCGCGCCACCTTCCATCTGATTGATGATGCCGTCCAGATGAACAGCGCGGCCCACATCAACCGCTATCCACAGATTTTTAACGCGCAGCTCGTGCCCCGCGTCAATCAAGGCCACCACGGCGCACCAGGCGCCGGTGTTTTTGTAGCGGGCAAAGGCGATGCCCACCCCCTGCCCTTCAACCATCCTATTTTTCAAGCTGCCCCAATCGGCCATGCGTGCAGCGGCGGTCAGCACGTCTTTGGCGCGCGGGTCTGTCAAGTGGCGCAGTCTGAATTCAAGCGGGTCAACGCCCAGGCCAGTGGCCATTTCATCAATAAATGACTCACTCGCAAACACATTGCAATGCGCCCCTAATGAGCGCAGTGACGAAGTGCGAATGGGCATGGTGAGGCAGCGGTGACTGGTAGCGCGCCATGAAGCAAAGTCATAGGTCGGCACGGAGTTGCGCTCAGACCCACCACCATTGGCCAGCGGCATGTTGATGGCAACCTGCTTGTCATACGGCTTGGCCAAATGTGTAGCAGCCAGCAGCACGGGTGTTTTGCTGCGTCCTGGCCGCATGCTATGGCCAGTTGACCACACGTCATGTTGCCAGTTGGCGATGCGGCCATCGCTAGAGATTTCAGCTTTTAAGTCAACCGCCATCGCCGCACCGAAGGGTGCCTGGCTGAGCTCGTCTTCGCGCGTCCACAGCAAGCGCACTGCGCGGCCCGGCACGGCGCGTGCCAGCAGCGCAGCGTCGCACGCTGCATCGTCTGCGCCGTTGTGGCCATAGCTGCCCGCGCCTTCTGCGTGTTGCACGCTGACATGGCTTTCTGCCATGCCAAACATCACCGCCAGGTCAGCGCGCAGGTTAAAGATGCCTTGGCTGTGCGTCCACACCTCCAGCAGTTCGGGGCTGTAGCGTGCTACGGCGCATGACGGTGCCGCAGATGCATGGGCGATGAAAGGCCGGGAGTAACTGGCCTGGAAGTGTTTTTCCGCGTCAACTGATTCTTCAGACTTTTTCTCACCTACCAGCATGGTGTCAACTGGTTGCACACGCAAAAAAGCGGGCATGTCGTTCATGTCAGGCAGGGTTTCTGGCTCTTGCCACTGCGCCAGCGTTGCGAGTTTTGCCAGCGCTTTGACCGCTGCATATTCATCACTGGTCACCACGCCTAAAAAACTGCCATCACGCACCGTGGTCACAACACCGGGCATCGCATCGACAGTCGCCAAATGAATGCTTGTGAGTGTTGCGCCGGGTGACGGTGGATGCAGCACGCGGCCAAACAGCATGCCTGGCAGCGTCATGTCATGCACAAAGCGCGGCCTGCCGGTGACTTTGTCGGGGATGTCCAGGCGCTGCATGGCGGCTGTTGGCAGAGAAACTTGATGTGTTGCCTGCCCAGTCGCCTCGCGGTCAAGCATTGCGTCACTGGCCAGTGCCCAGTAAGTGCCGATCGGCTCGCCGCCGCTGGTTTGAATACTGCCGTCATGAACAGTGAGCTGAGCGGCATCGCTGCCAGAAAGATTGAACTGATGAGCCGCAGCTTGCAGGTAGATCGCCCGCGCCTCAGCACATACCTGCCGCAACGCACCTCCTGAGTCGTGTACCGACATGCTGCCTGCGGTGACACCTTCGTTAGGGCCAACCGTGGTGCTGGCGGCCACCATGCGGATGCGTGAGGCGGCGACACCCAGTTCGCCGCAAACAATTTGCGCCAGCGCGGTTGCGATGCCCTGGCCCAGCTCAACCTTGCCCGTACGCACGGTCACTGTGCCATCAGCTTTGATTGACAACCACTGCGACAGGCGGCGATTGGTGTTCAGGCTGCCAGGTAGTACGGTAGGTGTCGTTGTCATGCGGCCACCTTGCTGGCGGCACGCAGCACAGCACACACAATGCGGTTATGCGAACCGCAGCGGCATAAATGTTTGTCGAGTGCAGCACGCACATCAGCATCTGTAGGTTGCTGGTTTTTTTGTAGCAGCTCGGTCGCACTGATCAGCATGCCCGAGATGCAGTAACCGCACTGCGCAGCTTGCTCATCCACAAACGCTTGTTGCAGGGCACCTAGTTCACCTGCTTCGCCCAAGCCTTCGACCGTGACCACGGCTTTGCCTTCCACAGCCCACAGCGGCGTGTCGCAAGACGGCACAGACACACCATCCACCAACACATGACAGGAACCACACTGCGCAGCGCCGCAACCAAAACGTGTGCCTTTTAAATCGCAGTCATTGCGCAACACGTAGAGCAGGGGCGTGTTTTCATCCGCCTGCACGGTGCGTGTGCTGCCGTTGATATTCAAATTTACAGTCACTTCGGTGCGGCCTTCATGATGGCGCCCAGCGTGTTGAATTCTTCCTTAATGTAGGCATCAAAACGCTCGGGCGTCATGGGCATGGGTTCTGCGCCCAGCTTGCTCAGGCGCTCCAGCACCTCGGGCTGGGCCAGCACTTTGCGTACTTCGGCATTGAGTTTATTCACAATTGGGCGCGGTGTTTTAGCCGGCGCCAGCAGGCCAATCCAGAAGTCGAACACAAAGCCTGGCAAGCCTGCCTCGGCCACGGTGGGCACATCAGGCAAGGCACTTGAGCGCTTGGCTGTGCTGACCGCTAGAGCCCGCATGCGATTGTCGCGGATCGATGGAATGGACGACAGCACCGGCGTGAACATGAAGTCAACCCGGCCCGCGCTAACTTCAACAATCGTCTCAGGTGTGCCCTTGAAAGGAATATGCGTGATTTGCGTGCCGGTAGCAGCCCGGAATTTCTCGGCGTTCACATGCGTCGCGCTGCCTACCCCGGCTGATGCGTAGTTAAGCTGGTTAGGCTTGGCTTTGGCTGCAGCAATCAGCTCGGCCACAGACTTGAACGGGCTGCTGCTAGCCACCACCAGCATGTTGGGCAATGCGGCCAGCGGCGTGATGCCCGCAAAGTCGGCCACCGTGTCATAAGGCAGGTTGCCATACAGCGCCGGGTTGACGACGTGGCCGGTAGACACCACCAGCAGCGTGTAACCGTCAGGCTCGCTTTTGGCAACTTGCGCTGCACCCAGCGTGCCGCCAGCACCGGGCCGGTTTTCAACCACCACCGGCTGACCCATGCTGGCTGTCAGGCGTTCACCCACAATGCGCGCCATGATGTCGGTGGCACTGCCTGCGGTGAACGGCACGATGATTTTGATGACCTTGTTAGGGTAGTCGGGTGTCTGGGCATGAACAGGAATGCCGCTAAATACTGCGGCAGCCAGCAAGGCCATGGTTGAAGCTGCAAAAAGTCGTTTTTTCATGCTTTTGTCTCCAAATTACCTATAAAAACAGGCTGTATCCCAATAGATTCGTGCGCAAGCAGCTACTAA
This sequence comes from Polaromonas sp., assembly GCA_043781295.1. GTDB lineage: Bacteria > Pseudomonadota > Gammaproteobacteria > Burkholderiales > Burkholderiaceae_C > Polaromonas. The sequence goes on from JAYWBS010000257.1 coordinate 11,209, forward strand.
ATTAATAGTAGTGAATGATCTCAATTCACAACCCCAAAGCCGCAACGATCTTCTGGCCTGATGCTTTTAGCGCTGCAAGTTTAGGTTTCAAATCTACATTCAGTAGCTGCCCATGGCGCTTCTTCCACTGGCCTGCCACCATCACGCTGTCGATGTTGGCCAAACTCGTTTGCATCACCACCGTGCTGACGGCATCATGTACGGGCTGCATGTTCAGGTCACTGGCCCGCACCATCACCAGGTCGGCCTGTTTGCCTGCGGCCAGCGAGCCTATGCGGTGCGACGCTTTAAGCATGCGTGCGCCTTCTACAGTAACCCAAGCCAAAGCCTCACGCGTGGTGACAGTGGACGTAGTCGGAATACCGCCGTGCGCGCCACGAAAGGCAAAGTTGTCCAGGCTGCGCTGCATGCCGAGCGCCACACGCACCTGTGTGAGCATGTCGCCGCTGAGCACACATTCCAGGTCAACACCCAGCGACGGCGCTTTGCCAATCGCTTTGAGCCGCCCGGTGATGGGAAAGCCATGGCCCTGGCTCATTTCACTTTCAGCGGCGGCTGAAAAACTCATGCCCAAGTCGCAAAAGCGTTTGAGCTGTTCGTCACTCAGCGCGTGGCCATGCACGATGTTGATGTTGTCGCCCAGCAGCCCTGCCGCCTCTAATTTTTCCCAGCCATCGGGCGTGCGCGCTGGCCCACCGCCCTGGTGCAGCGAGGCAATCAGCCCCAGGTCTTTGGCCATCGCAAAGTCATGCATGGCGACGCTGAGGGTTGAGTAATGCGGCCCCAACACAGCGGCCTGCACACTCAATAGCGACTGACCCTGGTGCGCTTTGAGCAGCCGTTCAACTTCTGCACGCGGATGCGGTACTTCCCAAAACGGCGTTTGCCCCGGCTTGGGGTCCGGCTTGGCCGTGCCATGAAAGAACGCGGCACGTATGCCCGATTCAAGCAGGCCGCTGATGGCGGCATCGTTGTGCTCGGGCGTGGGGTTGTTATGGCACCAATCGGCCAGCGTGGTGGTGCCGCAATTGATCTGGTTAAGCGCGCCCACCAGCGTGGCGATGTGCAAATCTTGCGGTGTAAATACCAGAGCTAGACCGGCATGCATCTTCTGGAAGTATTCCATCAGCGTCCAGTTGGCCGCCAGGCCGCGCAGCGCGGTTTGCCAGGTGTGCATGTGGGCGTTGACAAGGCCGGGGATGATGATGAAGCCTGTGCCATCAACGACCACAGCGTCATCGGCATGAATGACGGGCGCAATCTCAGTCAGCGTATCGCCCGTGACCAGAATATCGCCTTGTGGCAAATCGCCCTGCGCGTCCATCGTGATGATGGTTGCGCCTTTGATCAGGGTACGGGTCATGTCTAGCTTTCCAGGCCGTCGCTCATCTTCACGTTTTCAGACTTTAATTCCAGCCCAGCGTCCTTCGCTGTCTCAGCCAGCAGCACCGCAAAGTCAATGTTGTCATGACCACGGCCCACCATGCGCGAGACCGATTCACGCGTGGCCGCTGCAGCGGGCATGGCCACACCGTAGCTCTTGGCCGCTGCTAGCCCCAAGTCCATGTCTTTGAGCAGCAACTTGGGCGTGAACGTCACCTGGTCAAACGTCAGGTTGGTCAGCATGGGCGTTTTGTAACGGGTGTACATGGAGCCCAGCACCGAGTCATTGATGCTTTCTAAAAACACGTGGCGGGGAATACCGGCTTTTTCAGCCAGCACCGTGATCTCGCACAGGTTTTGAATGACCACGCCAAACATGGTGTTGTGGGCAATCTTCCAGACCCGCGCCAGCTCACCCTCGCCGACCCACATCACCTTTCGGGCCATGGCCTGCAAAAAGGGCTCGACCTGGTCGTACAGCGCTTTGGGGCCGCTCGACACCGTCAGCAGCTTGCCCGCCTTGGCCACCTTGGCATTGCCTGACACGGGGGTACACAAATACGCCACGCCCAGTGCTTCAAGTTGCTTGCGGATGTCAGCCGAACCTTCTTGTGAAATGGACGAGCTGTCTACCACCACTTTGGGCTTGGCACTGCCTGCGACCAAACCGCCCGTGCCAAATAAAACTTCTTTCAAATCATCAGTCGTGGACACCATGGTGAAGACCACATCGCAGCTAGACAAAGCCTGCTTGGCTGTAGCAATGGTTGCGCCATATTCAACCAGGGGCTCGGCCTTGGCGGCGGTGCGGTTCCACACGCTCACCGAGTGCCCGGCCTTGAGCAGTCGCTTGACCATCGCCTCGCCCATACGGCCCAAACCAATCCATCCTATCGTGCTTGCCATGTCTGAAGTCCTTAGAAATTTCTGATCCCCAAGTGTGCGCATCTTGGCGCTGGGTGGCAAGTGGTGTGCGGGAAATCAGTTTTTCTGTTGGCGCAATAAGGCCGTGAAAGGACAAGGCAAAGACGCTGCCATGTTATCGCTTCAGGGTGGCCACGCCGCTAAAACTTGATGTCCAGCAGCCGCGCGGCATTGCCGCCCTGGATCAAATCGCGTGCGGCCTTGGGCAGGCGTTTGACTTGTTTGATCAATCCCAACGGGTCATCCTCGCCCATGTCGTAGGGATAGTCGGTGCCCAGCACCACGTGGTCTGCACCAAATTTTTCGATCAGGCGCTTGAGCATTTCGGGGTCGAAGGTGATGGTGTCGAAGTAAAACTTTTCCAGATACGATGACGGCGGTTTTTTAATGGTGGTGCGGCAGTCTGCCCGGGCGCGCCAGGCATGGTCCATGCGCGCCCAATAGTGGGCAATAAAGCCGCCACCATGCGCCACAACGACCTTGAGCTTTGGGTAACGCTGCATGACGCCATCAAAAATCAGGTGCGACACAGCCACGGTTGAATCCAACGGATTGCCGATCACGTTGTTGAAGTAATGGTTCGTCAGGCGGTCGGCCTGGGTATAGCCCAGCGGGTGCATGAAGATCAGCACGCCCAGATCTTCGCAGCGAGCAAAGAATTTGTCCAGCTTGAGGCTGGGATCCGTGAGATTCTTGCCGTTGACGTTGGTACAAATTTCTATCCCGCGCATGCCCAGCTTTTTCACGCAGTAGTTCAGCTCTTTGATGGCCAGCTGTGAATCTTGCAGCGGCACAGTGCCCATGCCAACAAAACGGTCTGGCGTGTCGGCTGCGACTTGCGCGATGCCTTCATTGACTTCACGTGCCAGCTCTGCGCCATAGCCTGGCTCGGTAAAGTAAAAGAAGTGGTATGGCGCTGGGCACACGGCCTGAATGTCCACACCCATGCGATCCATGTCAACCAGGCGCTCTTTCACGCCCGTGAGCTTGGGCGCGCGGGTGGCCATTTGCTTTTTGTTGGTCTCGTTGGTCAAGGCGTTGGCAAAGATCACCGTGGGGTCGTACTGCGCCGCGTTCAGGTGGGTTGTTTTGGCGTTGACTACCGGGTTCAGGTAGTGGCAATGCAAATCTACCACTTTGGATTTGCCGCCTTTGCCTGCTGCGACCACGCGTGGCATCACCTTGGCGGTTGCCGTGGCTTTTGCGCTTGTTTTGGTGGCTGCCGCGGTTTTTGTGGGCGCGTGGTGATGTGCAGGATTTGTACAGTTGGGTGTGCAGGTATAGAACATGTTTTGTACGGGTTGAATGGAATGATATTCTTTAATTTATCCAATGATAACTTATAATAAAAACTGTCTGATCGACAGGTAAACACCTTATGCACATTGGTATTGCAGGAACTGGAAAAATGGGAAGCGCAATGGCGAAGCGCTTGCTTGGTTTAGGCCATCAAGTCAGTGTTTGGAATCGCACGGCTGAGCGTGCCCAGCCCTTACGCGACCTGGGTGCTTTGTGGGTCAGCAGCCCGAGCGACCTGGCGATGCAAACCGATGCGGTCATCACCATGCTGACCAACGAGGCCGCGCTGGACAACGTCTATTTTGGTGTGAAAGGTCTGCTTTCAGCGCCCGTCGCCAGGCAATTGTTTATCGACATGAGCACCGTCAAGCCCGCCAAGCAGCAAGAGATAGGCGCACGAGTAGCCGCTGCACAAGCGACTTACGTGGAGTGCCCCGTAGGCGGCAGCGTGGGGCCCGCGCTGGAAGGCAAGCTGCTAGGCTTTGTCGGCGGTGCCGATGCAGATCTGGCGCGTGCCAAGCCGATACTGGACCTGCTCTGCCGCCGCGTAGAGCATGTTGGCCCACTCGGTGCCGGAGCCACCATGAAGCTGGCGATCAACTTGCCCCTGATGGTCTATTGGCAAACTTTGGGCGAGGCACTTTCGTTGATTCAACCGCTGGGCCTGGATCCCGGGCGCGTGATAGACATTTTTTCTGAAACATCGGGCGGCCCAAACATGCTCAAAGTACGTGGCAGCATGATCGCCAACGCACTGAACGGGGCGGACAACCCACAGATCACCGTCGATATTGCTACCATGCGCAAAGACGTTCGAAGCATGCTGGACCAGGCCGCAGAGCATCATGTGCATCTGCCGCTGACCGCACAAACGCTCAAATCGTTTGACCAGGCCGCCAGCAAAGGGCTTGACGCGTCTGATTGCACGCAACTCCTGGTTTGGTGGTTAAGCGAAGGTGGAAAGATTTGATAAGGCGATGTTGAACCGCTATGGCGCAAGCTGCTTTGCTGCACCTGATGGCTGTGTTTGACCATCAACATGTACCGCCCCCACGGCATCAAACAAATTACGAATCGTATTGCCAGAAATATTGCGCGTGATAAAAATCATACGGGTGTTTGTATCGCTGCTTGGCCAGCGGTCTAGCGGCACCGGGGGGTGAAAGATGTGCTGCACGCCCTGAACGACGACGGGTTGACCCTCCACATTAACGATGCCCTTGACGCGAAGCAGGTCAGGACCTCGCAGCGTAGCGAGCAAGTCGAGCGCACTGGAAAAGCCGGCCCAGCTGAAGGGGTTGCCAAAGCGCAGGGACACCGTGGTGATGTTGGGATCGTGCAGGGTGGGGCGCTTGCCCAGATAGCGTTCGCTGGCTGCACCCACGGTGTCTGCCAGCCCTGCTCCTTCGGGCGGACTGATGAGTGATTCACCCAGAAAGCTCAGCGTGGCCTTGCTGGCGCGGGCGCTGCTCAGGCCCAGGTTAGTGAGCGCACTGGGGGCGACTTCGCCATGAACGATCAATGACACCTCGGCATGGGGATTAATCGAAAAAATAGCTGCCTGGAGTTCGTGCAGATGGCCTGCACCGTGCCCCTCGCCAGGCGCTAGCAAAGCCGCTGTGCTGGCCATGTCGCTCTTGGTGATGAAGATGCGGTCGGCCAGAGCGATTTGTTTAACGGCTTCACTCTGGTGCTGTATCTGGTGCAGGCCATGGAGCGCATCGACCAGAGTGACCACGCCATCCAGGCGGTATTGTGCGGCCAGCAGGGTGTCGCTGACCAAGGTTTGCACCACGGGTGTGGGGTCTGCCAGGCCTGTGGTTTCGACGATGACGCGGTCAAAATCTGCCATCAGCCCTGCGCGGCGCTGGGCAAACAACTCGCGCAAGGTTTCTTGCATGTCGGTGCGCACCGAGCAGCAAATGCAGCCGTTGGCCAGCAAGGTGATGCTCTCGGACGACATCGTCACCAGGTCGTGGTCAATGCCGATCTCACCCATCTCGTTGATAACGACTGCTACGCGGTTCATGTCAGGGTGCTTGACCAGCCTGGAAATAAGCGTGGTTTTGCCGCTGCCTAAAAAGCCGGTGATCAGAGTGACAGGTATCTTGCCCGCCAAGGGGTCGCGCTCAAAATTCACGGTGTCATCTTCAAATATTCATTTCCAGAATGTAGAGCCCACCCGTAAACCGGTCCACGGTGTACACAATGCGCCGCTCATCCACATACACGTCGTTCAGTTGAATAGCGCCCGCAGGCGACAGCTTGGGCGCGCCGGGCACGTAGTAGGCAATCTCTTGCACCTGGTAGGGGTTGCTTGTGTCATATACCCGCACGCCAGCATTGAAGAAGGTGCCGATGATGAGGGTGTCGGACCGGAAAGATGTGGGCACGGGCAGGTTTTCGTGCAGGTTGTGCGCGCCAAAACGGCCACCACGCTTGATAAATGTTTCAACTGGCGGCGCGGGGAAGGTACTGATGGGCACAGGGTTGGCTTCTACACGCGCATCGACCACCCACACCAGTTTGGGCCAGTCGGCACCGTTGTCCAGCACGCACTCGTCGCTCACTATCCACAGGCCACGGTCAAACAGGGGCAGCACGGTATGGGTAAATCCATTGAAGGGCGGTGAATGGTTCCACTTGGAGACGACTTTGATAGCAGCCATGTCGCTGATGTCCAGCACCAGCGCGCCGCCGTCGATGTAGCCTACAAAAGCGCGGTCGGGCCGCTCAGGAAAAACGTTGGTGTTGTGGGTACGAAAGCCCATGTCAAACGGTGCGGGCAGGCGTGCTGGTGCAGGCGCTGCATCGCCTTCGCGCGTGCCAGGGTACCACCAGCGCCCCGCCTCTACAGGCTTGGCCGGATTGGACACATCCAGGATGCGATAGAACTGGTCGTCCAGCGGGTTGCGTGGCTGAAAATCGGGCGCACCTGCCGACATGTGCAGGTATTTGCCATCGACAAACCACACGGCATGTACGCCGCGTGAGTACGGACCCGAACAGTCGAAATGCGAAATCAACCGGGGGCTTTCAGGTGTGCTGATGTCAAACAAATCTACCCCAGCGGGCTTGAGGCCGACGGTTTGCGTTTGGTAGGCTACGGCCATGATGTCGCCCACGACATCCAGCGAGTTGGAGCGCACCTTGGCGTGGGGCAACTCGGTTTGCACAATCAATTTGGGCTTGGTCGGGTCCGTGACATCAACGCCCGAAAAATTTTTGGGCGCAGCCTCGTGCGCCAGCCACAAGATGCGTCGTCCATCGCGGGTTTGCTGCATGGCCATGCCTTCGCCCAGGCCGCCAAAGCCCGCCAGCTCATGGTGGGCCAGCAGCTTCATATTGTGGGACAGGGTTTGCTCGGAGCGGGCGGAGGGGCTGGGGGCACTGAACGTTGTAGAGAGCATAGGGTTTTCCGTGGCTTTTAATTTATCAATTGATAATATAAACTAATCTTGTACTGAATGTTGATCCATTGTTATACGCCTCATTCCAGGAGCTCACGATGAAACATGTTTTTTCACGCCGTTCTTATCTTGGCAAGTTGTTGCTGGCTAGCCTGTGCCTCAGCTCGCTGGTTGCCGTCGCGCAAACCTTCCCCAACAAGCCTGTGCGCCTGGTGGTCACTTACCCTGCGGGCGGCAGCTCAGACCTGATGGGGCGCATCATGGGGCAAAAGCTCAGCGTGCTTTGGGGGCAGCCGGTCATCATTGAAAGCAAGCCGGGCGCGGCGGGCTCGATTGGCATGGAATTTACCGCGCGCCAGCCAGCCGACGGCTACACCTTTGTGGTGGGTAACCTGGGCCCGGCTTCAGTCAACCCCCTGATTACCAAAGTGCCCTACAACATGGAGAAGGACTTTATTCCCGTTTCCTTAACGGCGACTGGCCCTAACATTTTGGTGGTGCCGTCCAGCTCGCCTTACAAAACTTTGGCCGAGCTTTTAGCCGCTGCACGCGAAAAACCCAATACGCTGAATTTTGGTACCAGCGGACCGGGCAGCATGGCCCATCTGGGTGGCGAACTCATCATGCGCCAAGCGGGTATAAAAATGACGGGCGTACCTTACAAGGGCGGTGGCCAGGCAGTGAACGACCTGCTGGCAGGCCACCTGAACATGATGGTGTCAGACGCGCTGCCCGTGTCGCAGCACATCAAGTCTGGCAAACTGCGCGCCTTGGCCATCACCAGTGCCAAGCGCTCGCCCATGTCGCCCGATGTTCCTACCTTCGCCGAGGCGGGCTTGAATGGCTTGGTCGCGGAAAACTGGTGGGGCGTGTTTGTGCCTATGGGTACGCCAAAGGCAGTTGTCGACACCCTACATACCGCGCTGGTGAAGGTGATGGCCGACCCCGACCTGAAGGAACGCTTTGCCGGACTGGGCGTAGAAGCACAGGCCAGTACAGCGGACGAGTTCAAGACCTTCCTGGCCGCAGAGCATGCCAAATACGCCAAGCTGGTGACGGACAACAACATCAAGGGGGAATAGTCCAGCATCTTGCGCTGGCAGCGCTGCCGCACTGCAGCCTATCAACACGTTTGAGCGACTGCCGGCTTACGTACAATCCGAACAAGGTGTGGATGTTCGCACTGGCGCACAGACAAACGATGGGTACCGGGCGCAGGTGCCACCAACGGCAGCATCCATGTGAGCACTAAACCTTTGTCTAAAACCAAGGCGCTACCCAAAACCCGCCTTTCCCCTGCCGAGCGCGAGCAGCAAATCATCCAGGGCGCGATCGCCTATTTCGCTGAGGTGGGCTTTTCTGGTCAAACCCGCGAACTGTCCAAGCGCCTGGGTATCACCCAACCCTTGTTGTACCGGTACTTTGCCAACAAACAGGCGCTGGTAGACCGGGTCTACCAAACCGTGTTTGAAGGCCGCTGGAACCCTGAGTGGCTGACGCTGCTGCAAGACCGCAGCATGCCCTTGCGTGACCGTCTGCTTGAGTTTTACCGCCAATATTCCGCTGCCACGTACCGCCCCGACTGGATCCGCATCTACATGTACGCGGGCCTGTCGGCCCCCTCACTCAATCAGCGCTATATCAAGCTCATCCGTCGTGAACTCATGCCTGTCATCTGCCGCGAGCTGCGCCTGTACTGCGGTATAAAAGATCAGGACACCCCTGTATCCAGCGAAGAAATGGAATTTTTTTGGAGCTTGCACGGCGGTATCTTCTACTTTGCCGTACGCCATCACGTCTACCAAATTAAAATTCCTGTGAACTTTATGACCAACGTAGGGCTTGCCGTTGATAACTTTTTGGTGGGAGCCAAAACGGTGTACCCCAGAGTTATATTAAGCAGCAAACCCAATAGAATCTGGCGCAAGAAGCTACTAAATTAATAGCAAATCAGTTCTTTTTTCGCGCCTTGGTATGAGTTTTTGGTGGGGTCTTGGGTGGAGTTTTGGGTTTGCCTGCAACCCCCATCATGTGCTCCAGCACCGAGTACACAGCGGCGGTGTCATCCGAGCCGTGGCCGAGCGCCATGGCGGCGTTGTAGATGGGCATGGTGGTGGCGAAAAGAGGCGAGGCAGTGTCGCTGGCTAACAGCGCGTCGTTGATCAGGCGCATGTCTTTTTGCCAGGTCGATACCTTCATCGTGGCTTCGCCCCAACTGCGTTTGACCATGGCCGGGCCACGCACCTGGAACATGCGCGAACCACCTGCACCATCGGCAATCACCTTGACCACCGTGCCGGCATCCAGCCCTGAACGTACGCCCATCAAAATGGCTTCTGCTGTTGACACGTTATGGATAGCCACCAATAAATTGGCCACCAGCTTCATGCGCATGCCGTTGCCAAAACCGCCCACTTCGTAGCAGGCGCGGGCAAAACCGTCAAACACGGGCGCAAATGCTTTGATGGCTTTGCCATCGCCGCTGGCGTACACCGCCAGATCACGTGTGATGGCTTGCGCACCCGTGCCTGACAAAGGGCAATCGAGCAGGGTAATTTTGTGTTTGGCCAACAAAGCGTGCGCGCGCATTTTGGCGTTTTCTGGCAAGGTGCTGCACTCGGCAACGACCATGCCTTTAGGTCTGGCGGCAATCAATTCGGCGCACACCACATCCAATGCCGCCTCACTCGGCAGGGAAAGCACAACATGGCTGCAACGCGCCGCCATATCGGTGACTGATTTGCAAGGCGTGCCACCATCCTTCTTCAAACGCGCGCAAGCCTTGGCGACCGGATCGTACCCGTAGACAGTCAACCCAGCCTTGACCAGGTTAAGCGAGATAGCGGAGCCCATGATGCCCAGCCCAACCACACCCACGGCAATAGGTGGGGCTGATGAGGATGTTGCGCTGGTTTTTTTGTTGTTGACAGTTGCCATAAAAATTTTGTGTCCCTACCGAGTTACTTGCCAATAGCCGCATTCACGCGCGGCATCACTTGTTCTGCCATCAGCTGCATCGAGCGTTTGGCCAAGGCTGGGTCCATCCAGTCATGGCACGCATACAGCAAGGTGCCAAAGTCGCCCACTTGATCGCGAAACGCCAACAGCTGGGCGACGACAGAATCCACTGTACCGGCCAGCACCAATCTCTGGCTCACATAATCTGGCGTGATGGCTTCGTTGGGCATATCCGGGTCGGTCTTGAACAGGTTGCCGCGCCCCCCAGCGCCCACCAGTTTGCGCACCAGCTGTTTGAAATAAAAATAATAAGGACCGTCTGCGCCATGGGCATAGCGCTTGGCGGTGGCTTCATCATCGGCCACAAAAATACTTTTAGCCACGCGCCATTCGGAGGGCGATGCCACAGCGCCTACTGCCTCACGGCCCTCGACGTATTTTGGCCAGTGGGTTTTCACCCATTCAGGCATCAAAAAGTTGGCCGAAATTGGCTGCCAGCCGCGTTTGGCCATCTCTGTCACACCTTGGGAAAAGGGTGCCACAGCCGTGCCCACAATCAAGGGGTGTGGCTTTTGAAATGGTTTCATGATGAAACCCTGGCCAATTTCGGGAATCATGGTTTTGGCTACCGACACATTCCAGTACTTGCCTTCGATGTTGTAAGGCGGCTCGGATTCCCAGATCTTGAGCACGGTGTTGATCGACTCGACAAACATTTCATTGCGGTTTTTATCAAAGCTTCCAAACACCTCGGCATCCGACATCAACCCACCAGGACTGATGCCCATGATGAAACGGCCTTTCAGCATATGGTCGAGCATGGCGGCCTGCGCCGCTACGTTGGCAGGGTGGCTGTTAGGCAGGTTGATGGTGCCCGTACCCAGCATGATGTTTTTTGTCTCATGCGCCAAGCTGGCCAAAAACATCATGGACGATGTGACCGTCTCGGCCGCATCGGTCACATGCTCGCCTACATAGGCCTCGCAATACCCAAGCTTGTCGGCCAACAACACCGCTTCACGGTCTTCCGCCAAGGTTTCGGCTATGTTGCGGCCGGGAGGATGCAGAGGCATCATGAACGTTCCGAGTTTCATGTTTTTCCTTATGTGAAAAATAAAAATCAGACGCTCTGCGCTATCAGCGCAGACGAAGCGCGCGACAAGGGCTGCGCAGAAAGAGGCACATCCAGGTCTGCGCCTTGAATATATTTGCCGTTAAAGAACAACAAGGGAGCAGCATTGGCATGCGCATAGCGCACAACCCGCCCCAAAAAAAGGACATGGTCGCCAACGACGTGTTCATTCGTCACAGCACATTCGATGGTTGCCGCGCAATCTGCCAGCAGGGGCGCGCCTTGAAGTCCGTCAGTAAACGCCACACCCGCAAATTTATCCTCCGAGACGCGAGAAAATTTGCGCGACAACTCAATCTGCTCAAGCGCCAGCACATTGACAGCAAAGTGCCCACTGGTGCGAAATATCTCCAAACTGGGGGAAGTGCCAGCCAGGCTCCAAAGCACGATAGGCGGGTCCAGTGACACGGTGTTGAACGAATTGGCTGTCACCCCCGCGCGCGCGCCATCGGTTGTGCTGGTGGTGATCACCGTGACGCCTGTGCCAAAACGGCCAAACGCACGGCGCAGGTCCAGGAGGTCAATCTCATCATGGCTGTTGCTCAATTTCATTTTGATTCCCTACACATGAGTCGAAGGTAATGGCGTAATGGCATCAGCTTATATTTATCAATTGCTAAATTATAGTCATCACTTGCAGCATGTCAACTCATGGCCCACTTTTTATGTCGGCACTCAACTGGCAGTCGGTAAGCATTTGATAAACTAAATTGCATGGGTGAGTCGCATCACCCTCCCGGTCAAAGCAGTCAATACCCATTCGAATAAATCCATCAACTTATGAAAACCTCCGCAACCACCCGCATTGGGGACATCGACGTTCACTACACCATCGAGGGCGATGGCCTGTGGATCACGCTGGCGCATTCGCTGGCCTGCGACAGCGCCATGTGGGACGAGCAAGCCGACTTGTTATCCAAAAACTACCGTGTGCTGCGCTACGACACGCGTGGTCACGGTCAAACCACCGCGCCGCCCGGCCCCTACACCCTGGCGCAATTGGCAGATGACGCGCATGGCCTGTTCCAGCACTTGGGCATCACCCGTACGCACTGGATGGGCATCTCGATGGGCGGCATGATTGGACAAACCTATGCGCTTGAACACCCTGGCATCGTTGCCAGTTTGGTGCTGGCAGACACGACCAGCCGCCGTGCGCCCAATGCTGATGTCATGTGGGGAGAGCGCATCGCGATGGCGCAAAGCCAGGGTATGGGTGCCCTGGTAGAAGGCACGTTGGCACGCTGGTTCACCACCGGCTTTATCGCCCGACAACCCGAAGTGGTGGCCCGCATAGCATCTGGCATATTGGCCACGCCCGTGAACGGTTTTTGCGGCTGCTGCGCCGCCATCAGCAAGATCGACACGCTGGACCGTTTGCATGAAATTACTTGCCCGGTACTGGTGATGGTGGGCGAGGAAGACCATGGCACACCGCCAGCAATGGCGCGTCAGATCCACGACCACTTGCCGAACTCGCAGCTTGTGCTGATCAAAGATGCCGCGCACATTGCCAACATCGAACAGCCCGAGGTTTTTAACCGTACGCTGATGGCGTTTATGGCAAAGCAAAGCGCATCGTTTAAGGATTGACGCCTTGGCCTGGGCAAGGTGTGCGTATCAATCCGCCAGTGCCAGCCTGACGGGCAAGTCCACCGCCAGATAGTTGGTGGGCAACTGGTAGCGGCGCGCCACCTCCAGATCGTTTTCAGGCCAGGCGTTACGGTGCGACGTGCGCAGCAGCTCACCCACCGGGCCATCGGTGGGCAGCAGATACGGCTGGGGGCGTGTCGTGACCAGCTCAAAGCAGCCATCGGCCTCAACTTTCAGCTGGCAACGCAAGTTGTCTTGGGGCTGGCTGAAATTTTTCGTATTTTTCTCTTCACTTTAAAATAATCGATAAAACTTATATTTAATTTGATGACGTTACCCAAACCCGTTAACGCTACGCGAACCTATTCATGCCACGCAAACCCGCTTTAGCCAACCAGGCCCTTGAAGCCACAGGCACCACCCGCGCCAGTGCGGTGTACGACGCTTTGCGCACCGACATCCTTCATGGCGACCTGAAGCCCGATCAAAAGCTCAAGGTTGACGCGGTAGGCGCACGCTACGGTGTCGGTGCCAGCCCGGTACGCGAGGCCTTGAACCGCTTGTCGGCTGAGGGCCTGGTGACCCGCAACGACCAGCGCGGCTTCAGCGTTGCCGCGCTGCTGTGGGACGACTTGACCACCCTCACCAACACCCGCTGCCAGGTTGAAGCCATTGCCCTTGGCGAATCGATTGCCGCGCGCAACCCCGCCTGGGAAGACGCCCTGGCCCTGCTGGTGCACCGGCTGTCGCGTACGCCGCGTTCGCTGGCCACCAGCCACTATGTGCCCAACCCGGAATGGGAAGCGCTGCACCGGCAATTTCATGTGCAGTTGCTGGCCAATTGCCCGTCGCGCTGGTTGCGTGATTTTTGCGCCGCGCTGTCGACTGAGGCCTACCGCTACCGCCAGCTGGCGGCAAGCCGCAACTTCAGCAGCCGCAACGAGCACACCGAACATCTCGCACTTTTCCATGCTGCCATCGAAGGCCGTGCGGATGTTGCGGTGCAACTGTTGCTTGCGCATTACCGCCGCACCTCCAAGTCGGTTTCTGAAAACGCTGTGCGGCTGCAAGTCAAGCCGACGGCTTGAAACCCGCCACGGTGTTGCGCAGCACGCCAATGCCTTCAATGTCGATTTCAATCACGTCGCCATCGACCATCCACACAGGCGGCTTGCGGGCATAGCCCACCCCGGCAGGCGTGCCCATCACCATCACGTCGCCGGGCTCCAGCGTCATGCAGGCCGACATCATGGCAATTGTTGGCGCCACATGAAACACCATGTCGGTGGTCGACGCGCTTTGCATCACGCGGCCATTCAGGCGTGACTCAATGTGCAGCCCCTTGCAGCCTGGCGGCAGCTCGTCAGCCGTCACCAGATGCGGGCCAAAGCCGCCAGTCTGGTCGAAGTTTTTACCGACTGTCCATTGCGTGGTTTTGCGCTGGTAGTCACGAAAAGTAGCATCGTTAAAGCAGGCGTAGGCAAACACGTGGTCCAGCGCGTCAGCTTCACTGACATTGCGGGCAGTTTTGCCAATCACCAGCGCCAGCTCAGCCTCATAGTCAAGCGAGGTTGAAATCGCCGGGATGGGTATCGCATCGCCATGCGCCGCCAGCGACGACGGGCCGCGAAAAAAGATCGTCGGGTAGTCGGCAACCTTGTTACCGCCCTCGGCCGCGTGGTCGTGGTAATTGACACCCAGGCAAATGATTTTGCTGGGGCGCGGAATACACGGCAACAGCTGCACCTGAGCCAGTGGTAACGCCTGGGCAGTCGCGGCGCGTGCGGCGATGGAGGCCATCAAACCCGCCTGGCTGCTTGCAACGGCAACAAAGTCGTTGATGCTGGCGGGCGCGTCCATCATGCAATGGCACATATCGACCACGTTGTTGCCCAGCAGTACGCCGTAGCGGACTGCGTTGTCATGTTTGTAGCTGATGAGCTTCACGTTAAAAACTTTCTTGAACAGGTTAAAAAAATCAATCGACCTTGGCGCCGGTTTGTACCACCACAGCACCCCATTTTTTAGCCTCTTGTGCGATGTAGGCATCCAGCGTGGGGCGGTCCATCCGCACAGCCTCTAGAGACTGGGCCGCAAAGCCTTCATTGATGCTGCGGTTTTGCAAAATCTTGTTGATCTCTACATTGATGCGGTCCAGCACGCCTACCGGCACACCAGCGGGTGCCAGCATGGCAAACCAGGTGTTGGCCTCAAAGCCGGGGTAACCCAGCTCGGCCACGGTGGGCACGTCGGGCAGCGCGCCACTGCGTTTGGCGCTGGTCAC
>JAYWBS010000258.1:0-3166 GCA_043781295.1 Polaromonas sp.
CGGCATATTTTGCGTTGGCTTGGGGGGAAGGCTGAGTTTTTGAAGGCGTGAGTCAGGTTTCAAGTTCGTCTTCGACCGAGCTTCCAATACTGCCAGGACCAATGCGATCCCATTTTTCAAGGTAGTCGCTCGTAGCGTACTGTTTTGGCTGCAGCCAGTAGCTCGTCTTTCCGTCCTTCTCCCCTTTGTGTGCGAGTTTTTTCACTTCCTCGGGCGTCAGCACAAAGCATTGTGGCGTGTCGGTTTCTAGTCGGCGGCAGATGACAAAAAAATCCCCAAACAGATTTTTCAGCTTGCCGCCCAGCGGTACGGGACTGGATTTTGAGAGTGCCTTGACTTGTATCGTGAGCTTTTGAATGGCATCTTGGCTGTAGATGAGGATGTCAATGCCTTTTGCATTTCGCGCGGTCGGCATGACATTCCATCCCATCTTCGAAAGGTGATAGCACACGAAATACATACCAACGTTACCGATAACTTGGTTGTTTGACTTTTTTGGCGGTGGCATGAAGTCTGACTCCTGCGGTAGTTATTTGTTTTGACCATTATGATTTGGCGACCAAGCCGGGGGTAGCCCGGCGGCTAGTCACTTTATTTTGCTTCGCCAAAATAAAGTAACCAAACAAAAGGCGACCCGCAGTCTGGGTCCCTACGCTTCGCTTAGGGTAACTTGCGGTGCTCTAAGTCAGCGGAATTTTTAGAAACTAGTCGGCTTCGCAGCCGTCGAACATCTAAAAATTTTGATCCGCTGCCTCCTGTGCTCCTCAGCCCAGCCAGGACGGGTTGGGGAAATGGATTCGGATTCGGGGATGCCCTCACCCCAGCCCTCTCCCGGAGGGAGAGGGAGGAAGTTCGAATCCGCATTTCGCCCCACCCCGTCCTGGCTGGGCTTGAAAAAGCTGAAGGAGACGGATTAAAAAATCTAGATGTCCGACGGCTGCGAAGCAGACTAGTTTCTAGATTTTCCGGCTCCTTCAGCTTTTTCAAGGAACCGCGAGGCGGCCCAGACTGCGGGTCGCCTTTCTTTTCCTTAGGTTTCTTTGGCGAAGCAAAGAAAAGTAAGTCGCCCGCCGGGGCGAGTCCCGGCAGTCCTGCAAGGCATAACGCTATATTTTTAGTAGCTGCTTGCGCTCATATTTATTGGTCTAGAGCACTAAAACATCACCAAAAATACAGCAAATTGATTCACAATGCACAAGACCTGAACCCACAAAACACATCGTCCCGCTCAGGCAAATAAAAGTTCCGATATTTGGGGCTCTTCATACGGGCACGCGTGGCGAACGATGCGCCGCGCAGCACTTTGTGATTGCCGAACCAAGGCTGTGAATAGTCGATATACGGGTCGGGTTTAAAACCTTCAAAACCCCTGAAAGTGGTGCCCGTCCACTCCCACACATTACCCCATAAAAATCCGCGCCTGGCTGCGGTGTGCGCCGCAACTTCCCATTCGACCTCAAACGGCAAGCGCCTGCCGGCCCAGCGGCACCAGGCATCGGCCTCGTACCAGCTCATGTGCATGGCGGGCTGGCTGCCGTGCATGCGGCGGGCGGTGCCAAAACGGGTTTGCATGACTGCGCCGCTGGCTACGCCGATCTGGTCAACATAGCGCGGGCCACGGCGGCCTTCGCCTTTGGCCTGTGCCTGCAGCCATTGCCATCCCTGGGCGCTCCACAGCTCCTCGCGGTCATAACCGCCATCGTCCACAAACTCAACGTATTGCGCCCAGGTCACGGGCTGGGCGTCGATTTCAAACTCGGGCACGGGCACGCTGTGCTGCGGCCGCTCGTTGTCAAAAGAAAAGCCCTCGTCGCTGCTACCCAGCTGCCACACGCAAGCCGGCATCAGCAGGGGCTCACGCAAGGCCATGGGCGCGGGGGTGAAGGCTTGTTGCATGGGTTTGTCAAGCGCCAAACCCAGTGTTTGCGCGGTGTACACCAGGGCTTCGGCGTGCATATCTTCGTGGAACAAACACAGGCGGTAAAAGTACAGCGCATCGTCACCGCCCCCTGCCTTGTCCAGCAGGTCAAGCGTGCTCTCCAGCGTATCGAGCAGGTAAGCGCGAATGCTGTTGGCGCTGGGCAAATCAAGCTGCCAGCGGGTGCCGTGCGGCACATGGGTGCTGTCCCACCAGCGGTCAGCGTTCGGCTCAATGCTGGCCAGCCGCGCGTGGGCTGGCTCGCACCGGGTGCCCAGCGCGCGCTGCATGTTGCGGGCAATCCACCACTCCTGAAACCAGCCGATATGACCTAGTTCCCACAGCGGCGGGTTGACGATGGCCAATGGCGGTACGGCGTAGTTCACCGCTTCAAGCGATTTTTGGTACTGCGCAAAAAGGTGCAGCGTATGATTGCGCGCATCCATCAGCGCCAGCGACAACAGCTCTTTGCCGCCGCTTCTCATGCTGGGCAAATCTATCTGGCCCGCGACGCTGGTGGCCGTTGCAAAATTGGCATTAAAGGGTTCTTTGCTTGAAGTCAAAAATAGTCCTGGTAAGCCCGGCCTCAAGAGAGGCCAACAATGGCAATTGGCATACTGCACACCGCTGGGCGAAGTTTCTTTCAAGTTATTGTGACACTTCCATCTGCCAGAGCTGGAGCGCAGATGACAAGAATTACAACGCCATGATTGCCCTGCATGCGCGTCGTTCTGCGCCTTCAATTCATGCTTGGGCTGCGCGGCATCCGGGCAAACCTTTGATCGTTGTGCTGACAGGTACCGATTTGTACCGGGACATTCGCAGTGATGCGGATGCGCAGCGTTCTTTAGAGCTGGCCACGCATTTGGTGGTGTTGCAAGAAGCGGGCTTGGCAGCACTGCCAAAAGAGCTGCAACAAAAAGCGCATGTGATTTTTCAGTCTGCGCCGCGCTTGAAGCCAGCCGTTAAATCGACTCAGCGTTTCAAGGCGCTGATGGTGGGTCATTTGCGGGATGAGAAAGATCCGCTGACCTTCATGCAAGCTGCAAAGCTTTGCACGGGCGCTGCGTATTTTGACCAGATAGGCGATGGACTGGATACTGCGCTGGCTGATGCGGCGCGCGCAGCAGCAGCACAGGCACCTGGCTATCGCTGGCTGGGCGGTTTGCCCCGGGCAGAGACCCGCCAGCGCATCAAGCGCGCCCACGTGCTGGTCAACTGCTCGCTGATGGAGGGCGGTGCCCATGT
>JAYWBS010000259.1:0-26178 GCA_043781295.1 Polaromonas sp.
CGTGGTGGCAGCACTCGCTGCACGAAGATCACCATCCTGGCGCAAAGAAAAGGGTATGGGAACGGTCAGCAGGGCAATCAGACTGTTGGATTGTGGCAAGGGGGTGCTCAAATACTCGCCTGCCCGGGCGTGATTGACGCCCAAGTTAAAGCTCAGATCCAGCGATCGATTCTCGCGCGACAAATCCTCGCGTCGGGAAGCCGCATCCAGTGCTTTCTGGGCAGCCACTACATCTTCCCGCAGGCCGTCGCGTACTTTGGTCTGGTAGTCTTCGAGGGCTGCTATTTCGAGGCTGCCGCTGCCTTCGAACGACCGCTTTAAATCAGCCGTACCTGATTGCACAAATGCCAGCATGGCTCGAGACGAAATGTAAATATCGGCAGTAGCCGCATCGAGTTCCGCTTGCGCGCGCAGCTTTTCTGCACTTAGTTGAACTTGTGACACTGCATCGGGTTTATCGCGTCGCTTCTGGCCGTATTGCTCCAGACGCTCTAACAAGAGCAGCGCTGACCTCCATGAAATTTGCATTGCTCTGGCGCGTAAATGATCAATATACGCGTTGGCAGCGTCAAGCTGCACAGCAACAATCTGTCGCACAAAATCGGCTTCGGCACGTGCTTTTTCTGCTCGCGCGGCTTCGGTTCTGGCTTCTCTCTTGCGTCCGCCTTCAATCGTGAAGTTAACTGCAAAAGTGGAGATTGTTGGCAGTTTGTCTCGGGACATTTCATAAGCAGCCAGCCCGGTTGTGAATGTCGGGTCAGGAAACAAGGCCGCTAGTGCGATCTGCGCATCTGCAATATCGATTTGGGACTTTTGCGCCGCGAGGGCCAAATTGTTCTTTTGAACCAACTGAAGATACTGCTTAAAGTCCACAGACAGGGGCACCTCAGAGGCTACCGACTCGGCAGCTACTTTTAAGAGCACGGACGAACGACCGTCAAGTGCTGTAACGCTTTGGGCAACTGCCGTCTCAACCAATGTCAGCAAGACAGCATGAACGATATATTTTAAGGCGCGCATGGCAGGTTTAACTTCTTCAGTCTTTAGCGTTCAATGCAGCGTGCAAATAACAAGCAATGCGCTCGTTGTTCAAGTTTGCCGTGTGATGGATATTACGGCTCCGCGGTCTTGTTCTGTGACACGGCAGTAGAAGGCACTGGGTTGGCAGTGGGAGCTGATTTCTGAGATGCCCCATTGGCATTTGTCTTTGCCGCTGGTTTGAAAGATGACACAGCAACTGGCTTTGCGGTCGCCTTGGGGCTAGGCGATTTTGCGGGGGCTGCCTTGGTAACAATAACTGCCGCAGGTTTAGCTGGTGCCGGTTTGGCTTTGGCTTTGGCTGTACTGGCTGCGGAAACGCTGCTGGAGGTCACGGCCAGGCTGGCCTGGAAGGGCATTAACCCTATTGCTAAGCTCAAAAATTGCCAACGCAACAACCTTTGTGCTGAGTGAAACATATTTTTCATATTAGTTCTCCAGTAAAAGCCATATCCAACAAATACATTTTACCCATCTGATCGGCTAAATTTAAATAGTAAGTTGAACAGGCCGTGGCTAAGAGACAGGGTAAGGGAGTCGAAACAGCATAGCCGGAAAGAAAGACCGCTTAGCAAACGATCTTACACGCAGCGGCGACTTGAGTCAGCGCGTTGGTTTGCGTGGGCGCACTGGAGCTGGGTTACGCTTTGGGCGTTTTTCCTCAACTTGCTTTTGCCTTGCTGCCCGATGAGTATCAACCTCTTTGCTTAAGGCGTCTCGACGCTCTTCGATTCTCTTCTCATGCTGCGTGGGTTTATAAAAAGCTGGAACAGATTCCAATACGCGTGGCGCTGTTTTGCCTTCATGCTCAACAAATGCCGCTTGATTGGGCTGTACGACAGTCGTTCCTTTGTCAGTACTCATCACCGTACTTCCTTGATTGACCTTGTCATAGGTACCCGGCGCTCCCAATGAAACTTGGCCAGGCTCGGGCGGCAAGATAACAGTGGTTTCGTGGTCCGTTCCTCGAACACCGATCGTTGCTACTGGCGTCTTGATGGAGTAAGCCTTGGGGTTAACTTTGCCAATCCAGCCTGTGATAGACCTCAAAGCCCCCTCGAAAAGGGAAAACGCACTTTTGTCAGTAGCCGTGGCATGTGCAGAGTAGGCATCAATACGAAATCTGGTACCAGGTCGCAGCGCTACAAAACCATGATCTTCTGTCCTTACATGCAATTCACCATCGCGGCCTGTTACAACCGTATCACCCTCAGACAGTTTGTCATCGACTTGAGGCAAACGGCTTTGGCCTTGATCGTCAAATACTCGAACCGCGCCTTCGACAAGCTCTATCGTGCCGAATATTTCTGCTGACATAGCCAAGCTGGGCACTGCCAATATTGCCAAGCAAATACTGAGTGCAGTGGCTGTCTTACAAATGCTCTGTAGAAAGTAATATGCTGTAGAGAGTTTTTTTGTGCCCGATGAAAGCATCATTTCACCCGGCGACGCTGCGCTGTACGAAGATGCCGATGCGCTTCGCGTCGCTCGGCTTTGGATTTGGTTTCGGTTTGTGCCTTTGGTGATGCCGAGGACTCTGACGAGGCAGCCCCACTGCTTACTACGGGTCCGGCGCTTTGAGCAGAGACCCAAGTGCACAGCAGCATTCCTAAAATTAAACATAGTGAAGTGCGCCAAGGTTTCATGATTTCTCGCCTTTACTGAGCAAAGAGGTTGAAAAATATAAGATCAAAATTGGATGGTACATTTTCTTTGTGATAGTTGCTAATTTAAAATCCAATATTCACGCCTAAGCCAGCGCCCCATTTTGGGCTTCCGTCGGAAAACCCGCGCAACATGTTTATTGTCAGGTAGCTTTTTTTGCCGATCTTGTAATTGGCAGAAACCGAAGCTGAGATTGGAGCGGCGCTGTCCGCCACAGGCGCTTGGGACATTGAAAGGCTGGCACCTAAAGACCAGTGTTCATTCATTTTATAAGAGGTGTCCACATCCAGATATGCCGTATTTCGTAACTGTAATCCGGTAACACTTCCTACAAGCGTATATCCAGCCGTAGCACCAACTGTCCAGGCGCCAAAGTCGTTGATCACACCTGTCTGAAGGGACACATCGTTTTTTCCGGTACCCAAGCCGTCAGCAGCACTGGCTGTCGCCAATTTAACTTTGGCACCGACACTCCATACTGGCCCAGCGCCCGTATCAAAGCTGCGAGTCAGCAGCGTCGTGACATCACCTTGTCCGGATTTGGATTGCAAAGTTGTAACAAGGTTTGTACTTTTGACGGCAAGGAGTTTTCCGCCAATCCTGACGATCCGCACTGTCGTATTGCCCACGACGACTGGGCTGGTTTGCCTTAAATAGGGCAGATCAATGTCCAAACTCCAGTTCTCAGCGAGATCCCAGAGAATGCCTACTGAAAACGTCGTAGAGGGTAACTTGTAAGCTGTGCCATAGGTGCCAGTCGTGAAGTCATAGTTTGTGCTGACTGATAGTCCAGTGGCGTTGTCTTTGGCATCGTCGTTTATCTTGAGCTGCGCTTGGGCTGGAGTGACGACTGCCATAGCGGCAACAGTGGTTATGAAAATCAAGTGGTTGATCATCTCTTTTAAGCCCATCTCGAAAAGTAAAGCATTTGCCAGAATTATCCGCCAAGCTGACTGCGCTCCAAAGGTGTTTGTACAAACACGCCTTGATGATGCTGTTGGACAAGATGACTTTGCAACGGGCAGCGTGCAGCTGATTGACGCTTGACATCAGCCTGGGAGGCCTTTTTTGAATTCAAAAAGTCTTGCCAAGCAACGCGTCTCTAAGCTTCCAGTCGGCCGCATACGGGCCCAGCCAAATACCAATCAGGGTATTAAAAAGCTCAATTTCCTTAAATGGTTCACCTCGCGGCTTGCCCTTCAAGGTAAGGACTGTGCCGGTACCAGGAACCCAATCAATCGTGAAGTTTTCACCCGCCAATAGTTTTTCATGCGCAGCAAAATTCTGCTCCATTTCAATCAGGTTTGGAATGAATCTGGCCATCTCGCCCTTCAGGGCCGGCCCCTCAATTGCTTTGGCGAAAGTTTTGCCAATCTCACTGGAATCAATGTCACGGAGTAGCGTGATGCTTAATCGTTTGGGTCCAGTTGACGCGTAAACTTCTTCCGGGGTACTGACTTTTATGCCCACGTACATGGCAGCCACATAGACTTTAAATACTGCTTTATAGCGAACCCCTGCGCCGTTAAGCAGAAGTTTTGTACCGTGCAAAGTGATGGGGTCTTCAACTTTAACGCCTGAAATTTCTACAGGTGTCGCATAAACGCCGGACGACCAAGTCAATAAACAAGCCAGAACGAAAACAAGTCGTTGTTTGTAAGTCATGGAGAACTTTCAGCAAATAGGGGTTACTGTTTCAAAAAATATGGCGGAGCGCAATCCATCCGGCACAAGTCATTGGGCCAATTTTCAACCTGCACCATGGGCGGGTGTGACATTGCATAGCGCCGAACTCACCAGATGGCGGATGGTATTTTCGACGGGCTCACCAGGCAGCCAAACTACAGATTGAGAATGCAACTGGAAGTGTGAATCGAGCCCGAGCGCCACTTGTATTCGCTGCGCATCTTCGCGTACTGCGCTCTCAACGTCCGCAGATACCATCCAATACACCAACGCGATATTCGCAAATGAAGACTTCATCACTGTAGAGTCTTCAAAGAGGTCGACCAGATAACTGGCACCCAGGGTAGATGATGAAACAGTGCTGTCTAGTCGCGTCGAAAACTCGCGCGGCTCTGTAGATGCATCCAATTTAACTGCCATGACACCTATAAAAACGGGATCATCTTGTTGAAAAGAGAAAAAATAAATTGACCGGTTGGCTTGAGCCTTCTGTGCGACGACAGCATGCAAACGCGCCACAGAAAAATAAACAAGTCCGGCGGTAATAGGTATCGTCATGTCCAAATAAATATTTGTCGCATTGAGCGCTACATAGGAGATCGCCACCAACCCAAGTTGCAGTCCGATGAACGTTGTATCTGAAATTGCCGCGTGCCTCTGCGTGTGGAATGACCATGCCAGCAAGAACATAAAGGCAACTGAGACTAGCGCGACGAACCAGCGTGGCAACTCGCGCAGGTAATCATTATTCTTAACGTTATCAATGGCGGTGGCCATGATCTCGACGCCGGGATGAATTTTGGCAACCGGAGTAGTTCGCAAGTCAAAAAGACTCGTCGCTGTGGAGCCGACAAGAATGATTTTTCCAGCGAATTGTTTGTCCAGGCGCTGCTTGTCCCCTTTTTCGATCATCTCCAACACCGTACTAAATGACACAAAACGATAGGAATAGGCAGGCCCGCGCCAGTTAAGTACCATGCTTTCTGAATCTGGCGGGCTTAGATTGAGGACTTTTGCAACCTGAACAGGTATGGATGGCAGACGCCAGCCGTTTTGAGACTGGAAAGGGTAAAAGCGCCGAATGATGCCGTCCTCATCCGGGTGCGCATTGTCAGTACCGAGTTGCTGCGCTTGCAACTGCTGATAAAAGTAAGGCAATGCGACTGTAATCAAGCCTGACTCTGAACTGCCATCGTTGAGGCTGGTTACCGAAGGGATATTTTTCGCCGCTGTTTGCTTTGCTGCGATTTCGTCAAGTAAAGCCATCGGCACCAGGACATTTTTAGAACCCGCCACGACTTGAGCGAATGACACATCTGCGCCCGGATTTTGCAAGTCGGGCTCGCTGAATAAAATGTCAAAAACGATGGCTTTCGGTGCGTGTGAATTCAAGGCACTGGTAGCCTTTGCAAGCACCTCGCGTGACCAGGGCCAGCGTCCGAACCGGCTTGCCAGAACTTTTAGACTTGCTTCGTCAATGTCGACAATCACGATGTCCCGATCTGGGAACGGGTAATGTATGCGGTAGCGCATCAACAGATCGAATGTTGAGTTCTGCATACCTCGCACAAAGTGCGTTGATGCCAGATCCGCAACCAAAAACGCAGACATGATGACTGCAAGCCAAATATAGAAGCTTCGCCGATGTCGTATCAGCAATTGATACGACAGCTTAAGGGCTTTCGTTCTGATACGACTGAGTTGCATGTAGCGTTCCTGCGCGGGGCACCACCACGCATGGGCATCCCGCAAACGGATGGCAAATTCTGGCCTTAAACACAGGACAGAAATATGGAGCGGGTGAAGGGAATCGAACCCTCGTATGAAGCTTGGGAAGCTGCCGTTCTGCCATTGAACTACACCCGCAATAAACAGGATTATAAAAGCAGGTCATCTGTCGTTCCCAGAACAGCCTCAGCAGTCACGCTTTGACGTGCAGCCCATCAAAAAAAAGCCACCCGAAACTCAATACAGTTCCGCGTGGCTTTTGATGTTTACCGCTTACGCCGGCTAGCGTAGGCGGATGTATAGCCGCTTACTTTGGCAGCAACACTTTGTTGATCACGTGGATCACGCCGTTCGACTGGTTGACGTCTGCAATGGTTACGGTTGCCGAGCCGCCGCCATCGTCGGTGATGATGACGTTTGAGCCGCTCATGCTGGCAACCAGGGTGCCACCTGATGCCGTCTTGAGCATGGCGCGCCCACCGCCAGCACTGATTTGGCGGGCGAGGTCGGAGGCATTCAGGCGACCTGGCACCACGTGATAGGTCAATACCTTGGTCAGCGTGGCTTTGTTTTCAGGTTTGAGCAGCGTGTCCACTGTGCCCGCAGGCAACGCGGCAAACGCTGAATTCACCGGTGCAAATACCGTGAAAGGGCCAGGGGACTTCAAGGTGTCAACCAGACCAGCAGCCTTGACTGCCGCGACCAGTGTGGTGTGGTCTTTGGAGTTGACGGCGTTGTCAATGATGTCTTTGTTGGGGAACATGGCAGCGCCGCCCACCATGACTGTTTTGGTGTCGGACATGGGCGACATGGTTGACATGCCCCCACAAGCGCTGAGCAAGGCAGCTGCACACAAGGTGGAAAGGACTAGTTTTTTCATGGTGAATTCCTGTTAATACTTCCTGACAATGAGTCTGTGAAAATACAGACAGCAGCCTGGAAGTTGCGACCGCATGGTATTAATACGAATGGTCGGTAACAACAGGATTCAAGGGTTTACCATTATTCTCTGAATGGCTTGTGCTGCGAAGCGGGGGTGCGCTTCAATGGCGTTTAAAAGCGCTCGAACAAGCTCAGGGCCGCAGGTAGGCCCAGCCTTCGCCTTGCCTGGTCATGATCTCGGTCACGCCTGCGGGCACGTAACTCAAGGCGGGCAGCATGTCGTCCCGCGTCAATTTTTGGCCGCGCATGGTGTTTTCGCAGGCCAGCACTTTGACATTGGCTTTCATGGCTTCTGCAACGCGTGAGCCACTGGGTGATTCGAGCTTGAGCATGCCTATGCCCGGCCCGTAAGCGACGATCTCAATGTCTACGTTGGCAGCGCCGACATCGTCTTGCAGGTTTTTGGCGTTGTTTAAGGCCAGGTTCCACTTGACGGAGTCGTTGTCACTGACTTGAATCACGATTTTGTGCCGTTTTTGAGGACCTTTTAGGCCTGTAGCCACCTGTTCTTGGGCGCGAGAAGCTATAAAAAAAGGAGCAACCAAAAGTGCTGAGGTGACAGCACTGGCTTGAATGAAGAGTCTGCGGTTCATTTTTGAATATCTCCTAGACACAGGTATTTCATCTCAATGTACTCGTCCATCCCGTGGCTTGAGCCTTCACGGCCCAGGCCCGACTGCTTGATGCCACCAAACGGCACATGCTCGGTCGCAATCACGCCGACGTTAATACCGACCATACCGTATTCAAGCGCCTCCGCCACGCGGAAGATGCGGCCCACGTCGCGGCTGTAAAAGTAGCTGGCCAGGCCAAATTCGGTGTTGTTGGCGGCGTCAATGGCTTCTTGCTCGGCTTTGAACCTGAACACAGGCGCAAACGGACCAAAGGTTTCTTCTTTGGCGCACAGCATGTCGGCAGTCGCATCGCCAATCAGCGTGGGCTCAAAAAACTGGCCGTCCAGCTTGTGGCCGCCCGCCAGCAGCTTGCCGCCTTTGGCCAGCGCATCAGCCACGTGTTGGGCTACTTTGGCAACCGCTTTGTCCTCAATCAGTGGGCCTGTGGTGATGCCTTCAGCAAACCCGTTGCCGACTTTCAGGCCTTTGACTTTGGCGGTGAACTTTTCAACAAACTGGTCGTACACGCTGTCTTGCACATAAATGCGGTTGGCGCACACGCAGGTCTGGCCTGCGTTGCGGTATTTGCTGGCCATCGCGCCTTCAACGGCCGAATCTACATCGGCATCATCAAACACGATAAACGGTGCATTGCCGCCCAGCTCCAAGGCCAGCTTTTTAACCGTGGGTGCGCATTGCGCCATCAAAATGCGGCCAACGGCTGTCGAGCCGGTAAAGCTTAAATGCCGCACGATGGGGCTGGCACAGAGGATTTTGCCAATGTCAGAGCTGTGGGTGCTGGTCACCACGTTCAGTACGCCAGCAGGGATGCCCGCGCGAATGGCCAACTCGGCGGCGGCCAGGGCGGTCAGCGGTGTCAGTTCTGCGGGTTTGATGACCACCGGGCAGCCTGCGGCCAGTGCGGGCGCAACCTTACGGGTAATCATGGCCAGCGGGAAGTTCCACGGCGTAATGGCGGCGCACACGCCAATTGATTCCTTGATTACCATCAAGCGGCGGTTGTTGTCAAACTGCGGCAATGTCTCGCCATTGACGCGCTTGGCTTCTTCAGCAAACCACTCAACAAAGCTGGCGCCGTAAATAATTTCGCCTTTGGCCTCGGCAAAAGGCTTGCCTTGCTCGGCCGTCAATATGCGGCCCAGGTCGTCGGCGTTGGCGATCAAAAGCTGAAACCACTTCATCAAAATGGCATGGCGCTCTTTGCCCGTTTTTTTGCGCCAGGCGGGCCAGGCGGCGTTGGCAGCGGCAATGGCGGCTTCTGCATCTTGCGGCCCCAGGTTGGCCACGTCGGCCAGCTTGTTGCCGTTGGAGGGGTCGAGTACGTCAAAGCGCAAAGATGTTGAGCCGCCTGCGGCGGGGCCTGCTACCCATTGCCCGTTAATCAGCGCGTCGGTTTTAAGCAGGCTGGGGTCGTTGAGCAGCGATAGCGGGGCGGTCTTCATGTCCATGGCGGGTTCTTTCAAAGGCGACTTGGGGCAGCGCAGTTTGCGCATGACCTGAAAGCATAGCGTTTAACTGAAAGCCACGGGTGAAATGGTAAAATCTGGTTTATTCAACCAGAATTGTCAACCAACTTGAAGGAGTTGTCATGCATGCCGTCGGTCTATTTGATGCCAAAACACATTTCAGCGAATATGTGGCGCGTGCCGAGGCGGGCGAAGAAGTCATCATCATGCGGCACAACAAGCCGGTGGCGAAGATTGTGTCTTTGAATGCCAAGCCTGTCGCGGTTGATATACCAAAATATGTGCAGCGGGTTTTTCATACTGGCGACTTTTTGGTTGATGTCAGCCAAGCCAACAAGTTGGTGGCTGAACTGGACAATCTCGAATTCTTAAAATTAAACGCCCGACTTGAGCGCGTTGCAAACAAGCGCAAAAAGGCAACAGACAAAAAAACCAAAAGTGGCAAAGTCGCATGAAGTTGCCTGACACCAACGTTTTTTTATACTCAGTCAATCCCTTGAGCCCACACCACAAGCAGGCCGCTTTGTGGCTTGGCAATGCGTTTGACGGTGCACCAGGTGTCGGTTTGGCTTGGTTGGCCTTGATTGGTTTTATCCGCCTGTCAACGCACCCTGCCATTTTGCCCAAACCCCTGTCGGTGGCTGATGCTACGGGCATGGTTGACGATTGGCTGTTACACCCTAGGGCACGGCTGCTGCACCCCACTGAACGGCATTCAGGTATTTTGTCGCGCTTGCTA
Source organism: Polaromonas sp. (assembly GCA_043781295.1). GTDB lineage: Bacteria > Pseudomonadota > Gammaproteobacteria > Burkholderiales > Burkholderiaceae_C > Polaromonas. The sequence goes on from JAYWBS010000259.1 coordinate 9,900, forward strand.
CTGGTTGCAGGCAGCGCAGGCAACCTAACCAATGACGCGCATCTGGCCGCCTTGGCGCTTGAGCATGGCGCGACGGTTGGCAGCTTTGACAAAGATTTCAAAAAATTCTCAGGCATCAAACTCGACTTTTTAGCTTAATTTTTCCAACTGATATGACACCCAATACCGTCCCAAACATTTCCGTCGCCGACATCCGCAAGTCCTTCCTGGACTTTTACGCCGCCAAAGGCCACACCGTCGTGCCGTCCTCATCACTTGTGCCGGGCAATGATCCAACGCTGATGTTCACCAACTCCGGCATGGTGCAGTTCAAGGACGTGTTTTTGGGCCTAGATGAACGCAGCTACGTGCGCGCTGCCAGCGTGCAGGCTTGTCTGCGTGCAGGCGGCAAACACAATGATCTGGAAAACGTCGGCTACACCGCGCGCCACCACACGTTTTTTGAAATGCTGGGCAACTGGAGCTTTGGCGATTATTTCAAGCGTGACTCATTGCTGTGGGGTTGGGAGTTGCTGACCAAGGTCTACAAACTGCCGCCTGAAAAGCTGCTGGCCACTGTGTATATCGACGACCAGGAGGCCTACGACATCTGGCACAACGAGATTGGCTTGCCCGCTGACCGCATTGTGCGCATTGGCGACAACAAGGGCAAAAAATACGCGTCCGACAACTTCTGGATGATGGCCGACACCGGGCCGTGCGGCCCGTGCTCAGAGATTTTTTATGACCACGGCGAGCACATCCCCGGTGGGCCACCCGGCAGCCCGGGTGAAGACGGCGACCGCTTCATTGAAATCTGGAACCACGTGTTCATGCAGTTCGACATGCAGGTCGATGGTTCGCTGGTCAAGTTGCCCGCGCCATGTGTCGACACCGGCATGGGCCTGGAGCGCCTGGCTGCCATCTTGCAGCACGTTCACAGCAACTACGAGATTGATATTTTTGACAAGCTCATCAAAGCCGCATCGCGCGAGACGGGTGAGGCGGACCTGAACAACAAGAGCTTGCGTGTGATTGCCGATCACATTCGAGCCACGGCATTTTTGGTCAGCGACGGCGTGAATCCGTCTAATGAAGGGCGCGGCTACGTACAGCGCCGCATCATTCGCCGCGCCATTCGCCATGGCTACAAGCTGGGTAAAAAGACGCCGTTTTTCCACAAATTGGTGCCCGATCTGGTGGCACTGATGGGCGATGCGTATCCACGCTTGAAGGCCGATGGCGCGCGGGTGATGGATGTATTGCGGGTGGAGGAAGAGCGGTTTTTTGAGACGCTTGAGATTGGTATGACGATTCTGGATACAGCTTTGGTTGACACAAAAGTGTTGCCGGGCGATGTGGCATTCAAACTGCACGACACCTATGGCTTTCCGCTCGATTTGTCTGCTGACGTGTGCCGCGAACGTGGCCTGAGTGTGGACGAAGCTGGCTTTCATCTGGCGATGGACAAACAAAAAGCCCAAGCCCGCGCCGCTGGCAAATTCAAGATGGACAAGGCGCTTGATTATTCAGGGGCAGGCCATCCGTTCACGGGCTACACCGTGCTTGAAGAACCCGCCAAAGTGGTGGCGCTGTATCTGGATGGTGCAGCGGTGCAATCCTTAAACGCTGGGCAAAACGGCATTGTGGTGCTCAACACGACACCGTTTTATGCCGAGAGTGGCGGGCAGGTTGGGGATCAGGGTTTGATCATCGCTGGGAGCCCCTCACCCCAACCCTCTCCCCCGCAAAGGGGCGAGGGAGCAAGTAAGGCGGCTTTGCTCCCTCTCCCGCTGGCGGAAGAGGGCAGGGGTGAGGGTGCAGTGTTTGCAGTTGATGACACGCAAAAAATCAAGGCGGATGTTTTTGGCCACCACGGCAGCGTGAGCCAAGGCACACTCAAAGTAGGTGATGCCGTCACCGCCCAGGTGAGCACCGACATTCGCGCCGCCACCATCCGCAACCACAGCGCCACCCACCTGATGCACAGGGCCCTGCGCGAAGTGCTGGGCACGCATGTGCAGCAAAAGGGCTCGCTCGTTGATGCCGACAAAACCCGTTTTGACTTTACCCACAACGCTCCGGTCACCGATGCGCAAATCCGCGAGATTGAGGCATTGGTCAATGCTGAGATTCTGGCCAACGCCGCCACCGACGCGAGTGAGATGGACATGGAAGCTGCGCAAAAGACCGGCGCCATGATGCTGTTTGGTGAAAAGTATGGTGACAAAGTTCGCGTCCTGAGCATTGGCAGCAGCAAAGAGCTCTGTGGCGGCACGCACGTGGGCCGCACGGGGGACATTGGTTTGTTCAAAATCGTGGGCGAAAGCGGTGTGGCGGCGGGTGTGCGCCGGGTGGAGGCTGTCACGGGCGGCAATGCGCTGGCGTATTTGCAGTCGCTTGAATCAACGGTTGAAGCTGCTGCGGGGTCATTGAAAGCCAACCCGGCCGAGCTGCAAAACCGCATAGCCCAGGTGCTGGACCACGTCAAAACCCTGGAGAAAGAAGTCGCTGCGCTCAAAGGCAAACTTGCCTCGTCGCAGGGCGATGAGCTGATGCTGCAAGCCGTTGATGTCAAAGGTATCAAGGTGCTGGCCGCCAGGCTTGAAGGGGCGGATGCCAAGACCCTGCGCGACACCATGGACAAGCTCAAAGACAAGCTCAAAACCGCCATCATCGTGCTGGCGGCAGTCGATGGCGACAAGGTGCAAATCGCTGCGGGTGTCACGGCTGACAGCATTGGCAAAGTCAAAGCCGGCGAGCTGGTGAACTTTGTTGCCCAGCAGGTAGGCGGCAAGGGCGGCGGCAAGGCCGATATGGCCATGGCGGGCGGTACGGATGCGTCCAAACTGTCGGATGCGCTGAAGTCGGTACAAGCCTGGGTGACTGAACGGGTTTGATCGCGGGTTTGAAGGTGCGCCGGCAGTCGCTATTAATTTAGTAGCTGCTTGCGCCCGAATTTATTGGGTTCCAGGTACTTTTTATACCTGAAAAAGGCTAAAAATGGCCCTAGAAAGCTATTTTGAAGCCCAAAAAACGCCAAACCAGCCTTGCGCGTCCGTCCAGTGCTCCACCCGGCTGAAACCGGCTTGTTTTAGCAGGGCCGTCATACTGTCCAGTGTGTACTTGTAAGAGTTCTCGGTGTGGATGCGTTCGCCTTCAGTGAATCTTCTTTCGTGGCCGGGCCAGCGCACAGTGGTAGGAGCAGCAGCCTCCAGATGCATTTCAATCCGGGAGGCTTGCACGTTGAAAAGTGCGACGTGCCGCCATTGCCGCAGGTCAAAGTCAGTGCCCAGCAGGGCGTTGACATTGAGCAGCACGTTTTTGTTAAATGCCGCCGTCACACCCGGTGCATCGTCGTAAGCAGCCTCCAGTACAGCAGCGTCTTTAACCAGGTCAATGCCCAGTAGCAGGCCGCTGGCGTTGCCCTGTTGGGCATCGGCTATTTGCTGCAAAAACCGCAGCGCATCAGGGGGTGAAAAATTGCCCAGACTGGAGCCAGGGTAGAAGAACACCCGGTTATGGCTTTGCACGGCATCCGGCAGGGCAAGGGTGCTTGAAAAATCCATGCCCACGCCCACGATGCTGAGTGCGGGAAAGCTGGCTTGCACCTGGCTGGCCGCTTCGCGCAAAAAGTCGACTGAAATATCCACGGGCACGTACTGGCCCGGTTTCAAATGCGGCATCAACGCTGCGGCTTTGGCGCAGTTGCCTGCACCCAGGTCAATCAGGCAGGCGTTTTGAATGCCAGCTTCAAGCACAGCTTGGGCAATATGCGTGTTGTGCGCTTCAAAAATAGTCGCTTCGGTGCGGGTCGGGTAGTACTCGTCCAGCAGGGTGATGGCTTCAAAAAGTTTGGAGCCAAGCGCATCGTAAAAAAACTTGGGTGACAGGCTTGCTGCTGGTTTTAGCAGGCTGGCTGTCAGCTCTTGCTGGGTGCTGGATGCGGTTGATGCGCTTTGGGCAGCGTTGATGAACTGCGGTATTAAGCTGGGGGTGGGGGTTGTATTCACGACGGCTTTTTTCCAGAGTACGAAGAGCGTGGTTTCAGTGGGGGGTTATTGCTTGCACAAGGCTGCCAGCCTACAACGACATCCAGCGGCGGCTGGCAAAACTAAAGCCATCGACGAGTGCCACCAGCACCAGCATGGCCAGCAAAATGCTGCCGGTTTCACCCATCTGGAACAGACCCATGTGAAAAGCCAGCATTTGCCCCAAGCCACCAGCGCCCACCACGCCCAGCACGGCGGCAGCGCGTATGTTGTTTTCCCAGCGGTAGAGCGTGTAGCTCAGCAGCTGCGGCAGCACCTGCGGCAACGTCGCATATAAAAAGACGCGGCTCTCCTTGACGCCGCGCACCCGCAGTGCCTGGCTGGGGCCGGGCGCTGCGTTTTCAATCGCTTCAGCAAACAGGCGGCCCAGCACACCAGCGGTATGCAAGCCCAACGCCAGCGTGCCAGCAAACGGTCCCAGGCCGGCAGCAATCAGCAGCAGCGTGGCCCAGATCAATTCTGGAACACTGCGCAGTGCGTTGAGCACCAGGCGGCTCAGGCCGCGCCACCGCGCAGGGTCGCCTTCATAGGTTCGGCTGGCTGGCAACGCCAGTGCCAAGCCCAGTACCACGGCCAGCAACGTGCCAACAGCCGACATGGCCAGCGTCTCAAGGGCTGCCATCAGTAGTTTTTCAATGAATCTTGGGTTGCCTTCGAGCTGGGTCAGTTCAGCCAGGAAGAGGCCCATTTTGCCGAAAGCCCCGCTGGATAAAAACTTGGCCCATTGCAGGTCCAGCGACCCAAAGCTCAGCGCGATCAGCAGCACCACGCCAAGCGCAAACCAGCAGGCCTTGCAACGCGCATCAAACAGGCGCGGCGGCAGCTTGTAGACCTCGTTCGCGGCGCTCTTGATGTCGGCTCTCATGCCAACCACTTTCGCAGCCCGCCGCTGATGCGGTCAGCTACCCAAACCAGGCCCATGAACACCAGCAGCATGGTGGCGACTTCAGAGCCGTTGAACATTTTCATGGACGCGTCCATCATTTGGCCGAGCCCGCCTGCCCCCACAAAGCCGAGAACGGCTGATGAGCGAATGGCGCATTCCCAGCGGTACAGCGTGTAGCTGGTCAGCTCTGCGGCGCTTTGCGGCAGCAGCGCATACAAAAAAGTTTGCAGCCTACCCGATCCGTTGCGCAGCAGGCTGCAAGCCGGGTGGGTGTCGTCACTCTCCAGAATTTCGGCATACACCTTGCCCAGCATGCCAGCAAAGGTCAAGGCAATCGCCAGTACGCCAGCGGTTGGCCCCAAGCCCACCACCCGCACAAACACCAGCGCCCAGATCAGCTCGGGCACACTGCGCAGCACAATCATCAGCCAGCGTACGAGCTGGCGCACCACCGCAGGAATGGGCGCCATGCGTCCCGTGAGGCTTGACACCGACAGCACGCGCACCGACAGCAGGGCCAGCGGTATGGCCAGCAACAGTGCCAGCGTGAGCCCGGCGGTGGCAATAGCCACGGTACGCCAGGTTTCGCGGGCGACCAAGGCTAAAAACTCGCCATCTACCTTTGGCGGCACAAAATCGGCAACAAAACGAAGTGCGGGCTTCAAGGCACCAGGTTCCCACAGCAGCCAGGGCTTGAACTCGGTCAGCGCCAAGAGGGGCCACAGCGCAGCCAGGCTCGCCAAAGCCCAAAACACCCGTTGACGCCAGGCGGGGTCTTGCCTTGTGACTGGCAAAGCTGAAAAAGTAGCGTGCATGGGACGCCGCGTTATCGGCATGGCATGGCGACTGGCCGAATCGCAAGCGGCTCGGTCAAGCCGCTGTCATACGCGTTGGGTGCCGTGCCAGTCAGCTCGTCAAGATGCTGGTCATACAGCTGGTGCAGGTGTTCAGGTGTGACCTCTACGGCGGGCAGGTCAAAGGCCAATGCACCGTCTCGCAGGCCAATGATGCGGGGGAAGTGGCGCAGCGCCATCTCCACATGGTGCAGTGTGGTGACCAGCGTGGCGCCGCGCGCCCTTGCCGCTTTGGTGAGTGATTCGATGGCCTGCTCGGCCCGTGTTGGGTCCAGGGCAGACAGCGGCTCGTCAACCAAAAACAGCCTGGCTTGAGAGGCAAATGCGCGGGCCAGGCCGACCCGCTGGCGTTCCCCGCCCGATAGCCTGTCAACCCGCTCGAACAGCTTGTCGCTCATGTCAAACTGTGCCAGGGCAAATTCAGCCAGGGCGATGTCTGTCGGGTAAAACAGGCTGCGTACGCTGGCCCACAGGCTCTCGTGCGGCAGGCGGCCTGCCAGCACGGCGGTAACGACACGCTGCCGGGGCGGAAGCGGCGGCACTTGAGGCGCTAAAAACAATTGACCGCGCAACTGCCTCAAGCCTTTTGCAGGCAGCGCCCACGGGCTGCTATCGTTGATTTGCAGCACACCACCAGACGGCTTGAGCGCGCAAGCCAGCATCAGCAGCAGCGTGGTTTTACCAGCGCCTGAAGGGCCAATAATGGCCAACTGCTCACCGCTGTTCACGGTCAAACTCAAGTCACGCAGCGTGGGCAGTGAGCGGTCACGCGCAAAATTGTGCTGCGCGGGATGCTGCGCGCTGCAGCGTTCCAGTGTGATGTTCATGAAGGGTGAGTGTCGGGGCCGGCTGGCGGGTATTTACTTCAGCAGTCCAGCGTTGCGGCCAGCGGCTTCAATGCCTTTGTAGTTGTCAGCTTTGGTCGGCACAAACCGCGTGGCGCGCTGTAGGTCAAGCACTTCTTTGCCTTCTGGTGTGGCCTGGCTCAGGCTTAAAAACGCTTTGGTCAGCTTCTCGCGCTGGGCCAGCGGCATGTCTGCATGCACCGTCCAGTTGTAGTCAAAGTAGGCGGGGGTGGTGAAGATTACTTTCACTTTGGTGGGGTCTACTTTTTTGTCTGCAACAAATTTGTCCCACACCGAGATGTTCAGTGCACCAGCATCGACCTTGCCAGCCGCCACGGCGGCGATGGTGGCATCGTGCGCGCCCGAATAAGCAACCCGCTTGAAGTCTTTGTCGGGGTCAATATTGGCCTGCAGCAAAACGCTGCGCGGCATCAGGTGGCCTGAGGTGCTGGACTGCGAGCCAAAGCTCACCGTTTTACCCTTCAGGTCAGCCAGGGTTTTGATGCTGGGATCACTGGTGATAAACACTGAGCGAAATTTTTCGTCTTCTTCACGCTGCACGAGGGGTATGACTTTACCGCCCGAGCGGATGCTGGCCTGCACAAAAGTAAAGCCGCCATACCAGGCCATGTCCACTTGCTTGTTGACCAGTGCTTCGACCGCAGCGGCATAGTCTGACACGGGGGTGAACTCGACCTTCATGCCCAGTTGCTGCTCCAGGTACTTGACCAATGGCACGGCCTTGCGAGCCAGCTCGGTAGGGGACTCGTCGGGGATGGCCGTGATTTTGAACACGGCTTGCGCGTACGCAGTGCTGGTCACAGCGGTTGCTGCTGTCAAGGCCGCGATGCTGAGCAATGATTTAAAGTTTTGAAAAGAAAAGTAAGCCACGTTGGGGTTCTTTCTGGGTAGGGATTGAGAGAAAAGACTTGTACGGGAAACAAGCCGTTATTTTGGCTGAAAGGCGACGCATGATTTAAATGTCGCGCAATAACCGTAGAACGTGTCGTCATCCCAGTAGCAAGGGATGCCACGCCAGCGTGAGTTGGCTCTGAAAGTTCCGCGCTTGGCCTGTTATCGGGTCAGTCAACGCAATCGACTTGGCCAGCAATTGCAGCGGCAAGCTGTAGTCATCATCCGGCGTCTCAACTACGGGTGGGTACATGCGGTCATTCAGAATCGGCAAGCCCAGTGCGTTCATGTGGACGCGCAACTGGTGCTTTTTACCCGTGACCGGGCTTAATGCGTACCTGGCCAGGTTGCCGCTCACCTCCACCACGTCAATCTGGGTTTCACTGTTGGGCTGGCCTGGCACTTCGCGTTGCCTGAAGAACGGCTCGTCTTCCACGATGCGGCTTTTGCGCGTGATGGGCCATGTCAAATCGCTGCGCCACGGCGCAATCGCTTCGTAATGCTTGGTCACCGCGTGGTCTCTGAACAGCGCCTGGTAGGCATTGCGCTCGCTTGGGTTGACGCTGAACAGCACCAGCCCGGCGGTCTCGCGGTCAATGCGGTGAATCGGTATCAGCGTGTCAATGCCCAGGCGCTTTTTAAGCCGTACCAGTAGCGTCTCCTGCAGGTAGTGGCCTGACGGCGTGACGGGTAAAAAGTGCGGCTTGTCGGCGACGACCAAATGCGCGTCCTGGTGCAGCACGGACTCTTCAAATGGAATACGCACTTCTTCATCAACGGCGCGGTAGTAGTAAATGCGCATGTGGCCGGGGTAAGGCCGCTCCGGTGTGACCAGTCGGCCAAACTCGTCAGCCACCAGATGGTTGGCCATGCGCTGCAACCACACGTCACGCGCAATCGCGGGGAAGCGTTCGACCAAAAAATCAGTGATGGTGAGCCAGTGACCCGCGGGCAAGCCGACGCAGCTTGGGCCTACGCCGTTGCGTGTGGCCAGGCCGTGGGCTGGAAATTTACTCACCCAACTTTCTCACACACGCTTGAAGACCACGTCCCACACACCATGGCCGAGCTTGATGCCCCGGTTTTCAAACTTGGTCAGGGGGCGATAGTCGGGCTTGGGGGCGTAGCCATCGGGCGACGTGTTGACCAGCGATGGTTCTGCACCCAGCACTTCCAGTATTTGTTCGGCATACGGCTGCCAGTCGGTCGCGCAGTGCAGGTAGCCGCCGGGTTTGAGGCGGGCGGCCAGCTTGGCGATCAGCGGGGCTTGAATCAAACGGCGCTTGTTGTGTTTTTTCTTGTGCCACGGATCGGGGAAAAAAATGTGAACGCCGTCCAGGCTACTCGTAGCCAGCATGTGGTCAATCACCTCGACCGCGTCGCGCTGCAAGATGCGGATGTTCGTCAGGTTTTGCTCTTCAATCCGTTTGAGTAACGCACCCACGCCGGGCGTGTGAACCTCACAGCATAAAAAATTGGTATCAGGCTTGCCAGCTGCAATTTGCGCGGTGGCTTCGCCCATGCCAAAACCAATTTCAAACACGGTGGACGCGGCTCGTTTGAAAATGGTTTCAAAACTGCACAGCTCTGGCGCGTAGGGCAGCAGGTACTGCGGGCCCTGGGTTTCAAACGCTTTGGCTTGGCCTGCGGTGGTGCGACCCGTGCGAAGGACAAAGCTGCGGATGGTGCGGTGGGGAAAGTCTGTGGGGGTGGTTTGTTCAGTCACGCTGCGATTTTAAAGCGCGCCGCCCATTGGGCTACGGCTTGTTGCAACCACTCAGCGGGGTTGGCAGCCTGGCAGGCGATGTCTAAGTGCAGTCCAGCCTGGGCTAATGCGGCAACGGGATCGTTCAAGTTCAAGGCCTGCGCACCGTTTTGCTTGGACAGCTTTTCACCATTAGCCCCCAGCACCAGCGGCGTGTGCAGGTACTGGGGCTGCGGCAAACTTAAGTAGCGTTGCAGCAAAATTTGCCGCGCAGTGTTGTCCGCCAGATCCGCACCCCGCACGACATGCGTGATGCCCTGCGCTGCATCGTCCACCACCACGGCCAACTGGTAAGCCCACAGGCCGTCCGCGCGCTTGAGCACGAAGTCCCCCACCTCGGTGCTGACGTTTTGCTGCTGCGCACTCAGCTTTCTGTCAGTCCAATGGCAAATGTAGGACGCTACTAAATCAGGAGCTGCTTGCGCCCGAATTTGTTGGTCTGCAGGCCAATTTGATGGATAAAAAGTGCTTAAAAAGCGCCATGAACGGGCTTTTTTGCCTTTCAAGCCATCGCGGCAGGTACCGGGGTAGACCAGCTCGCCATGCCGTTCGCGTTGTTCGCCTGCTGCGCTGATGGCCTGCTCAATGTCTTGCCGCGAGCAGCCGCAGGGGTAGGCTTGCGATTGCGCAATGAGCTGGTTCAAAGCGCTTTGGTAAAAGCTGCCGCGTTGCGACTGGTAGACGGGCGGCGCGTCAGGTTGCATGCCGCAGGCAGCCAGTTGCTGCAAGATGATCTGGTCTGCACCGGGCAGGCAGCGTGGTGTATCAACATCTTCAACGCGTACCAGCCACCGACCAGCGTGGGCTTTGGCATCCAGCCAGCTTGCCAGAGCTGCTACCAGCGAACCTGCATGTAACGGCCCGGTGGGCGATGGCGCAAAACGACCAACGTAATCTTGCGCAGCCACAACAATTTTTAAAGGACGGCCAAAGCCATCTCGAGCCCTGAAATAAACCCGTCTTCAACTCGATGCCCCAAGCACCAGTCACCACAAGCACCGATGCCCAGCCTGGCGTCCCACAAATAAGGCTTGCCCAGCGGCTCGGTGGTTTGCGCATAGCGCCAGCGGTGCACCTCGGCATGTGGTGGCTGGGCACGTATGCCAGTCACTTCAGTAAAGGCTTTGAGCAGCTTGGCTTTGACGCGCTCTGCATCATCTTCCAGGTGGCGAGTCGACCACTCGGGGCTGGCTTGCACGGTCCAGCGTTCTATCGGACTGCGCCCGGGTTTGGACGACTCACGCGCCAGCCAGGCGATGCGGTGGTGGGTGCTGCGCGCAGCGTTCCATTGCGGGCCCAGGTGCGACAAATTGGGTTGTGCAGCTTGCGGAAATGCCAGCATCAATGTCCAGCACGGTGCCACGCTGACATCAGCAATAGCCGTCATCATGGGCTTGCCCACTTGTGACGACAGCAGCAGGGCATGGGCTTGTGGTGAGGGCGTTGCCATCACCACCGCGTCAAAGCCCGAATGCACGTGGGTCGTTGCGCCCGGCCCTTCGGTTTGCAGCTGCCAGCGCTTGGGTGAGAGCTTGTCTGCTTCAATCCGCATGACCTGGGTTTCAAAGTGCAACTGACCGGCATCAAGCAGCGGCTTGGCCCACTGTTTGACCAGTGCGCTCATGCCGGGTACAGCTACCCAGTGCGCTTCTTTCGGGGGCAGTGATGAGGCCACGACACGGCCCAGCTCGTCAAGAATTCGTACCGTGTTGGCGCTCCAGCGGCGTACCAGCGGTGCTGCGGTAGCCAGGGCCTTTTCAAAACGCGCATCGCGCACCGTGAAGTACTGCGCACCGTGGTCAAAGCCGCCAAACTCCGTATGACGGGTGGACATGCGGCCGCCTGCGCCCCGGTTTTTTTCAAACACCGTGACGGTGTGGCCCGCCTGGGCCAGTGTGCGTGCGCAGGCGATGCCGGCAACGCCTGCACCGATGACGGCGATGTGGCGAACATGCGCGGGGGGTTTGGGGGGGATTGGTTTTTTTGTCATGGTGTGTTTTTATGGGTGCAATGGTCTTGCCATCAATGTACTCTAAACGCCGAATCCAGCTATCTTTCAAGCAGCGCGCTACGGGTCTTGGTACTTTCCAATTGCTTGAGCCACCATTGCAGCGCACGCCCTGATTTGCCGTCACTCCCGCGCCAGGCGTAACTGCCTCGCACCAAGCGCGGCGGTTGCATGACTTTTTTTTCAACCAGTCGGCCTTCGTCAATGTAAGGCCGGGCCAGATATTCGGGCAAAAACCCAGCACCCAGGCCGCGCATCTGTGCATCTAGTTTTGCCAGCATGCCAGGCACGGTAAATACATCCTGACCGCCCAGCAGCCCAATCGTCACGCCGCCGCCGCGCTGCACAGAATCCGCTACCGCCACCACCCGGTGCGCGAGCATCATGTCGTCGCTGATTGGCTCAATAGCTTTCGCCAGGGCATGGTGAGGTGCTACAGCATAAACAAATTTGATGGTGCCCAAAACCTTGCTTTGCAGCGTCGTGCTGGCACCTGGCTCCATGACGACACCTATGGCCAGGTCCGCCTGCCCTGATGTCAGTGCTTGCAACGTGCCGGAGAGTGCTTCCTCCCTGATTTTCAGCCGCGTTGGCGGCTTAAGGGCAAAAAAAGCCTCACACAATTCCATGATCGTACCGCGCGAAATAATGCTGTCCACCGACAGCGTTAACTGCGACTCCCAGCCCGTGGCAACGCGCTTGACGCGGTTGGCAATCGCGTCCAGCTCGTTCAACAGGCGGTTGCCTTCGCGCAGCAGCTCTTTGCCTGCCTCGGTCAGTTTGGCCTGGCGCGATGAGCGGTCAAACAGCAGCACATCGAGCGCGTCTTCCATCTGCCGCACGCGGTAGGTCACGGCGCTGGGTACCAGGCCCAACTCGCGTGCGGCCGCCGCCATGCTGCCCGTGCGGTGCACCGTGTCCATCAGGCCTAGGGCTTCGGGCGTCAGTACGTCGCGTATGGATGATTTGGTCATTTGTGGTTTATTCATTCAAATAATTTGAATGATGCCATCAAATGCCAACAACTGCCAGTGCTGCTGTGCCGACTACATTGGATGCATTGTTCATCAACCTGCAAATAAAGAAACGAGTAAAGGCAAGCCATGATCACACTTCGCAAATCGCAAGAGCGCGGCTATGCCGACCATGGCTGGCTCAAGTCTTACCACTCGTTTTCATTTGCGGGCTATTACGACGCAAACCACATGGGCTTCGGCAATCTGCGCGTCATCAATGAAGACCGCATTGCGCCCGGCACCGGCTTTGGCACGCACGGCCACAAGGACATGGAAATCATCAGCTACGTGATGTCTGGCGAGCTGGCACACAAAGACAACATGGGCAATGTCAAGGGCATTCCCCCCGGCGATGTGCAGCGCATGAGCGCGGGCACGGGCGTACAGCACAGCGAGTTCAACCACGCTGAAGGCCAAACCACACACTTTTTGCAAATCTGGATCGAGCCGAACGTCAAAGGTATTGCACCGGGTTATGAGCAAAAGACGTTTGGCGCCAATGAAAAACGCGGCAAGCTGCGGCTGGTGGCATCGAATGACGGGGCTGAGGGTTCGGTTACTGTTCATGCAGACGCCAAAATTTACGCGGGCTTGCTGGACGGTGACGAGGCCACCACGCTGGCGTTGAACCCGGCGCGTAAAACCTATGTGCAACTGGTACGTGGCGATCTGGAGGTCAATGGCCAACAGTTAACGCAGGGCGATGCAGCCATGCTGCAAGCGCAAAGCAGCCTGGAACTTCGCCAGGGGCGCGATGCAGAAGTGCTGGTGTTTGACCTGGCTGCTTGAGCTGACTGCCATACATTTTTTAATTTTTCGTTAATGTTTTATAAAAAGGACTCCCTATGTTGACTTCTCTTCAAACCCCCCTGTCTCTGGTTGGCCGTGCCTTGCTGGCGCTGCTGTTCATACCCGCAGGTTTCAGCAAAATTAGCGGCTTTGCGGGCACCGTTGGCTATGCTGCTGCCAAAGGCGTACCGCTGCCTGAACTCGCCATTGCGATTGCCATCGCTGTTGAACTTGGCCTCGGCCTTTTGTTGCTTGTGGGCTTTCAGACCCGCTGGGCCGCACTGGGTATTGCTTTCTTTACATTTGTTATCTCGTTTATTTTTCATCCTCTGTCTGACCCCTCACAAGCGCAGGCTTTTTTCAAGAACATGGCAGTTGTCGGTGGCTTGCTGACTGTGGCGGCGTGGGGCGCTGGCGCCTGGAGCGTTGATGCCAAACGCGGTCATTAAGCTGCACTAAATTTGGTTGGTTGTTTTTTCATTTTTTCCAGCAGGATTTTTAGCATGTCAAAAGTAGTTGTTGTTTATCACTCCGGTTATGGTCATACCCAGCGCGTGGCGCAGTTCGTGTCTGATGGCGCGGGCGCAGAGCTGATCGCCATTGATGCAGAAGGTAACCTGACTGAAGCCCAGTGGGCCAGCCTGGACGCCGCTGACGCCATCATCATGGGCAGCCCCACCTATATGGGCATGGCCAGCTGGCAGTTTAAAAAGTTTGCCGATGCCACCAGCAATAAATGGTTTAGCAGTGCCTGGAGAGACAAGGTTGCTGGCGGCTTTACCTGCTCGGCCAGCCCAAGTGGCGACAAGCTGTCAACCATCCAGTATTTCATCACCTTGGCCATGCAGCAAGGCATGATCTGGGTCGGTCAGCCTGCACTGAACAACGGCACGATCAACCGCATCGGTTCTAACTCAGGCGTGATGGCACAAGTCGGCCCGCAAGACCCGGCCAGCGCGATTCCACAGGGCGACCTGGACACGGCAGCCGCCTACGGCAAGCGCGTGGCTGAAGTGGCCACCAAGCTGCGCGGCTGATCTCGCTGCACGGTTAAAAACGTCACTTTGCCATGACCATCGCGCTGCAACTGACAGCGCAAAACACGGACCTGGGTGGCGGGTTTATCGTCCGCCGCCTACTGCCTGCCGCACAACGGCAGGCAGTAGGCCCCTTCTTGTTCTTCGACCATTTCGGGCCTGTCACGGTAGCACCTGGCCAAAGCCATGACGCTAGGCCGCACCCGCACATTGGCCTGGCAACGGTGACTTATTTATTCGAGGGTGCCATCATGCACCGCGACAGCCTGGGCTTTGCCCAACGCATAGAACCCGGTGCCATCAACTGGATGACAGCGGGGCGCGGTATTGTGCATTCAGAGCGTGGCCCTGAAGAGCTCAAAGGCAGTACCTACGTCAACCACGGTATTCAGCTGTGGGCGGCGCTGCCCAAGGCATTTGAAGAAGTGGAGCCTGATTTCGTTCACACACCCTCGGCAAGCATTCCCGAAGTGACGGTGGGTGATGCAGAGGTGCGTGTGCTGATAGGGCAGGCATTTGGCAAAACCGCGCCCGTCAAAACATTTGCGCCAACGGTTTATCTGGATGTCAAACTTGCCAGCGGCGGCGTGTTTGAACTGCCGCCCCTGGCCGCTGAGCTGGCGGTCTATGCCATTGACAGCGCGGTTGATATTGACGGCGTGTTGCTGCCCGCGCGCACCCTGGCGTTGCTTGCACCTTCAATCACTGCACGGATTACTGTAACAGCCGCAGCGCGCCTGATGGTACTGGGCGGCGACGTGCTCGACGGGCACCGCCTGATGTGGTGGAACTTTGTGTCCAGCCGCAAAGAGCGCATTGTGCAGGCATCCAATGACTGGACGGCGCAAACGATGGGTTTCGTTGCAGGCGACGCTGAATTTATTCCCTTGCCTGAAAAAAGGGTTTAATTTTCATTCGATTTTTGCGTAGTTCGTGATGGCTTTCGGGGCAATCTACAGCATACCCGCCCTAGAATGTTGCGATGTTTGTCCATTTACGTATCCATACCGAATTTTCAGTCGTTGACGGTACCAACCGCATTGACGAGATTACCGCTGCCGCTGCTGCTGACAAGCAGCCCGCACTGGCCATCAGTGATTTAAGCAACCTGTTTGGCACCGTCAAGTTTTACAAGGCCGCACGCAGCAACGGTGTCAAGCCGTTGATAGCTGCTGACGTGTGGGTGCAGGTACCCGGCAAAGATGCCAACGCGCCGCCTGCCCGCCTGCTGCTGATGGTGCAAAACCACCGGGGCTACCTCAATTTATCAGAGCTGTTGACCCGTGCCTGGACGCGCGGCGTGGTACGTGACCAGGCCATCATCAGCCTGGACTGGCTCGGTGAGCTTAATGAGGGTTTGATAGCGCTGTCAGGCGCCCAGCGCGGCGCGATTGGTCAGGCGCTGGTGCAGGGCGACGATGCGCGCGCGATGGAGTGTGCGCTGCATTTTTCAGGCATTTTTATTCACCGCTTTTATATCGAGCTGCAACGTGCCGACCAGGCAGACGATGCGCGGCACGTACCCGCTGCGGTACAACTGGCGGCGCGTTTAAAGCTGCCCGTGGTGGCGACGCACCCGGTGCAGTTTTTAACCTATGACGACTACGAGGCGCATGAGGCGCGGGTGTGTATTTCTGAAGGCGAAATACTGGGCAATGCGCGGCGCGTGCGCAAGTTCACGCGGGAGCAATACTTCAAGTCAGCCGTGCAAATGGAAGCGCTGTTTGCAGACATTCCCACCGCTGTTGCCAACACACTGGAGATCGCCAAGCGCTGCAACTTAAAGCTCGATTTGGGCAAAGCCATGCTGCCCGACTACCCCACGCCCGAGGTCAATGGTGTGCGCATGGCGGCTGATGATTACTTTCGCCAAACCTCGTTTGAAGGCCTTGAGGAGCGCCTGGCGCACCTGTACCCGAATGTAGAAGTACGCGACAAAAAGCGGCCGACTTATGTAGAGCGGCTGGAGTTTGAGATCAACACCATTTTAAAAATGGGTTTCCCCGGTTACTTTTTGATTGTGGGTGACTTCATCAACTGGGCCAAAAACAACGGCTGCCCGGTCGGGCCGGGCCGGGGTTCGGGTGCGGGCTCACTCGTTGCCTATTCACTCAAGATTACTGATCTGGACCCGCT
>JAYWBS010000260.1:0-9587 GCA_043781295.1 Polaromonas sp.
TGGAAAGCCGACTGGCGCGGCACGCCGTTTCGCCGCAATGCCAACGCCATCCACGTGGTGCTGCGCGGTAGCGGCAGCAGCGCCGTCGGTGAGCAGCGATTTGACTGGGCCTTCGGCGACGTGTTCGTCGCGCCGCTGGGCGTGCGCGTCGTGCACGAAGCGAATGAGGATGCGGTGGTCGTCGCGCTGACCGACGAGGGCGTGATGCGCTTTTGCGGCTACTACGATCTGCAGGCCTGCCCATGAGCGTCGAACCTGTTTTGATCGTGGGCGGCGGTCTGGGCGGTATTGCCACCGCGCTGGGCCTGGGAAGCCAGGGGCGCAAGGTGCGGCTACTGGAGCAGTCTGCCGAGATCGCACCTATCGGCTACGGTGTGCAGATCGGCCCCAACGTTTTGCCAGTGCTGGCGAAACTGGGCCTGGAGCGCGAGGTGCGCCAGGCCGCTTACCTGCCCGATGAATTGCTGTTGCTGGACGCTTACACCGGCCAGCGCATCCTGCGCGTACCCCTGCAGGGCAAAGTGTTTGAGCGGCGCTACGCCGCACCCTACATCGCCATTCACCGCGTAGATTTGCATGAGATTCTGCTCAAGGCCGTGCGCGCCATGCCGGGCGTGGACTTGAACCAGGCGACCACCGTGACGGGCTTCACACAGACGCCCGTCGGCGTGACGCTGCAAACCGAGGACGGTGGCAACATCGACGGCTCCGCGCTGGTGGCGGCCGACGGCCTGCGTTCGCGCCTGCGCGCGCAGATGCACCCGAACGACGTGTCGCGTGATACCGGCTACGTGGCGCACCGCTCCCTCATCTCCATGAAGGTCGCGCCTGCGCGCATGCAAAAGCGCACTGGCGTCACCATGTTTACCGGCGACGGGTTTCACGTCATCTACTACCCGCTGCGGGGCCACACCGAGATGAACATCGTGGCTGTTTTCAAGGTTCCCGAAGGCGTCGAGCCTGCGGACAACGGGGCTTATGGCGAGCACATTGCGCGCGTGTGCGCCAATGCGCAGGCCGAGGTGAACGACGTGCTGTCCGTTGTGAATCTGGACCGCCGCTGGGCGATTGCCGACCGCAACCCCATCCGCCGCTGGAGCGACGGCCGCGTGACGCTGCTGGGCGACTCCGCTCACGCAACGCTGCAATCGCTCGCGCAGGGCGCGGGCATGGCCCTGGAAGACGCGGACGAACTCACCACGCTGATGGCTGCGCATGCTGACGACCCGGCCGCAGCGTTCCGGGCTTTTGAACGCAGGCGCTACCTGCGCACGTCGCGCGTGCTGCTGGAATCGCGCGCGCTCTGGCATACCTACCACTGCGGCGGTATCGATGCCGAAGTGCGCACCCAGCAGTTGCGCGAACGCACCACGGAAGACCTGTACCGCTGCCTCGACTGGCTCTGGAAACCGGAAGGTGGCCGCGCCCAATCCCACGAAACACACGAAAGATAAAGAAGGACTCCGATGAAGTTGTGCAGATTCAATGACAACCACCTGGGGTGGGTCGAGGGCGACGACGTCCACGACGTCACGGCCGCGCTGGACGCGCTGCCGGCCGTTCGCTGGCCTGTGCCGCTGGGCGACCCGCTGGTGGTGCACCTGGCGGCGCTGCTGCCGGCCGTGCGCCGCGCGCGTGAAACCGCGAAGACGCTGAAGCTGTCAGCCGTGCGGCTGAACAGCCCGCTCACCAACCCGAGCAAGGTGATGGCAGCACCGGCCAACTACCGGCTACATGTGCAGCAGGACACGAAGGACGCGGGTGTCGACCCGGGCGGCTTTCATGCCAAAACGCTGGCGGGCATCGAGCGACCGGCAGAGACCTACGGTCTGTTCCTCAAGGCTACCTCGGCCATCGCCGGGCCGACCGAGGGCGTGCAGATCATCCTTCCCGACCGACGCACCGACCATGAGGTGGAGCTTGCGGTGGTCATCGGCAAGGCCGGGCATTCGATTTCACGTGAGGACGCCATGGCGCACGTGGCCGGCTACACCCTGGGGCTGGACATGACGGTGCGCGGCACCGAAGACCGCAGCTACCGCAAGTCGCCAGACAGTTACACCGTGCTGGGCCCCTGGTTCGTGACAGCCGACGAGGTTGCCGACCCGCACGCGCTCACGATGTCGCTGTGGGTCAATGGCGAGCGCCGCCAGCATAGCTCGACCGGTGCGATGACGGTGGATATCCCCGACCTGATCTCGCTCGCCTCCCACATGTACACCTTGCACCCGGGCGACGTGATCCTGACGGGCACGCCGGAAGGTGTGGGCCCGGTGTTGCCGGGCGATGAAATCCGCGCGGCCTGCGACGGCATCGGGGAGATGACACTATGGGTGTCGCTCCACTCCTGACCTGACGCCATGCCCAAAACGCTGCCCAAGACCGCCGCCGCACCCAGCAATCGCCGTACCCAGGCCGAACGCACCCAACACACCCAGAAAAAGATCATCGACGGGGCGATCCAGCTGCTGAAGAAAAAGGGCTACGCGAGTTTCCGCACGGCCGAGGTGGCGGAGCTTGCGGGCGTTTCCAAGGGCGCGCAGACACACCACTTCCCGGCCAAGGACATGCTGGTGCTCCAGGCGCTGGAAGAGGTGTTCCGCAACACGCAGAACCGGGCGCTGGCCCGTGTAGACGCGGCACTCGCAGCGCCCGCGCGCATGCTGCAACTGCTGGTGGCAGACAGCAATGAGTTTTTCCTGGGGGACGACTTCCTGATGTCGCTGGATCTGATGATGGTGGACCCCGATTCTGCGTTGGGTGCCGACGTGAAGCGGCTCGCGCAACAGTACCGGCTGCCCGTTGAGCAGGCCTGGCTGGATGCGCTCCTCGAAGCCGGCCACCCCGCCCCGCAGGCGCGCGATGTGGTGCGGCTGACCTTCGCCCTCGGCCGCGGCTTCGGCATCCGTCAGGTCATTGCCGGGCCCGACCCTGAATACCAGCGCCTGCTGGCCACCTGGATGCGCATGGCAGAAGCCATGTTGCTGCTGTCGGCTCCGACTGCGGCAACGCTGTCAACTGCGCTGCCTCCCATAGCGAAACCTGAAGCTAAAACCAAAACCAAACCAAAACCAAAACGGAGACCCTCTTGAAATACGTCAACCTTGCTCCCTCGCGTCGTACGGCGCTACTTCGCGTACTGACCGCCAGTTTGGCGGCCACCACGGGTCTGCCTGCCCTGGCGCAGAAATTTCCGGCGCGCCCCATCAAAGTCGTGGTTGGCAGTCCGCCTGGCGCGTTGGGCGACGTGCTCTCGCGCGCCATCGCACAAAAGCTGTCCGATGGTCTCGGCCAACCCGGCATTGTGGACAACCGCGCAGGCGCCGCCGGTGGCATCGCAGCCGACTATGTGGCGAAGTCACCGGGAGATGGCTACACGCTGCTGCTGGCGCCCGACGCGGTGATGGTGGTCAACCCCTTCGTCTACCCGAAGCTACCCTACGACCCGATGAAGGACTTCCGCTCCGTCGCGCTGCTCGGCAAGGCGACCCTGGTGCTGCTGGTGAGCCCGCAGCTCAAGGTGAAAACCATGAAGGAGTTCATCCAGTTGGCCAAGTCTAAACCCAAGTCCGTCAACTTCGGCACCGGCGGCTCGGGCCATCCGTCGCACATGGCGATGGAACTGCTGGCCAATCGCGTCGGCATCGAGATGACGCACGTGCCCTACAAGGGTACGTCACCAGCGTTGCAGGGCCTCATGGGCGGCGAGGTGGGTGCCGTGATCGTGAGCATGGCCGAGGCCATGCCGCAGGTGAAGGCCGGCAACGTCATCGCGTTGGCCGCCAGCGGCCCGGCCGCCAAGGACGTGTTTCCCGACCTGCCGGAGTTCAAGGACTTCAACCCGGACCTGAACATCTCTGTGTGGTTTGGCGTGTTTGCGCCTGCCAGCACGCCGAACGACGTGGTGGCGATGCTCAATGCCGAGATCAACAAGGCCGTGATGCAGCCTGACGTGAAAAAGCGGCTGGGTGACTTTGGGTTGACGGCTACGCCCAGTTCACCGGCCGACCTCGACACCCTCATGCGCCAGGATCGCGCGCGCTTTGCGCCGTTGGTGAAAGCATTGGGCATCGTGGCGGAGTAGGCATGCTAGCGACTGGTGCTCGCTTTGCTCCCGCGTCGCCAAGCAAACCTTCGAAACTGAATGAGCAAGCCTACGGCAGCATTTTTGAAAATGAGATAGTCGGGAATTCCCACCAAAAGGGACTTTTCAAGGCTAAATTTTGGCTGCTTCTTAAATCAACCCCAGTTCAGCCATCGACACCGCCTCAGTCGCTGTCACGATGAAGTGGTCCAGCACCCGCACATCGATCAATGCCAGCGCGGCTTTCAGTGCTTGCGTGATGGCCTCGTCGGCGCGTGACGCCTGGGCCGTGCCGCTGGGGTGGTTGTGGGCCAGCACCACGTTGGCGGCGTTCAGGGCCAGGGCGCGCACCACCACCTCGCGTGGGTAAACGCTGGTTTGCGTTAACGTGCCTCTGAACATTTCTTCCAGAGCTATCAGGCGGTGGGCTGAATCTAAAAACAGCACCGCAAAAATCTCGTGGGCCCTGGAGCCCAGTTGCAACTGCAAATAGTCGCGTATGGCTTGTGGGTTGCTGAACATGGTTTTTTCTTGCAACTGGCTGGCCAATGCGCGCCGCGCCAGCTCAAGCACCGCCACAATCTCGGCGCGTTTGGCGGGGCCTAAGCCTTTGATTTTCTTAAGTGCATCGGCCCCGGTGTGCAGCAACCCGGCCACGCCACCAAAAGTGCCCAACAACTCCTGACCCATTTGCAGCGCGTTTTTACCCGGCAAGCCGGTGCGCAGCAGCAGCGCCAGCAGCTCGGCATCACTGAGCGCGCCGGGGCCACGGGCCAGCAGTTTTTCACGCGGGCGGGCATCTAGGGGCAGGTCTTTGAGGAGCATGAATTTGAACGGTTGTTAACTTTCTACAATAAGGGCAGTTTACAAACAGTTCTTTGCCCCCAGGCTCAGCTTGAGAGTTTTATGTCAGCCCTTGAATCTATCGCCGTTCCTGTTATTGAAGCTTCTTCTTTCCTGACCTTGCACTACCGCATGGCCGGCCCTGATGGGGTGGATATCATCGACACCTTTGGCGGCAAGCCTGCCACGCTGAGTTTGGGTATGGGCCAGCTGTCACCCGCCATTGAGCAGCATTTGCTGGGTTTGCCTGAAGGTACGCACACGACATTTGAGCTGCCCGCCGGCGTGGCCTTTGGCGAGCGCAATGCCGATTTGATGCAGTGGGTGGCGCGCAAGCTGCTCAATGAGCTGGGCGATGCGGACGAGGCCTACAAAGTGGGTGATGTGGTGCAGTTCCCCACGCCGGATGGGGCAGGGCAGTATGCGGGCAGCGTGGTGCAGGTCAAAGGGCAGGGTGATGCTGTGCAGTTTGATTTCAACCATCCGCTGGCCGGGCAACCTGTGACTTTTGAAGTTAACGTGATTGGAGTGTTATGACGATGCTCCCGCAAGAAATTCTTTTAGCCGAACCACGCGGTTTCTGCGCAGGCGTTGACCGTGCCATTGAAATCGTCGAGCGCGCACTCACCAAATTTGGCGCGCCGATCTATGTGCGCCACGAGATTGTTCACAACACCTATGTGGTGAATGAACTGAAACAAAAAGGCGCGATTTTTATTGAAGAGCTTAGCGATGTGCCGCCCGGTGCCACGCTGGTCTTCAGCGCGCACGGCGTGAGCAAGGCGATTCAGCTGGAGGCCGAGCGGCGCGGCTTTCAGATATTCGATGCCACCTGCCCTCTGGTCACCAAGGTGCACGTTGAAGTGGCCAAGCTGCACAAAGAAGGCTTCGAGTTCATCATGATTGGCCACAAGGGCCACCCTGAAGTTGAAGGCACCATGGGCCAGTTAGACAGCGGCATTCACCTGGTAGAAGACGTGGCCGATGTGGCCCGCATTGCGCCAAGGCAAACGCAGTTGCTGGCTGTGGTGACGCAAACCACGTTGAGCGTGGACGACGCAGCCGAAATAACCGCCGCTGTCAAAACGCGTTTCCCGTTGGTGCGCAGCCCCAAGATGCAAGACATTTGCTACGCCACTCAAAACAGGCAAGACGCCGTCAAGGTGATGAGCCCGCAGGTTGATATTTTGATTGTGGTCGGCAGCCCGACCAGCTCTAACAGCAATCGCTTGCGCGAACTCGCCAACAAGCTGGGCACCGAGGCCTACATGGTGGACGACGCGAGCGAGCTGAAAGAAAGCTGGTTTGAAGGCAAAGCCAAAGTCGGTTTGACAGCCGGTGCATCAGCGCCAGAAATTTTGGTCAAGCAGGTGATTGACCGCATCAAGGCGCTGGGTGCGGTGTCAGTCCGCAAGATGGACGGGATTGAAGAGACCATCAAGTTCCCGCTGCCCAAGGGCTTGAAGCTGGACGCGCTGGGCGAGGCAAGCGCGGGGCAAAGCAAGCTGCATCAGCTGAGTTAACAGCAAACCAGTTACTATTAAATCAATAGCTGCTTGCGCCCGAATTGATTGGGCTACAGGCATTTTTGATACCTAAAAACGTCATTTTTTACTAGATTTAAGCCACTTTTTATGCTCGATATCAATCTACTGCGCAAAGACCTACCTACAGCCATCGCCCGGCTGGAGGCGCGCAAGTCACCCCAAGTTTTTTTGAATGTGGAGGCCTTCACCGCGCTGGAGCAAGAGCGTAAAACCATTCAAACCCGAACCGAAGAGCTGCAAAACTTGCGCAACACGCTGTCCAAACAAATCGGCCAGCTCAAAGCCAAGGGTGAAGATGCCGCCGCCGTGATGGCGCAGGTCAGCAGTTCCAAAGCCGAGCTTGAAGCGTCCAGCACGCGGCTGGACCAGATTCAACTCGACCTGCAAACCCTGCTGCTGGCCGTGCCCAATTTGCCGCATGACAGCGTGCCGCTGGGCAAGGGTGAAGATGGCAATGTTATGGTGCGAAGCTGGGGTACGCCCAAGACCTACGACTTCGAGATCAAAGACCACGTCGATGTCGGTCAGCCGCTGGGGCTGGATTTTGAATTGGGCACCAAGCTGACAGGTTCACGCTTTACCGTCATGCAGGGTGGCCTGGCGCGTTTGCACCGGGCACTGGCAGCTTTCATGCTGGATGTGCAGACGCAAGAGCATGGTTACACCGAGTGCTATGTGCCCTACATCGTGAATAGCGATTCATTGCGCGGCACAGGCCAGTTGCCCAAGTTTGAAGAAGACTTATTTCACTCCACAAAAGGACGCGCAGCGAAGGGAATCATTGGCAGCGTGATGCAGGAAGGTCGTGTGCAGCGAGGAGAGGAACTTGACCCGCAAGTTGACCTTTACCTTATTCCGACAAGTGAAGTGCCGCTGACCAACTTTGTGCGCGACGTCATCACGCCCGAGTCTGACTTGCCGCTTAAATTCACCGCCCACACGCCTTGCTTCCGGTCAGAAGCGGGCAGCTATGGCCGTGACACACGTGGCATGATTCGCCAGCACCAGTTTGACAAGGTCGAGATGGTGCAAATCGTCCACCCCGAGAAAAGCTACGAAGCGCTTGAGGTGATGACGGGCCACGCCGAAGCGATTTTGCAAAAGCTTAGGCTTCCCTACCGCGTCATGCTGCTGTGCACCGGCGACATGGGCTTTGGCGCCACCAAAACCTACGATTTGGAAGTGTGGTTGCCCGCACAAAACACCTACCGCGAGATCAGCTCGGTCTCCAACTGTGAAGCCTTTCAGGCGCGCAGGTTGCAAGCCAGGTTTAAAAACGCCCAAGGCAAAAATGAGTTTGTTCACACACTCAATGGCTCCGGCCTGGCGGTAGGCCGCACACTAGTGGCGGTGTTGGAGAACTACCAGCGTGAAGAGGGCGGCATTGATATTCCTGCGGCGCTGCAGCCCTACATGGGTGGACTAACCATGCTTAGGTGAATGCTGCTATCAACGCACAAGCCAATCACCGTCACATGAAAATTCCAATTGTTTTCCACACACCTTTCGTGCAAAAAAGAACATCAAAACCAGCTGAAGTATCTGCCACCAACTACCGCGCCGACATAGACGGCCTGCGCGCCATTGCGGTCACTATGGTCGTGATTTATCACGCGTTTCCCACCCTTCTTCCGGGCGGGTTCATCGGTGTTGATATTTTCTTTGTCCTTTCAGGCTTTCTCATATCAGGCGTGATTCTGTCCAGCCTGAAAGCTGGCACGTTCAGTTTTACTGACTTCTACGTCAGGCGGGTACGAAGGATTTTCCCGGCACTCATCGCAGTACTGCTGGCTACTTACGTTTTGGGTTGGTATTCGCTGCCCGCTGACCAGTTCAAACAGCTTGGCGCACACGTCGCTTGTGGCGCAGGGTTTTGCTCCAACCTGCTGTTGAACGGCGAAGCTGGTTACTTTGATGTTTCAGCTCATTTGAAGCCTTTGCTTCACCTTTGGTCTTTGGGCATTGAAGAGCAGTTTTACCTGGCGTGGCCTCTTGTGCTTGTATGGGTATGGCGAGAGAGCCAAAACAAAGCCTTTACCATCGTCACGACCACGGTTGTGATTGCTTGCGTTTCATTTGTCTGGGGCATAACGCTGCTGACAACAGGTACTGCTTCGGCTGCATTCTTTTTGCCGCACGCCAGGGTATGGGAATTGCTGATAGGGGCGCTGGTAGCGCTAATCGCCACCCTACCCATCAATTTTCGATTCCCCAACATGGTCATGATGGCGGAGGTATGGCTCGATGAACGTCGTGTACGTGTTTTTAACGTCAATCTAATTCAAAGCGGTATCTCCTTGCTGGGGCTGACCTTAATCGCCATCGCTCTGAGCCTCGTCACACGAAACAGTTTTTTCCCGGGGTGGTACGCGCTGCTGCCTAGCCTGGGTTGTGCGCTAGTTATTTTGGCAGGGCCGCACAATCCGGTGAATCGCTGGCTGTTGTCATTTAAGCCACTCAGCGCACTTGGCATGCTGAGCTATTCGCTTTATTTGTGGCATTGGCCGCTGCTTTCCTTTGTTCGTATGGCTGACACAGACGACCGGATCCGCTACAGGCTAGCCGCAGTGGCTGTGAGTCTCTTGCTGGCAATATCAACGTACAAGTTTGTTGAGAAACCATTGCGTTATGGCCGAGGTCCGACTTTCGTCGCTGCGGCTTTGACAGTGGCTCTTGCAATGGTTGGTTTTATCGGCTATCAAACGCATGTCCGGCAAGGCTTGCCTGAACGCCAAACGGTAGCAGCAGTACAAAAAGCGACAGAGCGATTAACCAGCGACTACGGTATGCCTGCTGTACATTCTGAATGCAATAAAAAATCTGCATACAAGCCTCGTTTTGAGGACTGTCGCAGCATGACAAACCCGCAATTACGCCCCACAGCAGCGCTGATCGGGGACAGTCATGCCAGAAGCGTTTCCCCTGGCTTGTCTGAAGCATTTGGGCGAGTAGGTGAGAACCTGATCATTTTTTCAGAAGGTGGATGCCTGCCCTATTTTGATGTTTTGAGCGAAGCACCAAACAGGTCAGATGTGTGTTTTGATTTGATGCGAGGCGCATTGAATTTCGCGCTTGAATCACCCCACATCAAAACCATCGTTTTGGCCAACTAT
>JAYWBS010000261.1:0-9557 GCA_043781295.1 Polaromonas sp.
AACTGGATTTGAAATCGCCGGAATCTCAAATCGGCTTGAAACCCGCGCCCAGTCTACGTTTGCTCGATTTTTATGTGAAATTTACCGGACAGCAGTGACCTAAAAGGTGCCTTTTTTGCCAAAGCGTACAGTGGAGCTGTTAATTTAAAGAGTTTTTCAAGATGGGTTTTAAACTCCCAGCTCGGCAACCACCAACCGAAAGTCAGGCATGCTGCATAAACACCGCTCCCGCATGGTCACCGAAGGCCCGTCGCGCGCTGCGCACCGCGCCTTCTTGCGCGCGACTGGGCTGGACGACGCTGACCTTGAAAAATCCATGGTCGGCATCATCAGCTCGGCCGGTGACAACACCCCTTGCTCGAAGTCGCTGGGGCCGCAGGCCGACCATGCGCGCCTGGGTGTGGCAGAAGGCGGTGGCGTGCCGGTGTCGATGTCTACCGTGTCAGTGTCTGACGGCACATCCATGAACCATGATGGCATGCGCATGAGCCTGCTGTCGCGCGAGCTGGTGGCCGACAGCATTGAAATTGCGGTACGCGGCCATGCCTACGATGCGTTGGTCGGTTTTGCAGGTTGCGACAAAACGCTGCCTGGCACTTTGATGGCCATGGTGCGGTTGAACGTCCCCTCGGTTTTTGTTTACGGCGGCTCGATGTTGCCCGGCCACACGCCCGACGGCGCGGAGCACACCGTCCTGTCCGCCATTGAAGGCGTGGGGCGTTACCAGACGGGTGAAATCACTTTGCAGCAGTTGGGCGTGATCGAGCGTACCAGTGCCATGACGGTCGGTTCTTGCCCAGGGCAGTTCACGGCCAACACCATGGCCATGGTGGGCGAAACGCTGGGCCTGTCGTTTTTGGGTTCGGCCACCATCCCTGCGGTGTACAGCGAGCGCCTGGCCTTGGCACGCCGCGCGGGCCGCCGCGTTATGCAGATGCTGCACAGCGGCGGGCCACTGCCGCGCGAGCTGGTCACCCGAAAAAGCTTGGAGAATGCGTGCGCTGCGGTGGCGGCCACGGGCGGTTCAACCAATGCCGCGCTGCATATTCCGGCCATCGCGCATGAAGCCGGTATCCGTTTTACGTTGGGCGACATGGCCGAGGTTTTTAACCGCACGCCTTTGATCGCTGACCTACAGCCAGGGGGCCGCTATTTGGCGCGTGACCTGAACGTGATTGGCGGGGTGCCGGTGGTGCTCAATGCGCTGCTCAAAGGCGGTTTCCTGCATGGCGATGCGCTGACATTAACTGGCCAAACGCTGGCTGAAGCGCTGGCACCTTGCCCTGCTGCAGATGGCCGCATCGTGCGCGATTGCAATGCGCCCATCCATCCCACGGGTGGCCTGGTGGTGCTCAAAGGCAATCTTTGCCCTGACGGTGCGCTGCTAAAAATTGCAGGTTTGAAATCATTGCGCTTTGAAGGTCGGGCAAGGGTTTTTGAAACGGAAGAAGCCTGCATGAAAGTGGTGTCTGAAAAAAGCTATGCCGCTGGTGATGTGCTGGTCATACGTTACGAAGGGCCAAAGGGCGGGCCGGGTATGCGTGAAATGCTGAGTGTCACGGCGGCTATTTATGGCCAGGGCATGGGCGAAAAAGTCGCCCTGCTGACGGATGGGCGGTTTTCGGGTGCGACGCGCGGCATGTGTATCGGCTACGCCAGCCCCGAAGCGGCTG
Organism: Polaromonas sp.; assembly: GCA_043781295.1. Lineage (GTDB taxonomy): Bacteria > Pseudomonadota > Gammaproteobacteria > Burkholderiales > Burkholderiaceae_C > Polaromonas. Next base: position 1,674 of record JAYWBS010000261.1, read on the forward strand.
TGGGTGGTGCCATTGCCCTGGTGCGCGAGGGTGACCGCATCAGCATTGACGCACAGGCCGCGCGCATTGATCTGCATGTCAGTGGCGACGAGCTGGCTGAACGCCGCGCCCACTGGCAGCCCCTGGTACGCGAGCGGCTGGCTGGCGTGCTGGAAAAATACGCACGCCTGGTAGGCCCCACACATGAAGGCGCGGTCACCCATTCGGGCAATACCGACTGGCCGTATGAGCCGACAGATGCGGCAGTAGCCACTACACCAAGTTCCCCATGAAGTTAGGTTTTTGCGGCCTGGGCCTGATGGGCACGCCCATGGTGCGCCGCCTGCTGGCAGCCGGGCACGAGGTACATGTGTGGAATCGCTCGCCTGCCAAAGCAGCGCACCTGGCCGCGCTGGGTGCGCGCATCGCCAGCACCCCGGCTGAAGCCGCCTCGGGTGTAGAGGGTGTGCTCATGTGTTTGTACGATGCAGCAGCGGTCGAGAGCGTGGTTTTTGGCCCTGACGGCGTGGCCCAGGCCAAAGGGCTGGCGTGGCTGGTTGACCATTCCAGCATTCCCCCTGACACCACCCGGCTGCTGGCAGAGCGCCTGGCTGCCACTAACGGTGCAGACTGGCTGGATGCCCCGGTATCGGGCGGTGTGGTGGGTGTAGAGGCGGGCACGCTAGCCGTCATGCTGGGCGGCAGTGCGAAGCATTTGGCACCCGCTTGCCAGGCCATGCGTGCTTATGCAGGCAACATCACCCACATGGGGCCGAGTGGCACGGGCCAGGCGACCAAGTTATGCAACCAGACCATTGTTGCCGCCACCATTGCGGCCATTGCAGAAGCCGTGGGTTTTGCTGAACGCAGCGGCATTGATGTGCACAAACTGGCCGCTGCGCTGGCTGGTGGTTGGGCCGATTCAAAGCCGTTGCAAGTTTTTGTGCCGCGCATGGTGGCGCCTCAAGCCCAGTCCATTGGCGCGCTGTCGACCATGCTCAAAGACGTTGACACTGTGCTAGCCGCAGCGCAAAAAAGCGGTGCGCCCATGCCGGTCACCGCCAGCGTGCAGCAGATGTTGCGCATTGCCAGCGCCATGGGTTTGGGCCAAGCTGAGCTATCGGCCATCGTCAGCGTGGTGTTACCAGAACGTCGCGATGCTTTCTTACCGGCAGCGCGTGGAGTAGAAGCATGACTCATGTGCTGGTGACGGGCGCAGGTGGCTACATTGGCCAAGCCCTTGCGGCGCGGCTCAAAGCTGCTTTGCAAGCCCAACAAATCACGTCGCTGACGCTGGTGGATTTACGCTTTGCCCTTGAGGCTGTTGATAGTCCAGGCCTGCGCCATATCAACGGCGACATCGGTGATCCTTCGGTATTGGCCCAAGCCACGTCGCCCGCGCCCGATACAGTCTTTCATTTGGCGGGCATCACCAGCCGTGCGGCGCAAGACGATTTTGCACTGGGGCTGCGCGTCAATATAAGCAACAGCATGGCTTTGTTTGAGCGCTTGCGCCTGCAAGGCCAGGTGCCAGTCGTGGTGTGCGCCAGCACCATCGCCGTGTACGGTGTACCGCTACCTGACGCGGTGGATGACGCTACGCCATTGATGCCCACCCTGAGCTATGGCGCACAAAAGCAGATGCTGGAGATTTTGCTGGCCGACTATAGCTGGCGCGGCTGGCTGGATGGCCGCGCGGTGCGGCTGTCTGGCATCGTGGCCCGGCCCAGTGCTCCCAACGCCGCGTTGTCTGCTTTTGCCAGCGATCTGATTCGCGAACCGGCTCAGGGCCGCCACTACACCTGCCCGGTGGCGGGGGACGCAACCCTTTGGCTGCTGTCGTTGCCCGCCTGCATTGAATGCCTGTTGCATGCGGCCAGCATTGCGCAGCAGCATCTGCCAGCCCAGCGTGCGTGGAATTTACCTGCGCTGCGTGCCAGCGTGCACGAACTGGTGCACGCCCTAAGCCAGCACTTGGGCCGCGATATCAGCGATCTCATTGAATACCAGCCGCAGCCCGAGCTGGCGGCGCAGTTTGCCACGTGGCCGCCTTTGTCGACGGCTATTGCCAACCGCCTGGGCATGCGCCATGATGACGACCTGGGCATATTGGTCGCTCGTGCATTAGCGCAGTAGCATCAGGCACAGACTTTGCAGCGTAAAACGCCTACGGGCATGAAAACAATTTCGCCATCTAGCGCAAAATCTATTTCTTGAAATTTTTATTTTCAAGTTTTCTTTTTTAAAGGGCACGCCATGACTATTTCACGCAGACGCTTCACCACCGCATTGTCAGGAACAGCAGCCGCATTGGCCAGCCCCTGGGTGCGCGCCCAGTCTGGCAAGCCGGTACGCATTTTGGTCGGCTTTTCACCCGGCGGGAGCACCGACGTGGCTGCCCGCCTGCTTGGCAACAAGCTCAAAGACGAGCTGGGCGTGCCGGTGGTGGTGGAGAACAAGCCGGGCGCGGGCGGGCAGTTGGCCGCGCAGGCGCTCAAGGCCGCTGCGCCAGATGGCACCACGCTGTTTTTGTCGCACGACCACACCATTTCGATTTTGCCGCTGGTCACCAAACAACCGGGTTTTGATCCTGCTCAAGACTTTGTTGCCGTGGCCGGGTTTGCTTCATTCGTCAACTGCTTTGCAGTATCGGGCGGCACGCCCGTCAAGACGTTTACCGAGTACGTGAAATGGGTGCGTGAAGCGAGTAAAGACAAAAGCGCTGTCGGCGTACCAGCGCCAGCTTCCACACCAGAGTTTTTGGTCAAGCTGATTGGTGAAAAGTTCAAGCTCGATCTGGTGTCTGTGCCTTACCGTGGTGGTGCACCCATGATCGCCGACATGCTGGGCAACCAGATCGCCTCGGGCGTAGCAGCCGTACCGGACTTCATTGAAAATCACCGTGCTGGCAGGCTGCGCGTGGTGGGCGTGCTGGGCTCGGCCCGCCAGGCGGCGCTGCCGGACGTGCCAACTTTTGGCGAGCTGGGTCTGAGCGGTTTTGAAGACATCCCCTACTACGGCCTGTTTGCACCCAAGGGAACGCCACAGGCTGCGCTGGACACTTTAAGCGCGGCGATCAAAAAAGTGCTGCTGCAAAAGTCGGTCAGTGACACCCTGATCAATCTGGGCCTGACGGTGGACTACATGACCCAGCAGCAACTGACCGACCGCGAGAAAGCCTACACCCAGGTCTGGACCCGCATCGTCAAAGAAAAAGGCTTTGCCCCGGCTTGACGGCATGCTGATCGACCTGCGCACTTACACGCTAAAAATCGGCAGCGTACGCGACTTTCTTGCGCTGTATGCGGCCGAGGGCCTGGCGGTGCAAACCGCGCACCTTGGCCCGCCGCTGGGCTACTACACGACCGAGGTGGGCGAGCTCAGTCAGGTCGTTCACCTGTGGCAGTACCGTGACATGGCCGACCGCGAACGCCGCCGTGCAGCCCTGGAGGCCGACCCGCGCTGGCTGGCCTACCGCAGTAAAAGCAGCGCGTGTGGCCATGTCGTGCGCCAGCAAAACAGCCTGTTGAAAGCGGTTGACTTTGCAGCCATGAGCTTGACGGTTGCCAGCGACCCATCAAAACTGTGACTTGATTTGCTATTTAATTAATAGCTGCTCGCGCCCGTATTTATTGGGCTAGAGGAAGAGAAAAAAACAATCTCTCCTGGCGCTCGGTTCAAAAATTCTTCAGACTGTAAGAACTCAGGGCTTGCGCCGACTAATTGTTTATTTGCCACGCTTGGCCTAAACGGAACTTATTGATGACACCTGGTTTCACCGCCTTAAAACGATTTGGGCTGTCGAGCGTGCCGTGGGTCACATCATCGCGGGGTTTGATGATGTCAGCGGTGTTGGTGGGTTTTTGCAGCGGCTTGGCTGGTACGGCCATTGCCGCAGACAAGGAGGCTGATAAGCCCTTTGTTGCCTCCGAGCCTGCTAAAACCCTGACCCGTTTTGACAAAGACAAGCGCGCCATACCGGCTGCGCCCAACGCGCGCTCAGGCCCTCTGGCTGCTGACGTTTTGCGGGCGCTACAAGAAGTCGCGCCTGCGCTCAAAGAGCGCCAGTTCCCGCTGGCTGCTGTCAAACGAATTGGCGCTTCGGGTGATGCGCGCCTGGCTTGGTATTTATTCGATCTGGCGCGTTTTGCCGGGCGCGATTCTGCCGCTGAGGTGGCCACGGCTTTTGAGCGCTTGACCGGCACACCGCTGCCGCCAGAGGCGTACACGGCCATGGGCGACCGCTTGCTGGCCTGGGACTTGCCAGCCCCGCCGGGCTATCGTGAACTCAAGCGCGACTTGTTTTTGCAAATCGAGCCGAAATGGGCGCCTTTTTTTGCTGACGTGACCTCTGCCATTGACTGGCGCGCGGTCGGCTGGGGTGGCGTTTTTATCGATGATCGTCTGGATGCCACGCGTGGCCAAATCTGCCCACGCGGTTGCATCCCGGCCCTGGATCAGCCCAAGGTCACCACAGCCGCCAATGGCGCGTGGTACCCCGACAGCGCGGTGGTGTTTGGCATCGTCATCAATGGGCAAGCGCGTGCCTACCCCAAAAACATCATGGAAGTGCACGAAATGGTGAACGACACGCTGGGGAATCGTCAAATCGGCATTCCTTACTGCACCTTGTGTTTGTCGGCGCAAGCCTATTTCACGGATCGCGTACCCGGCTTTGCCCCGCTGCTGCGCACGTCTGGCTTGCTGTCGCGCTCCAACAAATTCATGTACGACATATCGACCCTGTCGGCAGTTGACACTTTCACAGGTCGCGCCATCTCCGGGCCGTTGCACAAAGCCGGTGTGGTGTTGCCGCAAACCACGGTTGTTACCACCAGCTGGAGCGAGTGGCGCAAAGCGCATCCTGACACCACCATCATTGCCCAAGACGGCGGCGTAGGCCGTCGCTACCCGCTTGACCCCCTGCGGGGCCGCGACAACAACGGCCCCATTTTCCCTGTCGGCGATGTGGACCCCCGCCTGCCGGTACACGACGTGGTGCTGGGCGTGACGGCCCCAAACGGTACGCCCCTGGCGTTCCCAAAAGTTGCCGTGCAGCTCGCGCTGCGCGCCAAAGAACCGGTGCGCTTGGCCGGGGTGGACGTGCGCAGCTCAGCGGGTGGGCTGCGCGCGTTTGCAGGCGATACAGAGCTGCCCAGCCACGAAGCCTTTTGGTTTGCGTGGAGCCAGTTCCGCCCGACGACTGGGCTGTGGGGCAGACCTAATTGATGAAGACTGTTTGACGACCTGGTCAGCTGATCATCAGCTGATTAAATTGCTATTTAATCCATAGCTGATTGCGCCCGAATTTATTGGACTACAAGCACTTTTGGCTGGAATTTTGAGCGTTTCACGCTGAAAAAAGCCTTCACATTGCGTATATTCGCATCGCTGGTGAAGAGCCGCTGGCTTAGCGCGAGGTAAGCGGGCATATCCAGCACATGCACGATCAACACAAAGTCTGGCCCCGGCGACACCCGGTAGCACTGCTGCACCGCTGCATCGCCGTTGATGCGTTGCTCAAACGCGCTGAGCTGTTCATCGCCCTGGCGGTCGAGCGTGATCTCAACAATTACCGTGAGCCCGTGGCCTGTGATGCTGGCCAGTTTGTCAGGGTTTAGCAGCGCAATTTCGCGTTCAATCAGGCCCGCATCGCGTAGGCGTTTGACGCGCCGCAAGCAGGTCGGTGGCGAGATATGTACGTGTTCTGCCAGCGCCTGGTTGCTCAGCGATGCGTCGCTTTGCAGGGCGTTCAGCAATTTAATGTCTGTACTGTCTATGCTGATTTGTTCCATTAATTAAATATAAACGAAATAAAAATTCATTGAAAGTAAATTGAGAAATTTAATTCCAAAAAAAGTTAAATATTAAACACATTTAAAAAATAAAAAACCGTAGCATCTGCATATTCAATTTTCAAGGAGATGGCTCATGTGCGGCATTGTTGCTGCGGTATCAAACCGCAATATTGTTCCTGTTCTGGTTCAAGGCCTGCAGCGCCTGGAATACCGGGGCTATGACTCGTGCGGCGTCGCGGTGTATGCCGATGGCTTGAAAAGAGCGCGCAGCACCTCGCGCGTGGCTGAGCTGCAGAGCCAAGTCAACACCGACAAGCTCGAAGGCACCACAGGTATCGCTCACACCCGCTGGGCCACGCATGGCGCACCCGCTATTCACAATGCACACCCACACTTCAGCCATGGCCCTGGGGCTGTCGGCACAAAAGCTGGAAAGATCGCCTTGGTCCACAACGGCATCATTGAAAACCATGAAGAACTGCGGGCCGCGCTACAGGCCAAGGGCTATGTGTTTGACAGCCAAACCGACACCGAAGTCATCGTCCACCTGGTCGACAGCTTGTACGACGGTGATTTGTTTGAAGCACTGAAAAGCGCGGTGGGTCAACTGCGCGGCGCGTATGCGATTGCTGCGTTCTGCAAAGACGAGCCGCACCGCGTGGTCGGTGCGCGGGCTGGTTCACCGCTGATTTTGGGTGTGGGCAAAGCCAATCAGGAAAACTTTTTGGCCAGCGACGCGATGGCTTTGGCGGGCGTGACAGACCAGATCGTGTACCTTGAAGAAGGCGATTTGATTGACATTCAACTTGGCAAGTACTGGATTTTGGACAAGGCGCAAAAGCCGCAAACGCCCATTCAGCGTGAGGTTAAAACCGTGCAAGCCCACAGCGGTGCGGCAGAACTCGGCCCGTACCGCCACTACATGCAAAAAGAAATTTTTGAGCAACCCAGCGCCATTGCCAACACGCTGGAGGGCGTGGAGGGCATCACGCCCGAGTTGTTTGGTGATGGTGCTTTTAATGTGTTCAAAGAGATTGACTCGGTTTTGATTCTGGCCTGCGGCACCAGCTACTACAGCGGTTGCACCGCCAAGTATTGGCTTGAATCGATTGCAGGCATTTCGACCCAAGTTGAAGTCGCCAGCGAATACCGCTACCGCACCAGCGTGCCCAACCCGCGCACACTGGTGGTGACCATCACCCAAAGCGGCGAGACGGCCGACACGTTGGCAGCCCTGCGCCACGCGCAATCGTTGGGCATGACACAAACATTAACCATCTGCAACGTTGCCACATCGGCTATGGTGCGTGAATGCAAACTGGCCTATGTCACACGCGCTGGGGTAGAGATTGGTGTGGCATCCACCAAAGCCTTCACCGCGCAACTGGCGGGTTTGTTTTTACTGACGCTGGCGCTAGCGCAAAGCAAAGGCCGCTTGAGTGAAAGCGACGAAGCCGCACACGTCAAAGCCATGCGCCACCTGCCTGTGGCGCTCAGTGCTGTGCTGGCGCTGGAACCCCAAGTCATCGCCTGGGCCGAAGACTTTGCCAAAATGGAGAACGCCTTGTTTTTAGGCCGTGGCCTGCACTACCCGATTGCACTCGAAGGCGCGTTAAAACTGAAAGAAATCAGCTATATCCATGCCGAGGCCTACCCAGCAGGCGAGCTGAAGCACGGCCCACTGGCACTCGTCACCAGCGCCATGCCCGTGGTGGCGGTGGCACCGAATGACAGCTTGCTCGAAAAGCTGAAAAGCAACCTGCAAGAAGTCCGCGCACGCGGCGGCGTGCTGTACGTGCTGGCCGACGCAGGCACAAAACTCGCGTCAAGCGAAGGCCTGCACGTCATCCGCATGCCAGAACACTACGGCCCGCTAAGCCCCATGCTGCACGTGGTGCCGCTGCAATTGCTGGCGTATCACACGGCTTGCGCGCGCGGGACGGATGTGGACAAGCCCCGCAATCTTGCAAAGAGTGTGACCGTTGAGTAAGGTGGCTAGGGGGTAATTTACTTGCGTAAAGGTACTATAGATATGGATAATTTTACTCCACAAGAAATTGGTATTTTCCATAATCTTTAGATATGGATAATTTGTACTACTCCTGTT
>JAYWBS010000262.1:0-3145 GCA_043781295.1 Polaromonas sp.
AGACAAGACAATACCGCGGACGTGGTGAAATTGGTAGACACGCTATCTTGAGGGGGTAGTGCCGAAAGGTGTGCGAGTTCGAGTCTCGCCGTCCGCACCAGATAAAAGCTTTGCAGCCATCTTGCCGCAAGCGATTAATCTCGAAAACTGGTACAAACTGGCAAAACTCCGGCGCCTCCTAAGTTACCCAAGTTGAATCCACGATGAACCTCGATCAATACCTTCCCGTTCTTTTGTTTATTCTGGTGGGCGTTGGCGTTGGTGTGGTGCCCCAGGTGCTGGGCCGTCTGCTTGGCCCGGTGCGCCCCGATGCAGAAAAAAATTCCCCTTATGAATGCGGCTTCGAGGCTTTTGAAGATGCCCGCATGAAATTTGATGTGCGCTACTACCTGGTCGCCATTCTCTTCATTCTTTTTGACCTTGAAATTGCCTTTCTTTTCCCATGGGCCGTAGCGCTCAAGGACATCGGGGCGGTGGGCTTTTGGTCGGTCATTGTTTTCCTGGCCATTCTGGTTGTGGGCTTTATTTACGAGTGGAAAAAGGGCGCGCTGGACTGGGAATGAGCGTCCTCGCGTCAAGATGATCGACACAAAGGTATTTTTGTATGTCACTCGAAGGTGTTTTTAACGAAGGTTTCATGACCACGAGCTACGACTCGGTGGTCAACTGGGCCAAGACGGGCTCGCTTTGGCCCATGACGTTCGGCCTGGCATGCTGCGCGGTTGAAATGATGCACGCTGGTGCAGCGCGTTATGACCTGGACCGTTTTGGCATGTTGTTTCGGCCCAGCCCGCGCCAGTCTGACCTGATGATTGTGGCGGGTACGCTGTGCAACAAAATGGGCCCAGCCTTGCGCAAGGTCTATGACCAGATGTCCGAGCCGCGCTGGGTGCTGTCCATGGGTTCATGCGCCAACGGTGGCGGTTATTACCACTACAGTTATTCAGTTGTGCGTGGCTGTGATCGCATTGTTCCGGTTGATGTGTACGTACCCGGCTGCCCGCCGACGGCTGAGGCCTTGATGTACGGCATCATCCAGTTGCAGCAAAAAATTCGCCGCACCAACACGATTGCGAGGGCTTGATGCAGTCACCCGCAACGGCCGAGCAAATCGGCGCTACCGTATCCAGCGTGCTTGGCAGCAAAGTCAAAAGTATCAAGATTGCGTTTGGTGAAGTGACCGTTACTGTGGCAGCCGCAGATTACCTCGCCTCTGCCATGCTTTTGCGTGATTCAACAGACTGCAAATTTGAGCAATTGATTGACCTGTGCGGCATTGACTATTCGGAATATAAAGATGGCCAATACGATGGCTTGCGCTACTGCGTTTCGTCACACTTGTTGTCCGTCAGTTTGAACCAGCGCCTGCGCCTGAAAGTGTTTTGTGCCGATGATGATTTCCCGGTGGTCGATTCTGTGAACGACATCTGGAACGCTGCCAACTGGTTTGAACGCGAAGCTTTTGATTTGTTTGGCATTATTTTTGAAGGCCACAACGACCTGCGCCGCATCCTGACCGACTACGGTTTCATCGGTCATCCTTTCCGCAAGGATTTCCCGACCACGGGCAACGTTGAAATGCGCTACGACCCCGAGCAAAAGCGGGTGATTTACCAGCCTGTGACCATCGAGATGCGTGAAATTACACCTAGAGTCATTCGCGAAGAGAACTACGGTGGAGTCAAGCATGGCTGAAATCAAAAACTACACGCTGAACTTTGGCCCGCAGCACCCGGCAGCGCACGGCGTGTTGCGCTTGGTGCTTGAGCTGGACGGTGAAGTCATCCAGCGTGCTGACCCGCACATTGGCCTGCTGCACCGCGCCACTGAAAAGTTGGCCGAGAGCAAAACCTACATCCAGTCATTGCCGTACATGGACAGGCTCGACTACGTGTCGATGATGTCAAACGAGCAAGCGTACTGCCTGGCGATTGAGAAATTAATCGGCGTTGACGTGCCGGAACGTGCCCAATACATCCGCGTGATGTATGCCGAAATCACGCGTCTGCTGAACCACCTGCTGTGGCTGGGCGCGCATGGTTTTGACTGCGGCGCGATGAATATTTTGATTTACTGCTTCCGCGAGCGTGAGTCATTGTTTGACATGTACGAGGCCGTGTCTGGCGCGCGCATGCATGCGGCCTACTTCCGGCCAGGCGGTGTGTACCGTGACCTGCCTGAAACCATGCCGCAGTACAAAGTCAGCAAGGTTAAAAACGCCAAGGCGATTGACGCGCTGAATGAAAACCGCCAGGGTTCATTGCTCGATTTCATCGAAGACTTCTGCAACAAATTCCCTGGTTATGTTGATGAGTATGAAACATTGTTGACTGATAACCGCATCTGGAAGCAGCGCACGGTAGGCGTGGGTGTGGTGTCGCCAGAACGTGCTTTGGCACTCGGCTTTACCGGCCCCATGTTGCGTGGTTCAGGCTTTGCGTGGGACTTGCGCAAGCAGCAGCCTTACGACGTGTACGACAAGATGGACTTTGACATCCCCGTCGGCAAAACGGGTGACTGCTATGACCGCTACTTGGTGCGCATTGAAGAAATGCGCCAGTCGAACCGCATCATTCAGCAGTGCATTGCCTGGCTGCGCGTGAACCCCGGCCCAGTCATCACCAGCAACCACAAGGTGGCTGCGCCTGACCGTGAATCCATGAAGTCCAACATGGAGGAGTTGATTCACCACTTCAAGCTCTTCACCGAAGGCTTCCATGTGCCTGAAGGTGAAGCTTATGCAGCGGTTGAGCACCCCAAAGGTGAGTTTGGTATCTACATCGTGAGCGATGGTGCCAACAAACCTTACCGTTTAAAAATTCGACCGCCGGGCTTCTCGCATCTGGCTGCCATGGACGAGATGTCGCGCGGCCACATGATTGCCGACGCCGTTGCCGTGATCGGCACGATGGATATTGTCTTTGGTGAGATCGATCGCTAATCTAGGTATTTGTAAAAATGATTTCTGAACAAGTAGCATCGAAATTCGCACGTGAAGTCGCTAAGTATCCAGCTGACCAAAAGCAGTCAGCTGTAATGGCTTGTCTGACGATTGTTCAAGAAGAGCAAGGCTATGTCAGTGCCGACAGCGAGAAGCTGGTGGCTGGCTACTTGGGCATGGCACCGATTGCTGTGCATGAAGTCA
>JAYWBS010000263.1:0-9528 GCA_043781295.1 Polaromonas sp.
CACCTGGTGCTGGCGAAAATTCCGGGGCCTGACGGCAAGCTGATTGCCGGCACGCGCGGCATCTCGCTTTTTATCGTGCCGAAAAAGCTGGTCGATGAAAAGGGTGAGCTGACCGGCGTGCGCAACGACGTAGCGCTGGCCGGTTTGAACCACAAGCTGGGCTGGCGCGGCACCACCAATACGCTGCTCAATTTCGGCGAAGGCAAGTACCCAGTCAATGACAAGGCAGGCGGTCCATTTGGTAACGGCGCTGGCGCCGTGGGCTACCTGGTCGGCAAGCCGCATGAAGGCCTGCGCTGCATGTTCCACATGATGAACGAGGCGCGCATAGGTGTGGGCATGGCGGCCACCATGCTGGGCATGGCGGGCTACCACGCCAGCCTGGACTACGCCAAGAATCGCCCGCAAGGCAGACCGATGGGGCCGGGCGGTAAAGATGCATCAGCGCCGCAAATCCGCATCATTGAACACGCCGACGTCAGGCGCATGCTGCTGGCGCAAAAGTCATACTGCGAAGGTGCTTTGGCGCTTGAGCTGTACTGCGCAAGGCTGGTCGATGAGCAGCACACCGCCGAAGCGCAAGCCGCCGACGACGCGCGCATGCTGCTGGAGGTGCTGACGCCGATTGCCAAAAGCTGGCCCAGCGAATGGTGCCTGGAGGCCAACTCACTGGCGATTCAGGTGCACGGTGGCTATGGCTACACGCGCGACTTTCCTGTCGAGCAGTACTGGCGCGACAACCGCTTGAACATGATCCATGAAGGCACACACGGCATTCAGGCCATGGACTTGCTGGGCCGCAAGGTGCTGATGGAAGGGGGCAGGGGGCTGAACTTGCTGGCGGCACGCATGCAGGCCACGATTAGCAAAGCAGACAAACAAGAAGAACTTAAAGACCACGCCGATGCACTTGGCAAAGCTTTGAAGCGAGTTAGCGCCGCTACTCAATCTGCGTGGGCGACAGGCAACCCGCAAGACGCCCTGGCCAATGCCGTACCCTACATGCAGGCCTTTGGCCACACCGTGCTGGCGTGGATATGGCTGGACGTGGCTCTTGCTTCACAGAATTCAAATGCTACACATTCAATAGCTGCTCGCACCGGAATTCAGGGGGCTACAGCCTATTTTTATGCCTATGAGCTGCCAAAAATAAGCGCCTGGCTGGCGGTGGTGGAAACCCGCAATCTGCTGTGTGCCAACTTGCCCGAGGAGGCTTTTTAATGGGCTTTTACAAACCGGGTGCCAATCACCCCGCCGACCCGCGGATGGCGCGGCTGCACAAGATCATCTGGACGTTAATTTTTGGCGGCTTGCTGACTGTCGTCATGGGTATTTTTGTCGGTAAAACCGATGCAGCCATCGGCTGGATCATGGTTGCCGCTGGTGGCGTGCTGACAGCCGTGGGCGCAGTTTTGATTTATGTGCGCTCGAAAATGACGTCTGAGCCTTGATTTCAACTTGAAAGAGAAAAATGACACCTAGAACCATTCAAAAACTGTTTGACCTCACAGGCAAAACCGCACTCGTGACCGGCGGCTCACGCGGGCTTGGCCTGCAAATGGCGCATGCGCTGGGTGAGGCGGGCGCAAAAATCATGCTCAGCTCACGCAAAGCCGAAGACCTGACAGAAGCTGCGGCAGAACTGAAAGCCGCAGGTATTGATGCCGACTGGATAGCCGCTGACTGCGCCAAAGAAGCAGACATTCGCATGCTGGCCGACGAGGCCATCAAGCGTATGGGCTACGTCGATATTTTGGTCAACAACGCAGGCGCGACCTGGGGTTCGCCCGCTGAAGATCACCCGGTTGAGGCCTGGGACAAGGTGATGAACGTCAATATTCGAGGCTATTTCATCTTGGCCCAGCACATCGGCAAGCACAGCATGATTGCGCGCAAACATGGCCGTATCATCAACGTGGCTTCCATCGCGGGGCTGGGTGGCAACCCGCCAGATTTGCAAATGCTTGCCTATAACACATCGAAGGGCGCGGTAATCAATTTTACCCGCGCGCTGGGCTGCGAATGGGGTCCGCACAATATCACAGTCAATGCCATTTGTCCTGGATTTTTTCCCAGCAAAATGACCGTGGGCGTGCTCAAGTCCATTGGCGAAAACAAGCTTGCAGCGCACGCGCCGCTGGGTCGCCTGGGTGACGACGAAGACCTCAAGGGCCTGTGTGTGTTGTACGCGTCTGATGCGGGCAAGCACATCACCGGGCAGTATTTGGCGGTTGACGGTGGGGTTTCTATCGTTACCGGAGGCTAGACGTGACCATACCTTTCGGCGTTGAAATTCCGTTTGTTACGCATTTGGGTTTTGATCTGGAGCGTTTTGAAGGCGGTGAATCGACGATTGGCTACACCCCAAAACCCGAGCACCTCAACTCCTTTGCCGTCGTCCACGGCGGCGCAGTTATGACGCTGATGGACGTGACACTGGCCGCCGCCGCGCGCAGCGTGCAGCCAGATATGGGCGTGGTCACGATTGAGATGAAAACCAGCTTTATGCGGCCCTCACCCGGCGATGGCAGTCGACTGACCGGCAAAGGGCGCTTGATACACCGCACGGTCACCTTGGCGTTTACTGAGGCCACGCTGTTTGATGCGCAGGGCAATGCTTGCGCGCATGCCACCGGAACTTTCAAATACGTCAAACGCTTGGTGACTGGGCCTAAAAGCATCCATTCGCTCACCAAACCGCATGAAGGCGTTATTTCGACGGATTAGGAGCTATTTTTAATTCTTTTTAAGCATCAAATCGTGCTATATCCCAATAGATACGGGCGCAAGCAGCTATTAAATTTGAAGCACTTTCATAACCATCCATCAGCCTACAGAACGGATACATCATGCCAAGCAACCAGCAAATCCTTTTAGACAACCGCCCGACAGGCGAGGCCCTGGCCAGCAACTTCAAACTGGTGACAGCCGATACGCCGCCGTTGAAAGACGGCGAGGTTTTGGTGCGCCACCATTTTTTAAGCCTCGACCCCTACATGCGTGGCCGCATGAACGACAGCAAAAGCTACGCCGTGCCCCAGACACTCGGCCAGGTGATGGGCGGCGGTACGGTGGGCGAGGTGGTTGAAAGCAAAAGCCCCAAGTTTGCTGTTGGCGACAAAGTGGTCGGCATGGGTGGCTGGCAGCAGTTCAGCGTGGTCAATGCTGATCAGGTGGGCGCGCTGCGCAAGGTCGATACAACCCACGTGCGATTGTCTCACTACCTCGGCGCTGTGGGTATGCCCGGCGTCACGGCCTATTACGGTCTGGTCAAAATCATTGAGGCCAAAGCCGGGCAGACGGTTGTCGTCAGTGCCGCCACAGGCGCTGTGGGCAGTGCGTTTGCAGCGCTGGCAAAAGCGCGTGGTTGCCGGGCAGTGGGCATAGCAGGCGGGCCAGACAAATGCAAATACGCGGTGGATGAGCTGGGCTTTGATGCCTGCATTGACTACAAGATTTATCAGGATGCCGCGTCACTGTCAAAAGCCATCAAAACCCATTGTCCAGACGGCATTGACGGCTACTTTGAAAACGTGGGTGGCATGGTGCTGGATGCGGTGTTGCCGCTGATGAACGCCTTTGGCCGCATTGCCCTGTGCGGCATGATTGCGGGCTACGACGGCAAGCCTTTGCCTTTGAGCTATCCGGCGCTGATACTGATGATCCGATTGCGGATTCAAGGTTTTATCGTCGCCGAGCACATGGATGTCTGGCCCGAGGCTTTAAAGGAGTTGGGCATGCTGGTGGCAACTGGCAAGCTCAAGCCGCGCGAGTCTGTGGCGCAGGGCATTGAAGCCGCGCCGGAAGCGTTTTTAGGTCTGCTTAAAGGTAAAAACTTTGGCAAGCAGATTGTTAAATTAATTTAGTTTTTGCGAAAAATTTAAAGGAGTTTGGCCATGGCTGATTTGATTCTTCACCACTATCCCACGTCACCGTTTGCCGAAAAAGTCCGGCTGATTTTGGGCTACAAAAATTTGGCCTGGAAGTCGGTGATCATTCCGATGATCATGCCCAAGCCTGATGTGGTGGCACTGACAGGTGGCTACCGCAAAACGCCCATCCTGCAAATAGGCGCTGACATTTACTGCGACACCGCACTGATCTGTGATGTGCTGGAGCATTTGCAGCCCGAACCCAGCCTGTACCCCGAACCCAGCAAAGGCATGGGCCGTACGCTGGCGCAATGGGCCGACACCACGCTGTTTTGGACGGCGATGGCCTACAACTTTCAGCCACCAGGTATTGCCCAGGTGTTTGGCAACGCACCGCCTGAGGCCGCCAAAGCCTTTGCCGAAGACCGCCAAGCTATGCGCCAAGGCATGCCGCGCATGCCTGCGGCTGATGCCACGGCGGCGTATAAGTCTTACCTGCGCCGAATCTCCAGCATGCTCGATGAATGGCCGTTTTTGCTGGGTGCCGCGCCCAGTATTGCAGACTTTGCTGCCTACCACCCGCTGTGGTTCACCCGCACCCGCACGCCGGCCATGGCGGGCATTCTCAATGCCACGCCCGCCGTACTGGCGTGGATGGACCGCATGGCTGAAATAGGCCATGCATCGTTTGAAAAACTCAGTGCAGCCGATGCTATAGCTGTGGCAACTGCCGCAACACCTTTAAAGCCTGCGCTGCTGCAAGATGACACTTTTCAAGACGAACACGGCATTGCGCTGGGCAGTCAGGTGATGATTAAAAGCGAAAACTTTGGGCTGGAGCCCACGCAAGGCGAGCTGATAGCCGCCACGCGCATGCACTACACGCT
Organism: Polaromonas sp.; assembly: GCA_043781295.1. GTDB lineage: Bacteria > Pseudomonadota > Gammaproteobacteria > Burkholderiales > Burkholderiaceae_C > Polaromonas. Next base: position 4,760 of record JAYWBS010000263.1, read on the forward strand.
GCGTCGCACAGATGAACGCGCGGGCGCCGTGCATGTGCACTTTCCCCGCATTGGCTACAGCCTGAAGAAAGTGGAAGCATGATTACAGACTTCAAAGGCAAAACGGCGGTACTGACAGGCGCTGGCTCTGGCTTTGGCTTGGAGTGTGCCCGCATAGGCGCCAGGCTGGGCATGAACCTCGTGCTGGTCGATGTGCAGCAAGATGCACTCGACGCGGCCACACAGGAAATGCAGGCCGCCGGGGCACAGGTACTGGCTTTCAAGCTCGACGTGTCCAAAGCGCACGAAATGGAAGCCATGGGCGAAGCGGTGCTGGCACGCTTTGGTGCGCCGCACCTGGTGTTTAACAACGCGGGCGTGGGTTCAGGCGGCCTGATTTGGGAGAACTCCGTCAAGGACTGGGAATGGGTACTGGGCGTCAACGTGATGGGTGTGGCCCACGGCGTACGCATCTTCACGCCCATGATGCTGGAGGCCGCCAAGAATGATGCCGCCTGGCAAGGCCACATTGTCAATACCGCCAGCATGGCGGGCCTGCTCAATGCCCCCAACATGGGTGTGTACAACGTTAGCAAGCATGCTGTGGTGTCGCTGAGTGAAACGCTGTACCAGGACTTGTCCTTGGTCACCGACCAGATCAGCGCCTCCGTGCTGTGCCCATTTTTTGTAGCCACAGGCATCAGCCAAAGCCACCGCAATCGGCCATCAGAACTGCGCGGCAGCAAACCCACCAAAAGCCAGCTCATTGGCCAGGCCATGACCAGCAAGGCAGTTTATTCAGGCAAGGTCAGTGCGGCTGATGTGGCGCAACGGGTGTTTGATGCGGTGGCAGCCAACCAGTTCTACATCTACAGCCACCCCAAGGCCATCAAGTCGGTACAGACACGCATGGAAGACATTGTGCAAATCCGCAACCCGACGGACCCATTTGCTGGTAAGCCTGAAATTGGCCAGCAGTTAAAAGACGCGCTACGGGCTGCTTGAGTTTTTAAACTGGCAGCTTGTCAAAAAGCTGATAGCAGTTCTTCAGCCAGGTTTTGACGCGCTGGCGCTCCAGCATGCCCAGCGCGTCACTGCTGTCCTTGTCATTGATGGCTTTCCAGAAGCTGGTGTTGTTCTGGTCAATCTTGCGCATACAGGCATCATTCAGGCGCGGCAGCTCAATGACATTCGCGCCATGCGCCTCGGCTTTTTGCAGGGCGTACGATTCGCGCAGCAATACAAAATCAGACCCGCGTCCGTGGTTTTGCACCACCACGTAGTTTGGGCCTGCGCCGTAGGTGTCGACCAGACGCCCCAACAAGTCAACCGCGTCCCGGCCGTCGTCCATCACATGCCACAGATTGACGGTGACACCCATGTCTGCAAACAGCTCCATCAGGCTGGCATCCTTGATCCATTTGGCCAGCGGGGCAGAGGTTTGCGCGGCCAGGTCAACAATCACACTTTGTTGGGGGTTGTCTTCAAACGCAGTGGCAATCAGGTCCATGCCCTCGTAGCTATCAACCACCACAGGCGACGCATAGTCCGCGTAAAACCGATTAAACGAGTTGTGCGAGCGGTCGGTGTCAAAACCGGTAAACGCGACACCTTTGTCAATAAAGTATTGCGCCAAAGCACGGGCTGTGACTGATTTGCCTACGCCGCCTTTTTCGCCGCCAATAAAGTTAATAGATGTCATTGAGCTTTCCAATAGATAAATTTACACGACACGGTGATGCAGCAACGATGCATCGAACGTGCCAAGAAACGAATTAAAAGACAAATTTTTTGTGTAGCAAGTACGTTAGTACGGCCAGTGGGGGAATCAGCATCGCATAGGCGATGTAGATATTCACATCCAGCCGCAACAAGAGTGCAATGCCTGAAATATTCAGCACATAAATCAGCCCGTAAACCGCCGCAAACCGAATCAGCCGAGGCCAGGGCGCGCCTGAAAAAACCAGCCGACCTGTTGTTTGAAAATTAAAAGCAATGCCAGCCAGCGTTGATATCGCTGTCGCCAGCTGATAAGGTGCACCCAGCCACACCAAAAGCACAAAAACACTGTAGCCAAAGCCTGTGTTCAAGACGCCTACCATCACGAAACGTAAAAACTGTGGCGTCAACATGGAATTAACAAACATACGAAGGGTTTTTGACTGCGCCCCAAACCAGCTAGCACAAGCAGCTTGAGGACTAATCAGATTCACGGGTGATTTCTAAAATATTTCGCCTGATTGTCGCTGATGCCTGCATGCACAATGGCATCCAGACGACTTATTTAACCTGCGGTTTTTATGAACACTTTGGCGCGTGTACCGGGCTGGGATTTTCTGCGTGGCCTGTGTGCACTGGCGGTAGCCATTCATCACCTGTTTTTTTGGCAGGATATCGCCGTTATTTATACCTTTGGCAGCTATGGTGTGTACCTGTTTTTCATTTTGTCGGGTGCTAGTCTGGCTTATACCTATCTGGGCAAATTTGAAGCCGGCCAATTGTCAATTCCTGGCTTTTTGCGCACGCGCTATCTGCGGTTGGCGCCTCTGTATGTTATTTTGATGCTGATCTTGCTGCCGTGGAAGCTGCAAAAAAGCGGGTTAACGACCGACCTGGTGGGGTTGTATGCCATCAACGCATCCTTGCTGTTTGGCTTTTACAGCCCGGTGAACCATGCAGTGCTGGTTGGCGGCTGGTCACTGGGCATAGAGGTTATTTTTTATTTTTTGTTTCCCCTGGTTTTGTGGTGTTTGCACAAACGTGGGCTGGCGCTGGCAGTTTTCTGCTTTCTGCTGGCCCTTCAGCTGATCTGGATACAAGGCACGCTGGGTGCAAGCGGTGGCTATGGGCCAAACATAACGGCCTTCCATCAAGCGCCTGCTTTCGCAGCCTACTTTATGGGCGGCTGCCTGCTAGGGGCCGCAAAACGCCGGGGGCAACTGGGTGACCCTATCAGTCAGGCGTTTGTTTTGATCTGTTTGCTGGCTGGTTTTGGGCTGCTGCTAGGGTTCAACACCGCCACTCAGGGGGATGAAATTCTTGGCTGGCGTGGATTTTTTCTGTTCAGCTTGTGTTTTGTGATGGTCTACATCAGCACACGACTCCAACCAGCAAACGGCATGCAAAAAATCGCAGCTACTTTTGGTGATGCCACCTATGGTTTGTATCTGCTTCACCCGGTTCTGTTTTTCGGCTTGACGCTGGCGCTGTTCCCGCGTCTGGGCATTTCAGCGCCAAACAGCTGGCCCGTTGTATGGCGTTTATGCTTTGCCATAGCCATCATCTTTACTGCTTTTGGGCTGGCATTGCTCAGTGAAAAATACCTTGAAAAACCTATCCGGCGCTGGGCCAGATAGGCTTGCCGCGCTTGGCAGCCCGCTACATGGAAGCGGCCAAAATGGCTTCATAGTCTTCAGCGCTTGCTATTTTCGGGTTCGTCAAATGGCAATGGTCTGCCAGCGCGCCTTTCACAATGCGGGCAAAGTTTTCTCTTCGGACACCCATAGCCTCTAGCCCGTCGGGCAAGCCCAGCCGCTGGTTCATGTCTTGCAACGCCGCCTGCACATCGCTGCCGCTGGCCAGGCCCATGGCTCGCGCCATACGCTCAAGCCGTTTGTCTTTTTTGACCGATTCAGCGCCTGCATTAAAGCCAACAACAGCCGGTAAAAACATGGCATTCAGCGTGCCGTGGTGCAACCGGGGGTCAACGCCGCCCAGGCTGTGGCTGAGCGAATGCACGCAGCCCAGCCCTTTTTGAAACGCCATGGCACCCTGCATGGACGCGCTCATGAGGTTAAAACGCGCCTCCCGGTCACTGCCGTCACGCGTAGCGCGCTCAATGTGCGCCCAGCCGCGCTCCAGTCCATCAAGCGCAATACCATCAGCAGGCGGGTTAAACGCCGCCGACATAAAGGTTTCCATGCAGTGCGCAATCGCATCCATGCCGGTTGCGGCGGTCAGTTTGGCGGGTAGGCCGAGCGTGAGTTCGGGGTCGCAAATAGCGGCCTTGGGCACGATGTGCCACGAGTGAAAACCCAGCTTGCGGTGGTCATCCACGATGATGATGGCACCGCGCGCTACCTCGCTGCCAGTACCGCTGGTGGTGGGTACCGCAATCAAAGGGGCTGCACGGTCGGTGATTTTGAGTGATCCACCTTCAATGGTGGCATAAGCTGTAAGCGGACCTTCGTGGGTGGCGGCAATCGCGACGCCCTTGGCGCAGTCAATCGCCGAGCCACCGCCCACGGCGATCAAGCCGTCGCAACCGCTGGTTTTGTAAAGCGCTGCGGCAGCCAGTACCGCAGCCTCGGTCGGGTTGGACGGTGTTTGGTCAAACACGGTGACCGCCATGCCTGGCAACACATCCAGCGCCTTTTGCAAAATACCCGCTGCCTTGACACCCGCATCGGTGACGATCAGCGGCCTGGTGATGCCGACGCGCTCGCATTCCTGTTTGAGTAATTTGATGGCACCAAAGTCAAATTGAATTTGCGTGACGTAGTAAATAAAGGCCATGTTGACGAGTCTCCTGTGTCGTGTCGACGTTGTACCATCTTGCCACGATAAAGCTGCGCACCAACTACCAAAAACCTGAACATGAAACGACAAGATTTTCGATTTTTTCACCCGCTGCGGGTGCGCTGGGTGGAAGTGGACATGCAAAAGATCGTGTTCAACGCCCATTATTTGATGTATTTTGATACGGCGATTTCGGACTACTGGCGGGCACTGGCCCTGCCTTACGAGGAGGCCATGCACCAGATGGGCGGCGATCTTTATGTCAAAAAAGC
>JAYWBS010000264.1:0-3142 GCA_043781295.1 Polaromonas sp.
CCGTGGAATTCGCCGCTGATCAGCGAGTCGCAGAAAGTCGCGCCCGCGCTGGCCGCTGGCAATGCCGTCTTGCTCAAGCCCTCAGAAGAAACACCTCAGTTGGCCATCGAACTAGCCCGCATCTGCACCGAAGCGGGCTTGCCCGAGGGTCTGCTCACCGTATTGCCCGGTTACGGTGAGGACGTCGGCGCGGCCCTGGTGAATCATCCAGGCGTGCGCATGGTGTCCTTCACCGGTGGAACGGACACCGGTCGGATCATCTCTGCCGCTGCTGGCCAGCGCCTGATACCGGTCGGAATGGAGCTTGGCGGCAAGTCGCCGCATATCGTTTTCGAAGACGCGGACCTCGACAAAGCTGTGGCGGGCGTCATCTCCGGCATTTTCGGATCGGCAGGTCAAAGCTGCGTGGCGGGGTCGCGTCTGTTTGTGCAGAAATCGATCTACGAGCGCTTCATCGCTGAACTGGTGGCCCGTACCCGAAAGATCCGGGTCGGCCTGCCCGACGATCCCGACACGCAGATGGGGCCGGTGATTTCGCAAGCGCATCGCGCCAAAATCGCCTCTTATGTTGACATCGCCCGCCAGGAAGGCGGGCGGGTGCTGACCGGCGGCGAGAGCCCGGACAGGGGTGCTTTGAAACATGGCTGGTTTTATCAGCCCACCGTGATCGGCGGCCTGACCAACCAGGCGCGTGTCTGCCAGGAAGAGATTTTCGGCCCAGTGCTGGTTGCGCTTCCATTTGACGATGAAGCGGATGTGGTTGCGCAAGGTAATGACACCGTTTTTGGCCTCGCGGCTGGCATCTGGACCGGCGACTATGCGCGCGCGTGGCGGGTTGCGCGCGAGCTCGAAGCCGGTTCGGTGTGGATCAACACCTACAAGCAATCCCACATCGCAACACCGTTTGGGGGATTCAAAGACAGCGGCATCGCCCGCGAAAAGGGATTGCAAGGTCTGCGCCTGTACAGCCAAGTCAAGAGCATTTTTTGGGGCCTGCATGAGAAGCCGATGGAACTCGGCTGATGGCTCAATGCGTTCCCGCTATCGACTTCGTGTTTTCGCTTAAGAGCGGAGCGGTTACACCGAAGGGTGCCTATCGAGATGGACTACGTGGCGACTTCAGAGTGGAAGAAATACTTGGCCATCCGTCAACAAGAGCGTGACGATCTTCAATCCAATTTGTAAACCCAATCTTAAATTAAATCATGTCCAAAACCCCAGACTATTTCGTCGACAAGACAATCGTGATCACCGGAGCTGGCGGCGGCATCGGTCGTGCTGCGGCGCTTATTTTCGCGCGAGAAGGTGCCAACGTTGTAGTCACTGATATAGATGGCGAAGCTGCGCGCCGTACAGCCGAGACCATCCAGAAAAGCGGCAGGCAGGCGATCTCAATCGCGGTAGATGTTTCATCGCGCGAACATATCGACACTGCGGTGGCCCAGGCCATCGACCGGTTCGGTCGCGTGAACTTCCTGTTCAATTCTGCCGGCGCGGCGGTGGCCCGCTGCAAGTTCCTGGAGATTGACGATGCACTGCTGAACAAGACCTTGGCCATTAATTTGCACGGCACGTACTACGCCATGCAGGCGGTGTTGCCTCATATGCTGGAACAAGGCGGTGGCGTCATTGTCAATGTCTGCTCGATGACAGCACGGCGCGGCGGGCCTGGCTCTTCCATCCATTATGCTGCTGCGAAAGGCGCCGTCGATTCAATGACTTTGGGCGTGGCGCGCGAGTTTGCTGATCGCAACATCCGCTGTCTCTCGATATCGCCTGGTCCGATCAACACCCAGTTTCAAACTGCCTCTAATTCCGCGCCAGAATTTATGCAGCGCGCTATCGCGGATGTGCCGATGAAGCGTGCCGGCGAGGCCGATGAAATAGCCGAGCTGGTGCTTTTCATGTGTTCTGATGCCTGCGAATACATGACGGCCAACACTGTTTATGTCAACGGCGGCGGCGGGTTCCGGTGATGCGTTAGAAAACTGCCCGCAAAATTTTGAAAAATCAGACTAACGCGAATGACAATAATTTTTTGGGCTTATCCAACTCATGCTGTTCGACATATCGGTCGAAATCATGTTCTCCAGCAGCTAGCGCGACAGGGCCTAATATTTGACCTCAAGCGTTCGAACTTTATACCCGCAGCAATCAAGCTATAGTCCTAGATCCTGTAGCTATCCGGCCAATTCGAGTCGACCTGGCGGAATCCAAGGCGCAGCGGTCGGGTGATTTTCGCCACCACGTAGTCGAGGAATGTTTTCCAGTGATCTGTCTGAGGCAACTGTCCGCAACAAGTTCATACCCGTCGTGAAAAAGAGCGCGGCATAGACCGAGCAGACGGTACGACCACCAATGCGACAGAACTCCCAAAGCGCATGCCTGCGCAGCCAGCCAGTTGCACTGGTTGACTACCCGTCTTACCTCACTTGGCCCGCGGAACGTTGATGAGAGAAGCATCGGGTGCCGCCGCGTTCTTCGGATATATGGTGACTGTGCGCCCTTTCTGCCACTGAGTAATATTCGGATTGGCCCGGGTATTCTGCATCTTGGCGTCGAACTTGGCACCAAAGCCATTGGGATAGGTATGCACTGGCTTGTCCAAGGCTAATGCCGCCGCCACCATTTTGTCCATATCAGTACCACCAGCAGCGGCTATGACATCGAACAATATCGTGGCCACTGAATAGGCCTCCAGACTCTGCGGCGCAATCGGCTCGCGACCGTGCTTTTGCCTGTAAGCCGCCAGGAAAGACGCGGCACCAGGCGCAAAGCTGGGCGCAAGATCTGCGTGCGGGTATCCGACCACAAAGATCCCATCCATGAACCCACCCATCGCTTCGAGGAACTCGCCACCATCTCCTGTGCCTAGCATCATGATGGCCGGCGGGACAAAACCTTGGTCGCGCAAAGTCCGTAGTAGCAAGATACTATCCGGTACATATCCAGTTGAGACCCAAATGTCCGGAGCAGCACTTCGCGCTCGCAGGATCACATCGTTCAAATCGATGGCGCGAAAGTTGTGGGAGCCGATGCCAACAACCTTTGTTCCCGCCGCCTCAAACAGCTTTTTCTGCACCTGAGCAATCGAAGTACCGTAGGCTGAATCTTCATGTTCTATCCATACCTTGAGCTGATC
>JAYWBS010000265.1:0-3134 GCA_043781295.1 Polaromonas sp.
AAACATGCCTGCGGCCAGGCCCATCAAGTCGCCGCGCGCGGTGATTGAAAAGTCACCCGCAAAGCCCTCGCGCAGGGCAAACGCAACGCCTGCAAATGCACAGAGCAAACCCAACCATTGCGGTGCGTGCAGCTTTTCGCTTTTTACCCACAGCGGTACCAGCACCGCCACCCAAAACGGCGATGTGTATAAAAACACCGTCAAGCGCGACGCGGTGGTCGCTTGCAAGCCGATGTAAATACACGCAAATTCAGCCGCAAACAAGCTGCCCGCCAGCAGGCCTGCGGCGAGCGAAGCATCACGCGTGAACAGCGGCACGCCGCGCCACAGGCACCACAGCCAAAGCAAAGCGGCAGCGCCCCACAAGCGCAGCGACGCCTGAAACATCGGCGGTATCTCGGCTATCGTGGCCTTGATCAGCACCTGCTGCAAACCCCAAAAAAGGCAGCAGCCCAGCAGCAGGGAAATGGCCAAGGCATCGAGATGGGTTTTGCGTGCAGTCATCGCTGGATGTCTGCTAAAGCGGGTGCTCGGTATAAAACTTGCCGCCGTGAAACAGCAGCGGCGCAGCGCCTTCGCGATGGTTGCAGCGTTCAACCTCACCGACAAAAATCACGTGGTCGCCCTCAAGGTAGCGGCTGCGGTTAAAGCATTCAAAGCTGGCTGCAGCGCCATCGAGCAAGGGCGCACCCGCTGCGCCATCGGTAAAGGCAACGCCTTGCCAGCGGCCCTCACGCTTGCTGGCAAAACGCTCGGCCAGCTCTTTTTGGTCCGCCGCCAGAATGTTGATGGCGTAGTGTGAGCCTTCAGAAAAAGCTGCCATCGAGCTGGCCGCCTGCGACAGGCTCCATAGCACCAACGGTGGTTTTAACGACACCGAATTAAACGAGTTGGCAGTCAGCCCGATCAGCTGGCCCGCAGGCGTGCGCGCCGTGACGATGGTGACGCCTGTGGCAAACATCGCCAGCGACGCGCGAAACTCCGCGTGTGAAAAACTCGGGGTTCTGGCTTGGGGTGGGTGGGTGGGGAGCAGCATAAAAATAATCAGAGCAAGTTGTATTTTGCCCCAGCAGGGGCAAGCTCGCGCCGCCGCTGGCTTGCTCTAAACTGCCCCATGGCTTTTTGTTACTGCTTGCCGGTCATTGTTGCTGCACTTGGCGTGCTGGGTTTACCTGGCGCGGGCCACGCGGCGGGCCTGGCAGCGCCGTGCGATGAGTTTGTGGCCAAGCTGCCCAACGTCAAACGCGCCTTGTGCGAGTCTGCAAAATTGCAGCCCAGCACGGCACGCTCGGCCCTGGGCCGCACGCTCTGGATGCGCGACATCAAGCCCGACAACGCGACGCTGCGGGTGCTGGTGATTGGTGCCATTCACGGGGACGAGCTGTCGTCTGCATCATTGGCGCTGCATTGGTTGCGCCTGGCCGAGCAAGGCGCTTTTGACACACCGCAGGCGGTGCATTGGCGTTTTATTCCGGCGCTTAACCCGGACGGCTTGTTTCACCAGCCGCCGCGCCGCGTCAATGCCAATGGGGTTGATTTGAACCGCAACTTCCCCACACCCAACTGGGAGCGTGACGCCAACACCTATTGGGAAAAGCGGACTAAAAAAGACCCGCGCCGCTACCCCGGTGTCACGCCCCTGTCCGAGCCCGAGTCGCGGTTTTTGCATGAAGAAATGCAGCGCTTCAAGCCGCAATTAATCGTCAGCATTCACGCACCCTATGGCGTGCTGGATTTTGATGGCCCCAAAAAAGGCGGTTTTGTGCCGCCCTCCAATCTGGGTCGCCTGTACCTGGACCAGGTGGGCATTTTCCCTGGGTCACTCGGCAATTACGGCGGTGTGCACAAAGGCGTTCCGGTCGTCACGATAGAGCTGCCCAACTCAACCCGCACACCGCTAGACGCCGAAATGCGCCAGATGTGGCTGGACCTGCTGCGCTGGATGAGTGAGCGGGTGGGTGCGGGCACCGTCCCACCGCGCGCACCGTAAGCAGGCTGATTTTATTAGCAGGCTGAGCCTGGCTTGCTGCCCGCCGTAAGATGCATGCAGCGTTGCCACACATTGTTGGCAACCCATTCCCCACAAAACAGGAGACCCCCATGACCCGTGAAGTTGTTGTTGTTAGCGGTGTGCGCACCGCCATAGGTACTTACGGCGGTAGCCTGAAGGACACGCCGCCTACCGAGCTGGCTGCGCTGGTTGTGCGCGAATCTTTGGCGCGTGCCAGTGTGGACGGCAAGGACGTGGGCCATGTGGTGTTTGGCCATGTGATCAACACCGAGCCCAAAGACATGTATTTGTCGCGCGTCGCTGCGATCAACGGTGGCTGTGGTGAGGGCACGCCCGCATTTAACGTCAACCGCCTGTGCGGCTCGGGCTTGCAGGCCATCGTTAGCGCCAGCCAGTCTATTTTGCTGGGTGACACCGACATTGCGATTGGCGGCGGTGCTGAAAACATGAGCCGCGCGCCGTTTGCCAGCCTGAACATGCGTTGGGGTGCGCGCATGGGCGACACCAAAATGATCGACATGATGCTGGGTACGCTGCATGACCCGTTTCACGCCATTCACATGGGCATAACGGCTGAAAACATCGCCGCCAAGTGGGGCATCACGCGTGAGGAGCAGGACGCGACTGCCGTGGAAAGCCACAACCGGGCGCAGCGCGCCACCGAGGCGGGTTACTTTAAAGACCAGATCGTGCCGGTGATGCTGAAAAGCAAAAAAGGCGATGTGGCCTATGCCGTGGATGAGCATTTTCGCCCGAATTGCAGCACGGCTGATATGGCCAAGCTCAAGCCCGCATTTTTGAAAGAAAACGGCACGGTGACACCGGGCAATGCATCTGGCATCAACGATGCTGCCGCCGCAGTGGTGCTGATGGAAGCAGGCACTGCCAAGGCCCGGGGTGCCAAGCCGCTGGCCCGGCTGGTGGCTTACGCGCACGCTGGGGTTGACCCGAAATACATGGGCATTGGCCCCGTGCCGGCCACAAAGCTGGCGCTGCAAAAGGCCGGGCTGACGGTTAAGGACCTTGACGTGATTGAAGCCAACGAGGCCTTTGCCGCCCAGGCCTGCGCCGTCACGCGCGACCTCGGCCTGGACCCAGCCAAGGTCAACCCCAACGGCTCGGG
>JAYWBS010000266.1:0-3128 GCA_043781295.1 Polaromonas sp.
AAGAGCCGCAAGAGACCTTTCCCCAAATTGCCAGCACACCGGCAGCGCCGGGGGTGCTGGGCAAGGCGGCCAAAGTGTTGACCTATTTTGCGGGGCGGATCAAACCATGATGCAGTGGCTGAAGGACCTGTTGCAAACCAACGCCGCTGCGGGCACGCCGGCACCAGTACGCATAACCGTCTCTTCCATGGCGATGGCCGGCGCACCCATTCCGGTTCGGGCTGAGGCCGCACATCCCCTTCGCCCTGAGTCCACACTTTCCGTTCGCCCTGAGCCTGTCGAAGGGCTCGCTGTAACACCTGCCAAGCGCAGCACCAGCGCGCGCGCCGAAAAAGGCGAGACATTAGCCAAACAACTGGCGCTGGTCATAGACCTGAACGTCTGCGTTGGCTGCCACGCCTGCGTCACGTCGTGCAAGCAATGGAACACCTCCGGCAGCGCCGGCCCGCTGACCGACCAGATGCCCTACGGCGCCAACCCGACCGGCACCTTTTTCAACCGCGTGCAAACCTACGAGGCCGGCAGCTACCCCGGCACCGAGACCATCCACTTCCCCAAGAGCTGCCTGCACTGCGAAGACCCGCCCTGCGTGCCCGTGTGCCCGACAGGCGCCAGCTACAAACGCAAGGAAGACGGCATCGTGCTGGTGGACTACGACAAATGTATAGGCTGCAAATACTGCGCCTGGGCCTGCCCCTACGGCGCGCGCGAGCTCGACGAAGAACGCCAGGTCATGACCAAATGCACCCTGTGCGTGGACCGCATCTACGACGAACATTTGCCAAAGGAAGACCGCAAACCGGCCTGCGTCAAGGCCTGCCCCACCGGCGCGCGCCTGTTCGGTGACGTGAAGGACCCGGACTCCGAAGTGTCCAAGGCGATCCGCGAACGCGGTGGATATTCGCTGATGCCCGAGTGGGAAACGCAGCCGGCGAATCAGTATTTGCCGCGACGCATCACGCCGCCGACGGAGCACTGAACCTTGATTCGCAGTTAGCGCTCCATGCATCCCGCCTTCTCCATCCTGTTCTTCACCACCCTGGCCGGCGCCGCGCAAGGCCTGGTCGTGCTGCTGGCCCTGTGCGCATTAGGCCGCGTGCCGCTGGCGCCGAACTTCGTGCTGATGGCGCTGCAAGTGGCGGAGGTGCTGCTGCTCGCTGGCCTGGCCGCGTCCTTCCTGCATCTGGGCCGCAAGATGCGCGCGTGGCGCGCGGTGCTGATGTGGCGCACGTCCTGGATGTCGCGCGAGGTCATCGTGCTGCCCGCCTTCATCGCACTCGTGGCCGTGTGGTGGTGGTCGATACGCACAGTCGCCACCATGCCAACGCCCATCGCCATACCGCTGCCCACCCGGTGGTGGTGGCTGCTGCCCACCCTGATGATCGCCGGCGCGCTGGCGCTGTGGTACTGCACCGCGATGATCTACGCCTGCCTGCGCTTCATAGAAGAGTGGGCCCACCCGCTGACCATCATCAACTTCACGCTCATCGGCCTGTCGTCCGGCATGGTGCTGGGCTGCGCGCTGGCCGCACTGGCGGGGGACGTGGTGCTGATCCAGTCGTCAGGCCTAAGCGCGATCGTGATAACGCTCATAGCCTGGGCCGTGCGCGGCGTGTCACTGCGGCGCAATGCGGGGATCAAACACAAATCGACCTTGCAATCGGCCACCGGCATCAAGTCACCCCAGCTGGTGCAAAAGTCGATGGGCATGTCGGCGGGCGCCTTCAATACGCGGGAGTTTTTTCATGGGGCCAAGGCGGCGACCGTGAAGAATGTGAAGGTGGGTTTTCAGGTGCTGGCGTTTGGGGTGCCGGTGCTGCTGATGGTGTGGGGCCTGCTAAGCCACACCGGGCTGCCCTGGGTGCTGGCGATGCTGATGCAGGCGCCAGGGCTGATTGCGGAGCGGTGGTTCTTTTTTGCGCAGGCCAAGCATCCGCAGAATTTGTACTATCAGGTGGTGTCTTGAATAGACCTACTTGAATCGAGCGACATGAGTTTAATGGACGACTCCAGAAGAAGACAACATAGTATGAAAGTCACAGGCCAAAAAGGCCGCGGCCCCAAAAAATGTTGAATAGCCATAGTCATCACAGCCAGCGTCTACCTTCAACCACACGAGCCTTTTGTTTTGTAACTGCTCTGTTGGGATTGTTATGTGCGCAAACAGCGTCGGCATTCAATATTGGCGCTTATGTTGCGCGACAACGCAATGCGCTCGTAGAACTGGCTGTCGATCTGTCGGCCCAACTGGCGCACCGTCCAGCCACATCGCAGTGCCTCAGTTTCGTAGAAGTTGCGGGCCTGCGAGGTCTTCACCGACAGGAGCCGGACATAGGTGGACCACGGTAGTGGGAATAGCCTGGCCAGAGACGCCAGAGTGTCGACACCGCTGGGCTGCAGTGCAATGGCTTGGCTGCCGGTGGATTGTGCAGACAGTGTCTGCACAATTCCCGCTGCACCCAATTTAGCAGACGGTGTCTGCAAAATCTGTTCCATGGGCTTGCTCAAGAAGAGCGCCTTCATTTGAGCCAAGTTGCGCGCGCCAAAGCGCGCCCGAACCGGTGACCGAGATCAACACCAAGCCGCTTGATGAGCACCTCGCCATACACCGCGCGCCTTTCGCCGCCCTGCTCGAAATCCACTATTCGGTGGCCAACCTCCCAATAGGCGGCGGTCATCAAGGCATTGACGCTGCGGCTTGCAGCACTGCGGGCCGCTTCGAGAAGGGCCACGATGCCTGCGCGCATGTCGCCGTAGTCGCTGTCGTTGAGATCGGCGTTGTCGGCGGCCTGAGTCATAAAGCGGCGGGGCGGCATCACACAGCCTTTGGCGCGAGCCGCTCGACGTGGATTTCACCCGGATGGGCGAGGTTGAACATCTGCATGGCACTCTCCTAATGGGGCCAGGCGTGATGCTACGCAGCCATGCGCTTCGCCACCACCCGCCTGACTTCTTCGTCTGAAAATCGCTCCAGGGCCTCGTGCAGCAGCACCGCGGCTACGTGCGCTGGCGATGGACGAAACGTCATGCCTTCGGCCGCTGTGTTGGCCAGTGCTTCTATCTTGACCCAGTCCTGCGAGAAGCGTGGAATCTTCACCTTGTCCTGCATGCCCGCCAATGACGGGCGG
>JAYWBS010000267.1:0-25988 GCA_043781295.1 Polaromonas sp.
CTGAAAGACCCCAGTGTCACTGAAACCCTGAACAAGGCGGGGTTGGAGCCGATGGGCGGCACCGCCGAGGACATGGCCAAGCTGCTACAGGCCGACACCGCCCGCTGGGCTGCAGTGGTCAAGGCAACTGGTGCGAAAATTGAATAACCGAAGCCGCCTGGTTAACCAACGGTACTTATCACCTCCCCGCCGGTCCCAGTCCGTTGACCTACCTGAACATTGACTGAATGCAAAACTTGCGCACTACCAAAGTCTCCACATCAGCCGACGCAGAAGTTCTCGATGTTCTGGTGCAAAGCACCTATCAGGCGATAAAGGACTCCATCCTGGGCAATCGCCTCCGGCCGGGTCACAAACTGATCCACCAGACGCTGGCCGAAAGTCTGGGAGTGTCGCGCACGCCGGTGCGCGAATCGCTTGAGCGCCTTTATCAGGAAGGTTACGTCACGCGCATCGCCAACCGCGGTTACTTCGTTGCCGAGATCGATGTGCAGGAGGTGAGAGAGCTTTATCAGACGCGAGAAGCACTGGAAATTTTTTCACTTCAGCTCATTTTTCGCACAGCTATAACCCAGGCCTGCGTCCCCCCACTGCACGCCATCAACACGCGCTACAAGGCACTGTGCATGGAGAACCTGAGTCGGGAGCGCCTGATGGTTGACCGCGAGTTTCACCTAGCGCTGGCAGCCCTGTCGGGTAACCAGTATCTGCACAGGACGCTAGGCGGCATCTTTGATCGCCTCATCCTCAAGCGCCGGGTCGAAGGCTTCCATGACGTGCGCGGCATCGAGCCGTATGAGGACCACGTTCGCATCTTGGCCGCTATCAGCGCCAACGACGAGCAAGCCGCGGTCGACCTGCTACGCAGCCATATCGGCGGCGCATGCGTCCGCTTCATCCATTACCTGGAGCCAGGCGTGAAGCCGACTGCAACGAACGCAAGCTAAACTCTAATTTCAAAGTTCTTTTTTAAAATTCCAAAAAACAAAACGGGTTACGTGATTTCTCACGTAACCCGTTAATTTTATTGGCGGAGCGGACGGGACTCGAACCCGCGACCCCCGGCGTGACAGGCCGGTATTCTAACCAACTGAACTACCACTCCTGGTAGGCGCTAGCCGATTTCTCAACTAGGCAACTTTTGACAGCGCTCACTCTTTCGAGCCAAGTGCCTTCATTGCTGAAGACTGCTGCCTACTTGTGCCGTATCACTTTGCAGTGAAAACTTGGCGACCCCACGGGGATTCGAACCCCGGTACTCACCGTGAAAGGGTGATGTCCTAGGCCTCTAGACGATGGGGTCAAAGCCTTGGAACTTGCCAAGCAGATTTTTTGTTTTTACACATCCACCTGGCAAAACCTCTAAATTTTTCTTAACTACTTACCAATTTTATTTGGTGGAGGTAAACGGGATCGAACCGATGACCTCTTGCATGCCATGCAAGCGCTCTCCCAGCTGAGCTATACCCCCTCTGGAATTTGCATCGCTGCAAATTCCGTCAAGCCTTGAATTATAGCGCGAAAAATGTCCTCGCTTCAAGCCTTCAAACGCGTGACAACATCCTCACGAGTCATCAGCTCCAGAATCGCGTCGAGTGACGGCGTTTGTGGTGTGCCCATAACGAGCACGCGCACAGGCATGGCGAGCTGCGGCATCTTCAGACTGCTTTGCACCAGCACCTGTTTGATAACAGCAGCAATACTGGCTTTGCTCCACTCGCAGCTCGTGAAAGCATCAGCCAACAGGGCCAATGCAGGGCGCACCGCATCGGTCACATGCGTCGCTACATCTTCGCTACTGGCCTGGCCGCCTTTGACCAGCACTTGCAGCCAGTTAGCCAGCTCGATCAACGTACTGCAGCGGTCTTTGAACAGGCCGCAGCCACGCAACAGGCGCGAATCGTCAAGACGCTCAGCGGCACCAGATGAAAGAAAAGGTTTGACGACTTCAGCCAACGCAGCATCGCTCATGGCTTTCAAATGTTGTGCGTTGACCCAGCGTAATTTGGCTTCATCAAATTGCGCAGCGCTTTTACCCAGGTGATCCAAATTGAACCAGGTCACAAACTGCTCACGGCTGAAAATTTCATCGTCGCCATGGCTCCAGCCCAGGCGCGCCAGGTAATTGACCATGGCATCGGGCAGGTAGCCTTCAGCGGCGTATTGCGTCACAGCTTTGGCACCGTTGCGCTTGGACATTTTGACGATGTGCTTTTCACCCTGCTCGTCAACCGATTCGGTCATCACGGTGGGCAGGTGCGCGTACACCGGCACGTCTTTGCCAAGCGCTTTGAAGATGTTGATCTGACGCGGTGTGTTATTGACGTGGTCGTCACCGCGAATCACATGCGTGATCGCCATGTCGATGTCGTCAACCACCACGCAAAAGTTATACGTTGGCGTGCCGTCGGGCCGGGCAATCACCAGATCGTCGAGCTCGTCGTTGCTGATTTCGATACGGCCTTTGACCTTGTCATCCCACACGACACTACCGCCTTGCGGATTTTTAAACCGCAGCACGGGGTGTACGCCTTCGGGAACGCCGGGTAAAACTTTGCCCGTTGCGGGCCGCCAGGTGCCGTCGTAACGTGGCTTTTCTTTGGCGATGGTTTGTGCTTCACGCAATGCGTCCAGCTCAGTCATGCTCATGTAGCAGGGGTAAATATGACCTAAGGCCAGCAAATTGGCCAGCACGGCCTTGTAGCGGTCCATGCGCTGCATTTGGTAGAACGGGCCTTCGTCGTGGTTAAGGCCCAGCCAGCGCATGCCTTCAAGGATGACATCGACCGATGCCTGATTGGAACGCTCCAGATCGGTGTCTTCAATCCGCAAAATAAAGTCACCACCGGTTGAGCGTGCAAACGCCCACGGATACAGGGCCGAGCGAATGTTGCCGAGGTGAATGAAGCCGGTAGGTGACGGTGCGAATCTGGTTCTGGTTTTCATTTCAAACCGTCCAGACCGCGCGCCAGATCGGCCTTGATGTCCTCCACATGATCCAGGCCAACCGCCAGGCGAACCAAGCCCTGGCTGATGCCTGCGGCTTGCCTTTGCTCTTCCGTCAAGCGCCCATGCGACGTGGTGCCGGGGTGGCAGATGATGGTTTTGGTGTCGCCCAGATTGGTGGCAATGCTGACCACGCGGGTGCTGTTGATGACATGAAACGCATTGGCGCGCGCAGCGTCTGTCGTGTCACCCCGCAGGTCAAACGACAGTACGGGGCCGCCCACACCTGACTGCTGGCGCATCGCCAAGTCGTGCTGTGGATGCGATGCCAAACCAGGGTAATAAACACGCGCAACCGCAGATTGGCTTTCAAGCCACTTGGCAATGGCCAACGCGTTGGCGCTTTGCGCCTGCATGCGTATGCCCAGCGTTTCAAGCCCTTTGAGCACAACCCACGCATTGAAGGGCGCTAGCGTCATGCCTGCGGTACGAACAATCGGGCCAAACACATCCACAATCAGCTTGGCTGGCCCGCAAATCGCACCCGCCATCACGCGGCCCTGGCCATCCAGATATTTGGTGCCGGAATGCATCACCAGATCAGCACCAAATTCAATGGGGCGCTGCAAGGCGGGTGAGCAAAAACAGTTGTCAACCGCCAGCAAAGCGCCTGCGCCATGCGCCAGGTCGGCCAGCGCGGCGATGTCGCACACTTCGGTCAGCGGGTTGGTGGGCGTTTCAGCAAACAGCAGTTTGGTGGTGGGCCGCAGCGCGGCTTTCCATTCAGCCACATCAGTCTGCGATACAAAACTGGTCTCTACGCCAAACTTGCCAAACTCGCGGCCAATCAATGCGATGGTCGAGCCGAACATCGAGCGCGAACAGATCACATGGTCACCCGACTTGAGCAAGCCCATGCACATCATCAAAATGGCGCCCATACCGGTTGAAGCGCCGATGGCGGCTTCAGTGCCCTCCATCGCGGCCAGCCGACGTTCAAAACTGGTGACGGTAGGGTTGGACGTGCGGCCGTAGGTATAGCCCTCTTCAGTGCCCGCAAAACGCCGTGCCGAGGTCTCGGCATCGGGCTGCAAAAAACCGCTGGTCAGGTACAGAGCTTCGGAATTTTCACCATACTGGCTGGGCTCTAGCGCAACGCGCACGGCCAGCGTGTCACGATGCAGGTTGTCGGGTAAGTCTTTGGATGCCACGCTGGATGTCATATTTAAGCCTCCTGCGGGTTAGGCAAGGCCAGGCGCGACACATCAACGCCGCCTTCTTCACTGCCGTCAATGCGCTGGGCATTCATTTTGGCAATCGTCTCAGCTGTGATGTCTCCAGTGATGTAAACGCCGTCAAAACACGAGGCGTCAAAACCATCAAGCTTGGTATTGAGCGAGCCAATCGCGCGCTTCATGCCTGCCACGTCCTGGTAGATCAACGCGTCGCAGCCAATCACCTGGCGAATCTCTTCGACCGTACGGTCATGCGCCACCAGTTCATCAGGTGTCGGCATGTCAATGCCGTACACGTTCGGAAAACGTACCGGGGGCGCAGCGCTGGCCAAATACACCTTGCGCGCACCGGCATCGCGCGCCATCTGCACGATCTCTCTAGAGGTGGTGCCGCGCACAATCGAATCATCGACCAGCAGCACGTTGCGGCCCTTGAACTCGCTGGCAATCACGTTGAGCTTTTGGCGTACTGATTTTTTACGCACGCCCTGCCCCGGCATGATGAAGGTGCGGCCTACATAGCGGTTCTTCACAAAGCCTTCGCGGTATGGAATGCCGAGTAAATGCGCCAGTTGCGTGGCGCTTGGGCGGCTGGATTCAGGGATGGGGATGATCACGTCAATCTCATTGGGTGGCACGGTAGACACCACACGCTTGGCCAGTGTTTCACCCAAATTCAAGCGCGCCTGGTAAACAGAAATACCGTCGAGCACCGAGTCCGGTCGGGCCAGATAAACAAACTCAAAAATGCAGGGATTAAGCGTGGCGTTATCAGCGCATTGCAGCGCATGCACGTTGCCGTCCATGTCTACAAACACCGCTTCACCCGGTGCGATATCGCGGTCAAACAGATGCCCGGTGCCTTCAAGCGCCACTGATTCGCTGGCCACCATCACGGTTTTACCGCCTTCGTTTTGGCCCTCTTTTTGGCTATATCCCATGCACAGCGGGCGAATGCCAAACGGGTCCCTAAACGCCAGCAAACCGTGGCCAGCGATCAAGGCCACGACAGCGTATGAGCCCTTGATGCGCTTGTGTACGCCACGTACCGCCGCAAATACATCGGCTGGCGCAAGCGGCAGGCCGCGCGTGGTCTTTTCCAGTTCGTGGGCCAGCACATTGAGCAGCACTTCAGAGTCACTGTCGGTATTGATGTGGCGGTGATCGGTGTTGAACAGCTCGGCCTTCAGCTCGGCCGCATTCGTGAGGTTGCCGTTATGCGAGAGCACCAGGCCAAACGGTGCGTTGACATAAAACGGCTGGGCCTCGTCTTCACTGAAAGCATTGCCCGCTGTGGGGTAGCGTACCTGGCCCAGGCCCACGTTGCCGGGCAACGCACGCATGTTGCGGGTACGAAAGACATCGCGCACCATGCCCTTGGCTTTGTGCATGAAAAACTTGCGGTTCTGCTGCGTGACAATGCCAGCCGCGTCTTGGCCACGGTGCTGCAAAAGCAGCAACCCGTCGTAAATCAACTGGTTAACGGGGGCCTGGCTAACGACGCCGACTATGCCGCACATGGTGTGTCAATCGTGGTTTTGGTCATGGTTGTTTAATTCAGATTAATTTAAATACTTTGCAAATTTTTCAGGCAGTACGGGCTTCAAACCTTTGAGCGTGGCGGTCAAAACAGGCGCGCCTTTGGATTCTTGCCACCACACGCTATTTTTAAGTGTCGTCATGTCCATCACTACAGCGGCTGCCAGCAACAAAATCACCCCACGCACCAAGCCAAACGCCGCACCCATGGTGCGGTCAACAGGCCGCAGACCGATGGCTTCAATTAATTTTTTCAGTAAAAAGGCCAGCAACCCAGCCGCAAACACCGCAGCCACAAACACCAGTACAAACGCCGCCGCATACCGCACCGCATCACTGCTCGACTGCAACGGCAACAAACCCGCAACCATGGGGGCAAAGTACTGCGCCGCGTAAAACGACACCGCCCAGCCCAGCACCGACAACACCTCATACACCAGGCCGCGCCACGCGCCCAGCAGCATGGAAAACACCAGAACAGCCAAAAAAATCCAGTCTGTCGTGGTCACTACAAGGTCAGGATGGCGGCGGGTAAATCAAGCGTTTTTATTTTGCTGGCCGCATTTTCAGCCTCTGCCCTGCTGCCAAACGGGCCAACCCGAACCCGAATGCGTTTGCCATCTTTGGTCTCGGCCACCTGGGTGTAGGTTTTAAGTCCGGCTTTTTCAAGTTTTTGACGTACTTCTTTGGCCTTGTCAGCATCAGCAAATGCACCGACCTGCACGACCATCCGGCCTTCTGGGGCAGCGGCTGGTGCTGCTGATGATGCAGCCTGTCCATCAAGCAGGGCTTTGGCGCGCGCGCCATCGTCTGATTTGGCGTCAGGTTTTGTATCGAGTTTTGCTGCGGCTTTTGGCTCGGACTTGGCCCCAGCGTCTACTTCTTTTTTAGCCACTGGCGGCGCTGGTAACACAGGCGCTTGTGGTGTCGGCGCTGGTACTGCAAGCGCTGGTTTTTTGTCGGTCACTATTTCTTCTTTTGCACCCAGACTGGATACCGCAGCCACCTTGTCTTGCACAGGTGCAGTGCTTGCGGGTGCAACAACGGCTGAAGGTGCTGCAGCCGGCAAGGCGGCTTCTTTTACCGCGTCGGGTTTGCCGGGCAGCGTCAGCGGCCTGACTGTGTTTTTACCGGGAATTTCAATCGGTATGTCGATGGCAATGGGCCTGGGCTGCGTGTCAAACAGCAAGGGGAAACCAACCACGCCTGCCAACACCAGCACGGCCGCACCGATCAGCCTGTGTTTGGCGCGCTTGCGAACCACATCCATGCTCTCAGGCTGGGCCTTGAGTGCGGCATTAGGCGGTGTAGCGGAGCCCCGGCGGAAGTTAAAAAACGGCATGGTGCTGGTTTTGATCTTTTTGAGCTTGCAGGTCGGCTGATTTCAGCAAAATATTGACTTCGGACGGGTTCAACCATTCAGATGTTTGGCAAAAAGGCGCGGTATGCCGCCTTTCAAAATGCCGCCCACCGTATAGAACGAGCCGAACACCACAATTCTATCAGCGGGGTCTGCGGCGGCTACAGCGGCTTGCAGGGCTGATTCTGGCGTTTCGTAGGTGGTCGAAGTGACATCTTTGCGGGTATTGGACGCTTGCCATTTGGCTTGCAAAACCACCCCGGTTGCAGCCCGTGCGGTGGGCAAATCGGTGAAGTACCACTTGTCCACCAGTGGGCCGACACGCGCCAGCATGGGGGCCACATCTTTGTCCGCCATGGCACCAAACACGGCATGCGTGCAGGGGTAAAAGCCCATCGCGTCTAAATTCTCAGCCAAAGCCGCCACCGAATGCGGGTTGTGCGCCACGTCCATCACCATGGTAGGCTGGCCAGGAATGATCTGAAAGCGCCCCGGCAGCTCAACCATGGACAGGCCAATCCGTACAGCTTGGGCGGTGACGGGCAGCTTGTCGCGTAACGCGGTCAATGCCGCCAGCACGCCAGAAGCGTTCATGAGCTGATTCGCCCCCCGCAGCGCCGGATAAGCCAACCCAGCGTATCTGCGCCCCCTGCCCGCCCAGCCCCACTGCTGCTTGTCGCCTGAAAAGTTGAAGTCTGTGCCAAATTTCCACAAGTCAGCACCCACTGCTGACGCGTGGTCGATCACGCTCTGCGGCGGCACCGGGTCGCTCACCACCACAGGTTTGCCTGGCCGCATGATGCCGGCTTTTTCAAAGCCAATCAGCTCGCGGGTGTTGCCCAGCAGTTCCATGTGGTCGAGGTCAATGCTGGTGATGATGGCGCAGTCGGTGTCAAAAATATTCACCGCATCGAGCCGACCGCCCAAGCCGACTTCCAGAATCACCACATCGAGTTTGGCGCTAATGAGCAGCTGCATGATGGCCAGCGTGGTGAATTCGAAGTAAGTTAACGATATTTCATTGTCATTTTGGCTTCTAGCCCATTCAACACGGGCGAAGGCAGCTACTAAATCAGTAGCGCTGACAATATCGCCCCGCAAACGGCAACGCTCTTCAAAGTCCACCAGATGCGGCGACGTGTAGACCCCGGTGCGGTAGCTCGCCGCCAGAAAAATGGCTTCCAGCATGGCGCAGGTCGAACCCTTGCCGTTGGTACCGGCCACGGTGATGATGGGGCAGTCAAACTTCAGCCCCATGCGGTCGGCAACGGTTTTGACGCGCGCCAGCCCCATGTCTATGGTTTTGGGGTGCAGGCGCTCGGCATGAGCCAGCCAGTCAGCCAGTAGGTAGTCAGCAGTTGGGTCGTTTTTCATACTGGTGTGTATTGTCGCCTCAGGTGAATTAACCGGTGGCTCCTACGTCTTTCAAAGCGCTATTTATTTAGTAGCTGCTTGCGCCCGAATCTATTGGGCTGGAGGCCTATTTGATGCTTTTTTTAGGCTATTTTTGGGCTTTTATGGCAAAATCAACCCATGATTACTGTTTACGGCATTCCTAACTGCGATACGGTTAAAAAAGCCAGGGCCTGGCTCGCTGAACAAGGCTTGGCCTACTCGTTTCATGATTTTAAAAAACAGGGCGTGCCAGTTGACCAGTTGCCAGCTTGGGCCAAAGCAGTGGGCTGGGACAAGCTGATCAACCGCCAAGGCACCACTTGGCGTAAGCTGGATGTTGCTGCGCAAGCCAGCGTTGAGACACCACAGGGTGCGCAAAAGCTGGCACTTGACAACCCCAGCATCATCAAAAGACCTGTGGTGCAATGGCCAAATGATGTAACAGTGGGTTTTGATGACGCCCGCTGGGCCGAAATAGCTCGAAAATAATGACAGTTTTGTAAAGCTCTGAACCACCTTTTGCAAAAGCAGTCTTACCCGCATCGCTCAGGAGTTCGCATCATGAAAAAAATACTTGTTTTATCCGCGCTTTCAGCTTCCAGCTTGCTGGCTTTCAACGCTTTAGCTGCTGACATTTTGGCTCGCGTCATCACCAGTACGCCGGTGGTTCAGCAGGTTGCTGTGCCGCGTCAGGTCTGCAATACCCAGCAAGTGATCACTGAGACGCCCAAATCTGGCGGCGGTGCGCTGCTGGGTGCCGTGGCGGGTGGTGCAGTCGGCAACGCGATTGGTAACGGCAGTGGTCGTGCACTGGCTACCGTGATTGGCCTGGTTGGCGGTGCCGTGGTCGGCAACAGGGTGGAAGGCAGCAGCAACCAGGTGCAAAACGTGCAGCAGTGCAGCACCCAAACGTTTTATGAAAACCGCGCCAGCCACTACAACGTGGTGTATGAATACCAGGGCACTCAGTACAACGTGCAAATGGCGCAAGACCCAGGGCCCTATGTGAGGCTACAGGTCACGCCGGTTGGCGCGCTGCCTCCTGCGCCTCAGCCCGGCTTTCCGGTTCAGCAGATACAGCCTGCGCAGCCGCAGACTTACTACCAGCAAGCGCCCGCCCAACCCGGTTATGTGGTTCAGCAGCAGCCGGTGTTTTTAGCACCTGTCGTGGTTGAGTCCTACTCCTCGTACTATGGCAGGCCGTATTACCCACGCTATTACTATCCGCCGTACTATGGCCCGGTGGGTACCTCGATCAACTTTGGCTATAACCGGGGTTACGGCCGCTGGCGCTAGGCTGAAACCAGGCACAAAAAAGGGCGCATCAAGCGCCCTTTTTTACGGGTTCAAAGCTTTTACAGCGACGTTTCAATCAGCGTACCCTTAAACAGCACTGGCCCGCTCGGCCCACTACCTGCCGGCACACCGCCTTTGGGCTCCAGGCTGATGGCCAGCGTGGGAACATTCACGTCATTGCCAACCGCCGTCAGCTTGACAACCGCATCACTACCCAGCACGCCCAATGATTTTGGGCCACCTGCCTGCGGTAGCGCCCAGAGCTGAAGGGATTTGTCAGGCGATTCCTGAAAGCCGCCCACACGCTTGAGCGTCAGCTTTTTGCTTTTGGGGTCGAACGTCACCAGCATGGATGCGGCAGCTTTGTCATCAGACAGCACGGCCACGTATTGGATTTCAGGTGTAGCGCCCAGCTTGGCCGTCAGCTCTTGCACCTGCCCGCCCAGCTTGCCATTAAGCGCGCTCAAGTTGACACCCACCACCACTGCCAGCACGGCAGCCGTCACACCCGCACCGCTCAAGCCGCGCCACAGGTTCAGGCTGCTCCACCAATTGCTGACTGGCTGACTGGCTGCCCGCGCCGCCTGCATGGCTTTGGCCTCTTTGTCGGCTTTAACCAGATTTTCAATCCGCTTCCAGACCACTGCACTAGGCGCAGCCTGGGGTTGCAGTTCAGCGACTGACGACAGCCTGCCTTGCCATATCAAGGCTTGTGCACGCACTTCCGCGTGCGTTCTGGCCAGCGCCTCAAAGCGGCGGCGCGCACCGCCGCGCAGTGTGCCCAGCGCGTAGCTGGCCGCAAGCTGTTCGACGAGTAAGGGGTTTTGAATCAGGTTCATGTTGTTCTTTCTATGCATGGTCAAGCCAGTTTGGCCATGCAGCCGCGCAATTGCATCAGAGCACGGCGTATCCAGGTTTTGACGGTGCCCAGCGGCAGCTTGAGCTGCTCGGCCAGCTCGCCATGGCTCAGGTCGCGCATGTAGGCCAGGCTGACCACCTCGCGCTGCTTGTTGTCCAGCTGGCTCAGGCAGTTGTGCAGGGCTTTGGCCTGCTCGCTGGCCTGCGCCACATCCATCGGATTCGGCGAATCGCCCGCCACGGTGTCAGATATCACGTCGTCCAGCTCCTGCATACGGTTAGCCCGCTCAGACGCGCGGCGGCGTAAAAAGTCCAGGCCCCGGCTGCGTACCACCAGCGCCATCCAGGCCATGGGCGGTGACAGCGTGGCCTTGTAGTCGCCTGCAATCTTCCAGATGTTGATAAACGCCTCCTGCAACACGTCTTCGGCCCATTCGCGGTTGGTCACCACACGCACCGCCACGCCGTAGAGCTTGGACGAGGTCATCTCGTACAGCTCACGCAGGGCTTTTTCATCAGCCAAGGCGACGCGGTCAATCAGGGCGATCAAGGTGGTGTCCGGGTTTAATGTGCTCATGCACGTAATTGTCCATGAATCTGGATACGCACCTCAAGGTCTAACAGATTCAGACCTGATGGGCGCGTACTTTAAAATCCATAGCATGACTACCACCCACATCCCCAACATCACCGTCACCACCCAAGCCAATGTTTACTTTGACGGCAAATGCGTCAGCCACGGCATCACTTACCCAGACGGCACCAAAAAATCAGTCGGCGTGATTTTGCCCAGCACCCTGACCTTCAACACCGGCGCCCCTGAAATCATGGAATGCGTGGCGGGCACCTGTGACTACAAACTGGCCGGCAGCGATGCCTGGGTCAGGTCGAGCGCAGGTGAAAAATTCAGCGCCCCCGGCAACTCGAAGTTTGACATCCGCGTCACCGAGCCGTACCACTACATCTGCCACTTTGAATAACAAAAAAAACACCTAAACATCATGGCCACCATACTCCAGCACCTGCCCACCGGGCAAAAAGTCGGCATCGCATTTTCAGGCGGGCTAGACACCAGCGCCGCCCTGCACTGGATGAAGCTCAAGGGCGCTGTGCCCTACGCCTACACCGCCAATCTGGGCCAGCCCGACGAGCCCGACTACGACGAGATTCCGCGCAAGGCGATGGAATATGGCGCTGAAAAAGCCAGATTAATCGACTGCCGAAAACAGCTGGCCACCGAAGGCATTGCCGCGCTGCAAGCCGGTGCGTTTCACATCACCACCGCAGGCGTGACCTACTTCAACACCACACCACTTGGCCGCGCCGTGACAGGCACCATGCTGGTGGCGGCGATGAAAGAAGACAACGTCAACATCTGGGGTGACGGCAGCACCTTCAAGGGCAACGACATTGAGCGCTTTTACCGCTATGGCCTGCTGACCAATCCGGACTTGAAAATCTACAAACCATGGCTTGACCAGTTGTTCATTGACGAACTCGGTGGCCGGGCAGAAATGTCGGCTTTTATGACCAAAGCTGGCTTTGGCTACAAGATGTCAGCTGAAAAAGCCTATTCAACCGACAGCAACATGCTGGGCGCGACGCACGAAGCCAAAGACCTGGAGTTGCTGAGCAGTGGCATGAAAATCGTCAACCCCATCATGGGCGTGGCCTTCTGGAAGGACGAGGTCGAAGTCAAACGCGAAGAAGTCACCGTGCGTTTTGAAGAAGGCCAGCCCGTGGCCCTGAACGGCAGGCGTTTTGACAGTCTGGTTGATTTGATTCTGGCAGCCAACGTCATCGGTGGCCGTCACGGCTTGGGCATGAGCGACCAGATCGAAAACCGCATCATCGAAGCCAAAAGCCGGGGCATTTATGAAGCGCCGGGCCTGGCGCTGCTTTTCATAGCCTATGAGCGTTTGGTCACGGGCATCCACAACGAAGACACGATTGAACAATACCGTATGAACGGCAAAAAACTCGGCCGCCTACTCTATCAGGGTCGTTGGTTCGACCCGCAGTGCATCATGCTGCGCGAAACCGCCCAGCGCTGGGTGGCAAGTGCCATCACGGGTGAAGTGACGCTGGAGCTGCGGCGCGGCAACGACTATTCCATCCTAAACACTGAGTCACAAAACCTGACCTACAAGCCCGAGCGCCTGAGCATGGAAAAGGTAGAGGACGCACCGTTCAGCCCACTGGACAGGATTGGCCAGTTGACGATGCGCAACCTGGACATTGTCGATACGCGGGACAAGCTGGCGGTGTATGCGAAGGCGGGGTTGCTGTTGCTGGACGATGGGAGTGCCATACCCCGTTTGGAGCCAAAAAAGTAAGCGATTCAGATCAAAACAATGTATTGACAAAGTAAATACATAAAGCATAATTCACCAATGGATGATCAATACGCCATCAATGGCGACTTGTTTGTCTGGAATCAAGACAAAGCGCAGATCAACTGGCGCAAGCACGGCGTACGCTTTGAAGAGGCGGCAACCGTGTTCAGTGATCCGATGTTTGTCCTGACGGATGCTTCGCGCAACGATGAGGCACGTGACGCAGCTATTGGCTTTGACATACAAGGTCGCTTGCTGTTTGTGGTGCACATCGAAATCGAAGCAACTTGTATCCGCATCATTTCTGCGCGCCGCGCAGAGCCTAGTGAAGAGGTGATTTATGCTCAGTGAACGCTTGAAATCCCGTCTTAACAAAGACCGCCCCATGACCTCCATCACGCTACGCATCCCCGTAGATGTTGTGGAGTCGATGAAAACCATTGCCCCCCAGCGCGGCTTTGCTGGCTACCAGACCTTGCTAAAAGCCTATTTGAGCGAAGGGCTGAGGCGCGATGAAGCACAGTTTGTCGCAGCGTCGCAAGCTAGGTTGATTGATGCGCTTAAACGGCGTGGTGTAGCAGCAGAGCTGATAGAAGCTGCCGAGAGGGAATTGTTGGCGGCTTAAACAACTCGACCATACAAAAAACTGAAATGGTGTCTGATCTGCTTCACACCACCACCGGCTCATGCGCCAGCCTGATGCCAAAACGTTCATACACACTGGTTTGAATCGACTTGGCCAGCGTCATCACCTCGCCGCCCGTTACCGGGTTGGCTGGGCCACCCCGGTTGACCAGCACAAGCGCTTGCCGCTCGTACACGCCTGCGTTGCCAATGTGCTTGCCCTTCCATCCGCAAGCGTCAATCAGCCAGCCCGCAGCGAGTTTCACAGAGCCGTCTGCCAGCACGTAATGAACGATTTTGGGCTCGCGCTCGATGATGTCCGCACATTGCTCGGCGCTGACGGTAGGGTTTTTAAAAAAGCTGCCCGCGTTGCCCAGCACCCGCCAGTCAGGCAGCTTGGCACGCCGTATCTCACACACCCACTCATAAATTTGTAGCGCAGTTGGCTCGTTGATATTGGCCTGCAAGCGCTTTTTCTCAATGTCTGCGTAGCCAAGCACAGGCTTCCAGTTTTTCGGCAAGGCAAAACGGACACGCGTGATGAGCGCCTTGTCAGCCAGGCCAAAACCACCATGTAAGCCACCATGTGATGCATGCTTGAACACCGAATCACGGTAGCCAAAAGCGCATTGCGCGGCATTGAGCGTAAAGCGCTGGCCAGTCGTTAAATCAACCGCGTCAAGTGACTCAAACCTGTCTTGCAGCTCGACCCCATAGGCACCTATGTTTTGCACCGGTGATGCACCCACACTGCCTGGGATGAGGGCCAGATTTTCAAGACCAGGGTAGCCATTTTGAAGTGTCCAGGTCACGATGTCATGCCAGTTTTCACCTGCGCCCGCCTCGACAATCCAGTCCTTGGCGGTCTCACTGACCAGCCGTTTGCCCATGGTCTCGACTTTCAACACCAATGGTTTGACGTCACCCGTCAGCACAATGTTGCTGCCGCCGCCCAAAATGAATTTGGCTGCGGCCTTCAAAGCTGAATCGGCCAGCAGGGCATCAATATCAGCCTCGTTTTGAAGACGAACGAGGGATAAGGCCTTGGCCGCGATGCCAAAGGTATTAAAAGACTGGAGAGGAACGTTTTTCTCGACTAACATCAGTTGATTGTCTCATTGCCCATCGTGCAAGATTTACCCTTGAGAACCAAAAACTATGCCCTCTTTTGACACTGTGCTTGAAGCTGACCTGGTCAAGGTCAAAAATGCGGTTGAAAACACTGCCAAGGAAATCGGCACACGCTTTGACTTCAAGGGCACAGCCGCGTCGATAGAGCTGAAGGACAAAGAAATCATTTTGATCGGCGACAGCGACTTTCAGCTTGACCAGATCAACGATATTCTGCGCAGCAAGTTAACCAAGGCCGGTGTGGACGCGCGCTTTCTGGACGTTGGCAAATCAAGCAAAATCGGCGGCGACAAGGTCAAGCAAATCAACAAGGTACGCAACGGCATTGAGAGCGAACTGGCGAAAAAAATCCAGGTGCTCCTCAAAGGCAGCAAGATCAAGGTGCAAGGCGCGATTCAGGAAGAAAAAGTACGCGTGACGGGCGGCAAGCGGGATGACTTGCAAGCTGCGATGGCGCTTATAAAAACTGAAAATGCAGACTTTCCGCTGAGCTTTAACAACTTTCGCGATTGAGCCCATGAAGCCTAATAAGCCTGTGTATTGCGCCAAAGCGACGTTGTTACTTGCGCTGGCTTTAATGGCTGGCAGCGGCCATACTGAATCCGTTGCCCTGGCCGGCATGATGGGCAGCAAGGCGCTTTTAGTGGTGGATGGCAGCGCCCCCAAATCAGTCGGTGCAGGTGAAACGCACCAAGGCGTGAAAGTCATTTCAATCAGTGGCGACCAAGCAGTCATTGAGCAGGACGGCAAACGGACAACGCTGCGTGTCGGTGAGGCACCCGTGCATATGGGCGCCAGCAAAAGCGGCGGCAAGGGCAACCGTATCGTGCTGGTGGCTGGCAGCGGTGGTCACTTCATGACCGCTGGGCAAATCAACGGCAAAGCGGTGCAGTTTATGGTTGATACCGGCGCCACGACTGTCGCCATGGGCGCGCAAGACGCGGAGCGCGCGGGTATCAATTACAAAGCGGGTCGGCCCGTCATGATGTCAACCGCCAATGGCAATGCCCAAGGGTTTCAGATCAAACTGGCATCGGTGCGCATTGGTGAGGTCGAGGTGTTTGATGTCGATGCAGTAGTCACGCCGCAAGCCATGCCCTATATGCTGCTGGGCAACAGCTTTTTAACGCGCTTTCAAATGAGCCGTGAAAACGACCAAATGACCCTGACCAAGCGGTATTGATCTACCCGGTCTTCGCTACTTGGCAGGTTTTTCACCAAAATTCAGCTTGGACTCCTTGCCCAGCATCAGCTTGTTGATGTTCTCCCGGTGGCGTATCACCAGCAACAAGCTCATCATGAAAATCGCCAGCAAAATGCTGCGCTCGGTGTACCAGGTTACGCGGTCGCCCATCAGGTAAAACAGCGGTGCAAACGCCGCACTGGCCATGGACGCGACCGATGAATAGCGCGTGAAATACGCCACGATCAGCCAGGTAGCCAAGGTGGCCAGGCCCAGCAGCCAGTCAATACCCAGCAATGCGCCGGCAGCGGTGGCCACGCCCTTGCCACCTTTGAACTTAAAAAATACTGGGAACAGATGGCCCAGAAAGGCCGCAAAAGCCACCGCAGCCAGGGTGCCGTCGTCCAACCCATAATCTTTGCCCAGCCACTTGACCAGCACCACCGGCAACCAGCTTTTCAGGCCATCGAGCAGCAGCGTGGCAACTGCCGCCACCTTGTTGCCCGAACGCAGCACGTTGGTAGCACCCGGGTTATGGCTGCCGTAGCTGCGCGGGTCTTTGAGACCCATCACGCGGCTGACGATGACGGCAAATGACAAGGAACCCAGCAAATAAGCCAGCACCACCGCAGCAGTTGAATACAGATAGTCCAAAACGAATCCTTTTTGTTATTCAGTCAATCCACAAACCACTGATCTTGCACCCAGCCGGGTTGGCCGCTTCACACCGCTGGGTCGCGTATTTCCCAGCGAATCTTGTCAATCTCAGCCAACACTTCAGCACTCAATGTCGTGCCATAGGCATCGATATTTTGGTCCAGCTGCGCGACTGACGTCACGCCAATGATGGTGCTGGTCACTTGCCATTTGGTATAGCAAAACGCCAGCGCCATTTGGGTGGGGGTCAAACCATTGGCAACGGCCAGGGCGTTATAACGGCGTGCGGCGGTCAGCGCGTCCGTCCTGCCCCAGCGCTGTTTTTGCATGCTTTCAAACAAGCTCATGCGGCCAATGTCTTTGTGCTTCGGGTCTGCAATGCCCGACGCATCGTACTTGCCTGTCAGCAGCCCAAAGGCCAGCGGTGAATAGGCCAGCAACGACACCCCCAGCCGGTGCATGGTTTCGTCCAGCGCGTTTTCATAGCTGCGGTTGACCAGGCAATACGGGTTTTGCAATGTGGCGATGCGCGGCAAGCCGTGCTGGTCAGCCAGACGCACAAACTCGTGCACGCCATAAGGCGTTTCATTCGACAGGCCAATCGCACGTATCTTGCCCGCCTTGACCAGCGTGCCTAGTGCTTCCAGCTGGGTGTGGATGCTGGAGACGACCTTGTCTTTGGTCGGGTCAAAGTACAGCATGCCAAACATCGGCACATTGCGCGCTGGCCAGTGGATTTGGTACAGGTCAATCACGTCGGTTTTCAGGCGCTTCAGGCTGGCGTCACACGCGCCCACAATGTCGGCCGCTGTCAGGTCAGGGCTGCCGTTACGAACCCAAGGCATGCCGCGCGCCGGGCCAGCGACTTTGGTGGCAACCACCCACTGGCTTCTAGCTGACGGGTGCTTGGCAAACCAGTTGCCCAAAATGGTTTCAGTGGCGCCAAAGGTCTCGGCCCTGGCGGGCACCGAATACATCTCGGCAGCATCCATAAAGTTAACGCCGCGATCGAGGGCGAGGTCAAGAATGCTGTGGGCTGTCTGTTCATTGACCTGCTCGCCAAAAGTCATGGTGCCCAGGCAAATGGGGGTGACGTGCAAATCGCTGGAGCCTAGTTGGACTTTATTCATGAGGAGATTGTGTTGAGGGTGACTGCACTTAAACGATTATTTTAAATCGGCCAGAGCCGCTGTGCGCTGGTGGGCAGTCGCGCTCTTGTCTTACACCTCGATGTAGCAATGAGGCTCTACCATATGCAGGCAGGCGTCGTGGACGCTTTCGTGCCATTTCATTTCAATTTTTACCCCCCGAGGAGATCACCCATGACCCAGATTAAAAAAATCACCACCACATCTTTGAGCTGCGCTGCACTGGCAGTGGCCATGTTGTCAGGTTGCGCCAACATGAACGAGACGCAGCAAGACACCGCCAAAGGTGCCGGTATTGGCGCTGTTGCAGGTGCATTGCTGGGTGCTGCGGTAGGCGGCTCAAAAGGCGCAGCCACTGGCGCGGTGCTGGGCGGCGCTGCGGGTGCAGGCGGCGGCTACATTTGGTCCAAGAAAATGCAAGACCAAAAAGCCGCGATGGAAAAAGCAACCGCTGGCACTGGCGTAGCCGTGAGCCAAACCAGCGACAACCGCCTGAAGCTGGACATCCCTAGCGATGTGTCGTTTGACGTGGGCCGCTCGGCCATCAAGCCCAACTTTGACCCCATCCTGAACCAGTTTGCCACCACGCTGACGCAGCACCCGGAAACCACCCTCAGCATCATTGGCCACACTGACAGCACAGGCTCTGACGCGATCAACAACCCATTGTCGTTTGACCGCGCCAATGCAGCACGCGACTACCTGGTGGGCCGTGGCGTGGCGCGCACCCGTATTTCAACTGACGGCAAAGGCTCACGCGAGCCCGTAGCCGACAACGGCACAGCCCAAGGCCGCGATAAAAATCGCCGGATTGAGATATACGTGGCCGAACAAGTCGCCGCCAAATAAGCTTTAGAGCAATCGTTAAAAGCACCCTCGGGTGCTTTTTTTACGCCTTCTTGAACCGTTCTTCTTCTTGCAGGCGCAGCACCCGCCGCTGCACCTTGCCCGTCGTTGTCATCGGCAACGCGTCAATGAATTCAATTTCCTTTGGATATTCATACGGTGCGAGCATTTTTTTGACGTGAAACTGCAATTTAACCTTTATTTCAGCATCAAATGCGGCCACATCGCCCTGTATTCGGGTGCGAGCAGCTATTAAATCAGGAGCTAACACAACGTAAGCCTTGACCACTGCGCCGCGTTCTTTGTCAGGCTTTGGCACCACCGCGGCGTTGGCGACTGCCGGGTGTTTGACCAGGCAGTTTTCAATCTCGCCCGGCCCGATGCGGTAGCCGGCGGCTTTGAAGACATCGTCGGCCCTGCCCTCGTACCACAGGTAGCCATCCGCATCGCGCGTAGCCAGGTCACCTGTGCGGCACCAGTGGCCTGTAAATTTGGCCTGCGTGGCTGCATCTTTTTTCCAGTAGCCCAAAAAGAAAATCGGGTCTGGCTGGCCGTACACGTCATAGCGGTTGACCGATACATCGCCCGGCACGCCGACGGCGCATTCGTTGCCGGCGTCGTCAATCACCGCGACCCGATGGCCGGGGTAGCCTTTGCCCATGCTGCCAGGTCTAGCGGGCCAAAACCGGTTGCAGTTACCCACCACGTAATTGATTTCTGTCTGGCCAAACATTTCGTTGACGACCACGCCCATCTGATCGCGGCAATAGTCAAATACAGCATCGCCTACTGCCTCGCCAGCACTCATCAGGCCCTCCAGCTTGAGCGTGAAATGTTCCCGTGGCTTGGGGTAGGCCTTCATCATGGCTTTGAGTGCAGTAGGGAACAAAAAGCTGTGGGTCACGCCGTGCAGCTGCATCAAACTGAAGGCCAGCTCAGGGCTGAAGCGCCCGTTGAAGGCTACGATGGGGCGGCCGAAGTACAAAGTGGGCAACAACGCATCCATCAGCCCGCCCGTCCATGCCCAGTCTGCCGGAGACCAAAACACCGCATGCGAATCCGTATTGGTTTTACCGTCAAAACCAAACCAGTTCTGGCTACAGACAAAGCCCGTCAAATTACCAATCAGCGCCCGGTGCGGCAGCAGCGCGCCTTTGGGCGGGCCAGTCGTGCCACTGGTGTAGATCAATATCGCGGCCTCTTCGGCTTTGGTTTTAACCGCTGTAAAAGCGCTTTTTTGCTTGACCATAGCCGACGCGTATTGAACATCAGCTGTGCATTCACCCACCGCCACCACCGTGCGCAAGGCAGGGCATGCGGTGCGTACCTGCTGCACGCTGGCCATGCTGCTTTCATCGGCAATGGCCACCGCCGCCTCGCTGTCTTGCAAGCGGTATTCCAGCGCTTCGGGACCAAACAGCATCGACAGCGGCATGGCGACTGCCCCCATCTGAAACACCGCCATGTAGGCCACAGCCGTTTCAAAGCGCTGCGGCATCACGATGGCGACCCTGTCGCCGCGCTTCACGCCCAGGCCTTGCAGCACATGGCTGAGGGCATCAGCGGCTTTTTTAAGCTCAAAATAGGTATAAAAAGTGGCTGTAGCCCCCTGTTTATGGGCACGAACAGCTACTCTTTTTATAGTACCTGACGAGCGCGCCCATCGGCTGCAACAGACCTCGGCGATGTTGAAGTAGTCGTCCACCTGCCAGGCAAAGCTTTGATGCAACGCAGCGTACACATCGACTGGCTTGTCACGGTTTTGACTGCGCTTGTAGGGGTCTGTCTTTATCATCTACACAATGTACAAAGAAAAACGCATTTCACGCAGCGAGTTTGTCCCAATACGCTCCCTCAGTTATCACGTCCGTATTTGGGATGGCCCAAGCCCGTCAAGTGCACTGCCACCATTGGTTTTGGTCCACGGCTGGATGGACGTGGCCGCGTCGTACCAGTTCATGGTCGATGCCTTGAGCGATGCATTTGCCGCTGGCCGCACCATCATTGCACCGGACTGGCGCGGTTTCGGGCTTAGTAAATCGGTAGCAGGGGGCGCGGCTGACAACTACTGGTTGCCCGACTACCTGGCAGACCTTGATTTTTTGCTTGATCACTACGTCAAAGACCAAAAAATCGACCTGGTCGGCCACAGCATGGGGGGCAATGTTGCCATGATTTATTCAGGCGTGCGGCCAGAGCGCATCCGGCGGCTGGTCAACCTTGAAGGCTTTGGCATGGCCCCCACCCAACCCGCACAAGCCCCCACCCGCTATGCCAAATGGATAGACCAGCTCAAAACCCTGCACAAGGGCGAGCTGGATTTAAAAGCCTATGACAACGTCAGCGGCGTGGCCCGCAGGCTGATGAAAACCAACCCACGCCTGAGCGCGGACAAGGCCAACTGGCTGGCAAGTCACTGGGCCGCACCCAATGCCGAGGGCAAGTGGCAGATATTGGGCGAACCCGGGCACAAGGTAATCAACGCCAACATTTATCAGGTTCCAGAAACGCTGGCGATTTACCAGTGCATCACCGCGCCCGTGCTGGCGGTGGAGGCATCAGACGACTCGCTTGAAAAATGGCACCAGGGCAGCTACACACTGGCTGATTACCATGAGCGCCTGAAGTTGATTGCAGATGCCAAAGTAGCGGTCATTGCCGATGCCGGTCACATGCTGCACCACGACCAGCCAGAGCAGCTAGCAGCATTGATTGAGGCGTTTCTCGATTAAGCGTGGCCCGGCCATGAGAAAATGCTGGGATTGACCTAACTACCCGGACGAATCATCATGGAAGCAGAACACATCAATGCCATTGGCAACCAGCTCGCAGACCTGAGCACGCGTGTGAACGAACTCAGGGGGTATCTTTGACTACCCTGCCAAAGAACGTAAATTAAGCGAAGTCAACGCCGCCCTTGAAGACCCGAAGGTATGGGACAACCCCAAGCGCGCGCAAGAGCTCGGCAAAGAAAAAAAATCCCTCGAAGATGTGGTGCATGTTATTGACCGCCTGACGTCTGAACTGGCAGACAACATCGAGCTGTTTGACATGTCCAAACTGGAGGGCGACGAAGCCGGCATGCAGTCGATTGAAGGCGAGGCCGCCAAGGTGGCCGTTGAAGTCGAAAAAATGGAATTCCGCCGGATGTTCAACAACCCGGCCGACCCGCTCAATTGCTTTTTGGACGTGCAATCAGGCGCGGGCGGCACCGAGGCCTGCGACTGGGCCAGCATGTTGCTGCGCCAGTACCTCAAATACGCCGAGCGCAAGGGCTTTAAAACCACGATTGAAGACGAAACCGCAGGCGACACCGCAGGCATCAAAGGCGCGACCATCAAGATTGAAGGCGAATACGCTTTTGGCCTGCTGCGCACGGAGACTGGCGTACACCGCCTGGTGCGCAAATCACCGTTTGACTCGTCAGGCGGCAGGCACACCTCGTTTGCGTCAATTTTTGTCTACCCCGAGATTGATGATTCGATTGAAATTGACATCAACCCGTCTGACGTGCGGGTAGACACCTTTCGTGCCAGCGGCGCAGGCGGCCAGCACATCAACAAAACCGATTCTGCCGTGCGCCTGACGCACATCCCCACCGGCATCGTGGTGCAGTGCCAGGACGGCCGCAGCCAGCACGGCAACCGCGATGTGGCCTGGAAGCGCCTGCGTTCACGCCTGTATGACTTTGAGCTGCGCAAGCAACAAGAAGCACAGCAAAAGCTCGAAGACACCAAAACCGACGTGGGCTGGGGCCACCAGATTCGCAGTTATGTGCTCGACAACAGCCGCATCAAAGACCTGCGCACCAACTACGAAACCTCGGCCACGCAAAAGGTGCTGGACGGGGATTTGGACCAGTTCATTGAGGCTAGTTTGAAGCAAGGTGTTTGATCACTTCATGCGGATCTCAAGGTACCAGCTTATAATCGTGACACACTTTTAAAATCGGTGACACATCATGCAAACAATGAACGTCCGCGAATTTCGCAACACCATACCGCATCTGAAGGAAACCCTGGCTCGCGAACACGAGTTGGTACTGGTATCTCGTGGTGAAACTGTTGCGCGAATCTACCCTGCTGAACAGCCCAAGCGGCTTCAGTCACTGAAATGGCTGCGTGATCAAGCGGGGGGCGTTCAGCCTGATTCAACAGCTGACATACGTGCTGAGCGTGATCGCCGGGGAACATGACAGGTGATTGCGTACATCGATACCAGTGCATTCATGAAGCGCTTCATTACCGAGGTGCATTCTGATGCAGTTGACGCGCTGTTGCAGTCTGAAACGTACCGCCCAGCTATCTCATCTTTGACTGTTACGGAGTTTCGTTCAGTGCTCAAGCGCAGACTGCGTGACAACACGATCAACTCTGCATTCGCGAATAAAGCGATTAGCCAACTACTCGAAGAAATTGCCAGTGGCGCACTGCGATTTCATGCAATAGATGCAGCAATTTTTAATTTGGCGGGTGAATTGATCGACAAACTGGTATCACCGCTAGGCACACTGGATGCGCTTCACCTGGCCTGCGCCAAAGCAACAGGTGCCGATGTGATGATTTCTTCAGACAAACAGTTGCTGCGGGCTGCCTTCGAAGCGGACATGCAGATCATCGACTTCAGCTAGAACCTCATTTTATTTTTTGATCAAACCTGCGAAAGCCCAATACCCATGACGATCCGTGAAGGCCAAGCCCCGGCTATAACCATCAACCGCGCCGACTACAGCGCCCCCGCCTACTGGATAGACACAGTCGATCTGTCTTTTGACCTGGACCCCGCCAAGACCCGCGTCCTGAACAAAATGACGCTGCGCCGCAACGCAGACGTGCCGGCACAGCCGCTGCGCCTGGATGGTGAAGAGCTCAACTTGTCGCGTGTGCTGGTCAATGGCCAAGGCACGTCTTTCAAGATGGATGGCAATCAGCTAGTGCTTGACAATCTCCCTGATGCTTTCGAGCTGGAGATTTTCACCACCTGCCTGCCATCAAAAAACACCAAGCTGATGGG
This sequence comes from Polaromonas sp., assembly GCA_043781295.1. Lineage (GTDB taxonomy): Bacteria > Pseudomonadota > Gammaproteobacteria > Burkholderiales > Burkholderiaceae_C > Polaromonas. The sequence continues at coordinate 23,568 of JAYWBS010000267.1, forward strand.
CTTGTATGTCAGCAACGATTCGTTCTTTACCCAATGCGAGGCCGAAGGCTTCAGGCGCATCACTTACTTTTTAGACCGCCCCGATGTGATGGCGATGTATAGCGTGACGCTGCGGGCTGACAAGACCAAGTTCCCAGTGCTGCTGTCAAACGGCAACCTGGTGGAGCAAGGCAATCTGGACGATGGCCGCCACTTTGCCAAATGGGTAGACCCGCACAAAAAACCCGCGTATCTGTTTGCGCTGGTAGCGGGCCAACTGGTTTGCCGGGAGCAGCGCATCACGTCGCGTGCGGGCAAGGCGCACACGCTGCAAGTTTATGTACGGCCAGGCGACCTGGACAAAACCGAACATGCAATGACGTCGCTCATGCACTCGGTTGCGTGGGACGAAGCCCGCTTTGGTTTGCCGCTGGATTTAGAACGCTTCATGATTGTGGCGACCAGCGACTTCAACATGGGCGCGATGGAAAACAAGGGCCTGAACATCTTCAACACCAAGTACGTGCTGGCGAACCAGACGACCGCCACCGATGTTGATTTTTCCAATATCGAAAGCGTCGTCGGCCACGAGTATTTCCACAACTGGACCGGCAACCGCATCACCTGCCGCGACTGGTTCCAGCTCAGCCTGAAGGAAGGCCTGACGGTGTTTCGCGACCAGGAGTTCAGCCAGGATTTGTGCTTCGACGCGTCGGCTCGGGCCGTCAAGCGGATCGAGGATGTTCGCGTGCTGCGCGGCTCGCAGTTCCCGGAAGACGCCGGCCCGATGGCGCATCCGGTGCGGCCCGACAGCTATATCGAAATCAGCAACTTCTACACCGTCACGATTTATGAAAAAGGCGCCGAAGTCGTCCGAATGATGCAGACGCTGGTCGGCAGGGCAGGCTTCGCCAAAGGCATGACGCTTTACTTCGAGCGGCATGACGGCCACGCCGTGACCTGCGACGACTTCGCGCAGGCGATTGCCGACGCCAATCCGCAGTCGGATATGGCGCGGCTGCTGCCGCAGTTCAAGCGCTGGTACAGCCACGCCGGAACGCCGCGGGTAAAGGCGCATGGCGTGTACGACGCCGCCGCCCGCAGCTACACGCTGACGCTGGCGCAAAGCTGCGCGCCCACGCCGGGCCAGCCCGACAAGGCGCCAGTCGTCATTCCGGTCGGCCTGGGGCTGCTGGGCGCTGACGGCCAGGACTTGCCGCTGCGGCTGGCGGGCGAGCCGGTCGCCGCGCCGGGAACGCGCACCGTCGTGCTGACGCAGCCGAGCGAATCCTTCACCTTCATCGACTTGGGCGCCGAACCCGTTCCATCGATCCTGCGCGGCTTCACCGCACCGGTCGTGCTGGAGTTTGGCTACACCGACGCCCAACTGCTGCAGTTGCTGGCGCACGACAGCGACCCCTTCAACCGCTGGGAAGCTGGCCAGCGCCTGGCCGTCGATCAAGCCGTCAATGCTATTAAAGCAATAGCTGACCACGCAGGTGGTGCCTGCGAAAAACCGCTAAATGATGCTTATCTTCAGGCCATGCGCGAGGTGTTGCACCATGCGAAGCTCGATTCGGCCTTCAAGGAACTGGTGCTGACGCTGCCGTCGGAAACCTACCTGGCCGAGCAGCTCGACGTGGTCGATCCGCAGCATATTCACACGGTGCGGGAAGCGATGCGACAGCAGCTTGCGACTGCGCTGAAAGCCGACTGGGAAGCCATTTACGACGCCAACCGCGATACCGGCGCCTACACGCCCGACCCGATATCCAGCGGCCGCCGCGCGCTGGCCGGCATGGCCTTGACGCATCTGTGCCTGGCCGCGCGCGCCAGTGGCGACGCCGTCTGGCCGGGCAAGACCTTGCAGCGTTTCAAGGATGCCGGCAACATGACCGACCGCTTCAACGCGCTCGCCGCGCTGGTTTCCAGCAGCCATCCGCTGGCCGCGCAGGCGCTGGCGCTGTTCGATGCGATGTTCAGCAACGAAGCGCTGGTCATCGACAAGTGGTTTGCCCTGCAGGCCGGCGCACCCGACCGCGGCGGCAGCGTTTTGCCCGCCGTCAGGCAAATGATGAAACGCGCTGACTTCAGTCTGCGCAATCCGAACCGCGCGCGCAGCGTCATCAGCACCTTCTGCCAGGCGAATCCGGCGGCGTTTCACCGGCTCGACGCGGCCGGCTATGTGTTCTGGAGCGATCGCGTGATCGAACTCGACGCGATCAATCCGCAAGTCGCGGCCCGGCTGGCGCGTGCCCTGGACCGCTGGAGCAAGCTGGCCGAGCCGTACCGCAGCGCCGCTCGCGAAGCGATTGCGCGTGTCGCGGCCAGGGGCGACCTGAGCAAGGATACGCACGAGGTGGTTTCGCGGGCGCTGGGCAACTGACACGCCAGCCCGTCAAACTGCATGAACGCGTTAGCGTCGTTATGGGCCGCAGAAAC
>JAYWBS010000268.1:0-3113 GCA_043781295.1 Polaromonas sp.
CTGCATGTACACGCACGAGCATGCAGGCAGTTTGGCTGGCGTGGCTGCTTGTGGGTGCAGGGCGCGCAGACTTGGTTGGCGTGGCTGCTTGTGGGTGCAGAGCGCGCAGACTTGGTTGGCCGGGCCGTGGGTCGGCGGTGCCTGTTCTCCGGTCCTACTCGCGAGTGGCTGCTTCTGGTTGGCCAGGATCGCTGCGTCAACGGCATGGTTGGCGCACCATGTCTGTAGCAATCGCAAATTGACCTGCGCCCATGCACCACCAACCCACAGCCTGGACGGGCTTGGTCTCAATCTTTGCGCCGCGCCTTAGTGCGTCGTGTATAAGCTTGTGAACAGTACACAGTTGTCATGGCAGCCTCCACATTCAAAACACGCTACGGCATCCATGAATGGTTTGGCAAGCCAGTGTCCGAACTGACAAAAGTAGAGCGCAACAACTACTTGAAAGCGGCCGTCAACAAAAACACGTCGCTGCATCCCTGTCCATTTGCTGCGGCCCTTACGCGGGAAGCCACATGTTCCAAGCCGGGCGGGGTTTGCACGTTACGCAAGTATGAATCTGTTGGCGGTGGGCAAGTGGCGGTTTCTGCCGATCCGCCTGTGACAGTATGTCCGCAAAGGTTTCTGCAAAATCTGGAGTTGCTGCGCTGGGCCGGTGAAGTCATGCTGCAAACGCCGCACCCGATAGCGATCAAGGAAATCCCGTTTCTTGCCAAATTGGATAAGGATGATGCGGCTGAGGCTGAAGGGAAAAAGGCAGGGCGCATCGACTGGGTGCTGGTTCATCCGGACACCGGTACTGCATTGAAGTGGTGTGCGATTGAAACCCAGGCAGTTTATTTCTCTGGGCGATCCATGAACAGCGAGTTTGAAAACTGGGCTGGCGCGAAGCCTGGTTTGATGCCTTTTCCAGCAGAGACCCGGCGCCCGGACTACCGCAGTTCAGGGCCAAAACGCCTCGCGCCGCAATTGCAGGTCAAGGTTCCAGAGTTGCGGAACTGGGGTGCAAAAACAGCCGTTATTGTTGATGAATTTTTCTTCAACCAGATGAGCGAATTGCGGGAGTTGCGTGGCGCACAAGCCGACCGTTTGGCCAATGCCGATGTGGTTTGGTTGGTGGCGAAGTATGAAAACCACAAGCTCGTTCCTTCCAAAACCGTCTTTGCCCGTTTGGACGATTCGATTCGAGCGCTGAATGCAACGCGACCGGTAGGCAAAACAGCGTTTGAAGAAGAAATTCACCACAACTTGCTTGACGCCAAAAAGGCGGGGCGCCGGGTGTTCAGGCTTTGAGCAGCAACAGTTCGTTCTTCACTTCATGGTGGGTGGTCTTCATGGGGACCTGCTTTACAGTAAAGCCATATTTTTTTGCCAGCGCTTTTACCTCGGGCGCGTCGTCATAGGTCATCATCACCGGGCCGGCGCACAGCGACATCTCCAAAAAAAGTCGATCATGGTCGATCTCGCTGAATACATACAGCCGGTTGCCTGCGCTGGTCCCACTCGCTGTATATGGAGGGTCCACAAACCAGGCCGTATCGGCTTCCTCGCGCATCATGGGGAACAGGTCAAAGGCATCCCCCGATATGGCCTGAAGCCTGTGCCGAAAACTTCGGATCATGCGCATGCGTTTGACCAGCGTTTCCGGGTACCAGCGTGACTTCAAACCCTTGCCGTTTTCTCCTGCCTTCATGCGACTGGCGCCAGGCGCCAGAATGCCACCCCGGTTGACCCGATTCTTGACGATGGTGGCAAACGCTTTGGTGGGCAAACTCATTGCGTAAGTGGACAGCGCGATGTCGACGTTGTCGCTGGTCATGTCGAAGCGCAGAATTTTCTGAAACAGTTCATCGGCTTCAAGGTCGCTCCCGTGGATGACAAGTTCCCACAGCGCGGCGACAGCGGGGTCGCGTTCAACCAGAATAACCGCGTCGGCAAGGTGCTCGGCGGCAATCGAAAGCCCCGCAATTGCGCCGCCGGCAAACGGCTCCACCATTGTTCGCGGTCGCTGCGGCAGGCTTCGCATCCAGGCTTTGATTTCTGGAACCAGCCAGGTCTTTCCGCCTGGATATCGAAGCGGGCTTAGTTGGGCGACCTGCGCGACATTGACCGGCGAAACGGTGGGGTTGATGCCGCGCAGCAGGCCCAGCAGCAACTCAGCCTGTCCAGGATTAACCAGATAGGGCCTTATTTCTTGCAAGACCGCGCGACAGTCTTGATGAACAATGATGCTGCTGCGTGCCAGGCCGTCGCTGGCGAGGCGGCTTAGCCGGCGGTTTTGGCGTGTCAGTGCGGTGGTGTCATTCATTTTGAATCCGTGAATGTTCACGGGATCATATCGTACCTTACGTGGAGTACGCGTGTGGCCCCCAATGGGCCGGGGTCTGCATCACTTGATGGCCAGCAGCGCCTTGATTTTTGCCCTGACGTGCACTATGACTTCCGGGCTCACCACGGATTTCTTTTTGGCTTTGAGCACCTTCCAGTCAAGTGACTTGACCTGGTCGGACAACACGGCGCAATTCACGCCATCAACCGATGTGAGCACCTCAAAAGGGTGGCCTTTAATCCTGGTGCTCAACGGGCAACAGACCATCAGGCCCGTTTTCCCGTTGTAAGCCGCGGGACTGATGACCAAAGCGGGGCGATGGCCGGATTGTTCGTGGCCGGCCTGGGGGTCGAACTCAAGCCAGACGACGTCTCCCGCGTCCGGCACCTGGCGGGCTGCCATCAGAGAGACTCCTTGCCTGCGCGCGGACCAAAACTGACTTCCTTGTGAGCGTTTTTGGGCGTGATACCAGCCAAAAGCGAGTCGAGCGAATATTCGACATTGTGCGTTGGCTCGATGATGATGCGTCCATCGACGACGGTGACGCTGACCTTCTGTTCAAGATCAAGTCGCGCGGTACGCATCACCGACACGGGAATGCGAACCGCAGGGCTGTTGGTTCGGTAAGCAGACACTGAGATTTGGTGGGCCGGGCTGCGGGTCGGCGGTGCCTGTTCTCCGGTCCTACTCGCGAGCGGCTGCTTCTGGTTGGCCAGGATCGCTGCGTCAACGGGATGGTTGGCGCGCCATGTCTGTAGCAATCGCAAATTGACCTGCGCCCATG
>JAYWBS010000269.1:0-25762 GCA_043781295.1 Polaromonas sp.
TCCATCGGCCAGCAGCAGCGTGTGGCATTGGCACGTGCCTGGGCACTCAAACCGCAGGTGCTGCTGCTTGACGAGCCCACCGCCAGCCTGGACCCCAGCGCCAAGCATGAGGTTGAGCGCCTGATGGCCGAATTCGCAGGCAGCGGCATGAGCTTGATCTTCAGCAGCCACAACCTGGGCCAGGTCAAGCGCCTGGCCAGCCGCGTGGTGTACCTGGAACATGGCCGTGTGGTAGCTGATTTGCCTACGCATGACTTTTTCAATGGCCCGCTGCCGGCGGCGGCTGAAAACTTCCTCAAAGGAGAGCTTGGATGATTGAGAATTATCGTTTTTCACTGTGTTTTAAGGCCCTAGCCCTTGTTTTATGGGCGCAAGCAGCTACGCTTTCGATAGCGCAGGCGCAATCATCCAGTGCAGCTATCGTCATGGCATCGACCACCTCAACGGAGCAGTCCGGGCTGTTCACTACCCTGTTACCCGAGTTTAAAAAAGCCACGGGCATTGATGTGAAAATCGTTGCCGTCGGCACCGGTCAGGCCATCGACATGGGCCGCCGGGGCGATGCCGATGTGCTGTTTGTGCATGACCAGGTGGCTGAAGAAAAAATCGTGGCCGAAGGCTTTGCCATCAAACGCTTCCCCGTGATGTACAACGACTTCGTACTCATTGGCCCGGCGGCTGACCCGGCAAGAGTCAAGGGCAAAGACATCGCTGAAGCCCTTAAAAAACTCAGCGCTGCGAATGCGAATTTCATCTCGCGCGGCGACAAAAGCGGCACCCACGCCGCCGAGCTGCGTTACTGGAAGACTGCAGGCATTGAAACGCCTTCAGATAAACCAGCATTCGGAAACTACAAGGCCTGCGGCTGCGGCATGGGTCCGGCACTGAACATCGCTTCAAGCAGCGGCGCTTATGTGTTGGCCGACAGAGGCACCTGGCTGTCCTTTAAAAACCGTGCGGGTCTGGCGGTGCTGGTTGAAGGCGATACGCGCTTGTTTAACCAGTACGGTGTGATGGTCGTCAACCCTGCCAAGCACCCGCAAACCAAAGTGCTTGAGGCACAAAAGTTTGTCGATTGGGTGACATCGCCAGCGGGGCAGGGCGTGATTGCCGCTTACAAAATCAATGGTGAGCAGCTATTTTTCCCGAACGCGCTGAAGTAGATTTTTTACTTCTTTCTATAATTCAAAGGTGTTTAATCAGCCGTCATATTCACCAGTCCTGCCTTTGTGGAAGCGCATCGCCGCTTTCCTGAGCTTTCTGGCGGTGTTGTCGGCGCTCATGGCACCCGCATCCATGCTGGCCGAAGAGGTGCGTACTGGCAAGCTGGGTGGGCTTTGCCTGGTGAACACGGCAGTTGATGGTTCTAGCGATGTCACGCCCGCTGGCTCGCACTGCGATTCATGCGGCTCACTGGTTTTTGCCTTGCCGCCCTTTACCGCGCAACCTCTGCCCAGCCAGCCAGGCCAACAGGTCGCTGGCATTGATTTGCCGTTTGATTTGGCCGCACGTATTAGCGGCCTGCCGCCCAGTCGCGGCCCACCTGCACTTTGAACTGAAACCTCTCAGGCCTCTGGCTTGAATCTTGTGCGTTGGCTTGTTTGCCAACGCGCATCCTGTTTCTTTCAAAGTGTGGATTCCATGAAATTACCAATTACTACAAAATTAATAGCTGCTTGCACCCTGATTTATTGGCCTGCAGCTTCTTTTTCTCATATCGTTTTAGAAAATGAAGCTGCTCTTGCAGGCAGCAGCTACAAGGCTATTTTTCAAGTTGGCCATGGTTGCAATGGCGCGCCTACAACGGCCATTGCTGTACAGATTCCGCCAGGGTTTCAGGGGGCCAAGCCTTACCCCAAAGCTGGCTGGATACTGACCATACAGCCCAATGCGCTGGTCACGTGGACAGCCGCCAGCAAAGATGCCATGCTCCAGGAAGCGCATTTTGATGAGTTTATGTTGCGCGGCAAGCTGCCTGATGCGGCTGGGCCGATGTGGTTCAGGGTGCTGCAAACTTGCGAGAGTGGTAGCAACAATTGGGCTGAAGTACCCGCAACAGGCGTATCCACCAAGGGTTTGAAACTGCCAGCTGCATTGCTGGAAGTCACCGCCGCCGATGCGCCAGTTGTCGCCATGCCTCTTGAGCATAAACACTAAAATTTTTATCAACTTCGAAAGTACAACATGACACTTTTCAAATCAACACCCTTGGCCTTGATTGCCGCTGTCGTTAGCGGCCTGGCTTTTGCTCAAACTCCGGGCGTGAACGTCGATGTCAAAGGCGCTTGGGTACGCAGTACCGTGCCGGGCCAAAAGGGCACGGGTGCTTTCATGAAAATCACCGCTAAAGAGGGTGCCAGGCTGGTCGGTGTGTTGACACCTGCTGCTGGCGTTGCTGAAGTCCATGAGATGAAAATGGACAATGACATCATGAAAATGCGCGCATTGCCTTTTCTGGATTTGCCCGCAGGCAAAGCGGTTGAATTCAAGCCCGGTGGCTACCACATGATGCTGATGGACTTGAAGCGGCCCTTGGCTGTGGGCAGCAAAGTGCCGATGACGCTGGTGTTTAAAGATGCCAAAGGCGTTCAGAGCAAACTTGAATTGAGCCTGCCGGTCAGCACTGTTGCGCCCAAAAACTAAGCCTTCAACGTCGCTTGACGCTCGCACCCAGCCGCCGGTACACCGTAGCGCGGCTGATACCCAGCGCTTTGGCGGCCTTCAGTACATTGCCGCGTGCATCATCTACGGCTTGGCGGATCAATCCGGTTTCAATGTCTTTCAAGGGCTGCGCTGGCGCTGCTGTTGTGCTGATGCGCTGCGGCAAGGCTGCGCTGCTGTGCCCCGTCTGCACGGGCAGGGCGTGTAGCCGCAGGCCCGTCCAAAGGGGAACTTCAAGTGCCTTTTCGCTGGCCGGGCGTCGCGCTGCGTCAAACAGCGATTCAAAGCCAATGGCGAACACATCGCTACAGTGCAGTCTGGATGTAGCGGGTCCAACAAGCTGGGACACCATCAGCCGGGCTGCCTGGTTGGCAGCCAGGACATAGCCATCTGCATCCACGCATACCAGGCCATCCGATTCGTCACCCAGCGCGCGGCCAGGCCAGTTAAGCCGAATCAGCAAGTCGCCTGCGCCTTGGAGGTAGCCAAGGGTGAGGGTGTTTTCAATGCTGCGCGCCGACTGCGCTACCAGGTGCTTGAGTTCAGGCCGCTCGGCGGCCTCAATGCCGGTTAAATCCAGCATGCCGATGCACCCACCATTCGGGCCAAACAGCGGCGCCCCGGCACAGCTGTAGACCGCGTTGGCGTCAAAAAAATGCTCGCCCCGGTGCAACCACACGGGCTGTAGCTCATGCAGCGCCGCGCCTATGGCCGTGGTGGCGACCTGGTGCTCTGACAGGTCAGTGCCTATCCGTGTGATGAGGTCAGCCCTGCGGTCGCTCCGGTCAATCGGGCCATGTGTGTCAATGACGATGCCATGTGCGTCAGTCAATATGGCAAAGTAACGGGTGTTGGCCAAGGCTTGGCTCAGGCTGTGCAGCACAGGGCGCGCGGCGTGTACCAGGGCGTGGTTGGCCTCTTCCAGCCGGCGTAATGCCTGGGGCGCAATCACGTCAAAACTGACGGTCTGGTTGGGTTCTTTACCGCTGTCCAGGCAACGCTGCCAAGACCGTTCAATCCATCCCAGAGTGCCCGTGCGCGAGATGCTTTTACCGTCATGCAAAACCGCCTGACGAGCGAGTGCAATCTGGTGCAGACGTTGATCGGGTGCGCTGTGGGTAACAAATGGCATGACTTAAATCATTTTGCAGTGTTGGGCTGTATGGACTGTTGCATTTTGAGAATATCCCTAGACTTTGGCAAGTTGCCAAGGGTTTAACCTAGTCGGCGACTGGACCCTGACTCAAATAATAAATGGCTTTTAGTTACCCGCCAACCCGCTAGCCAATTTACAAGCCAACAGGAGACAAACCCATGCAAGTTCAGTTCACCGTCAATGGCAAAGCCGCCAGTATTGACATGCCAGATAACACGCTGCTGGTTCAAGCCCTGCGTAAAAAACTATTACTCACTGGCACGCATGTGGGCTGCGATACGGCCCAGTGCGGTGCGTGCACCGTCATCATGAATGGCCGCGCCGTCAAGTCGTGCAACCTGCTGGCCGCGCAGGCACAGGGAGCTAGCATCACCACCATCGAAGGCCTGGCCGCCAAAGACGGCACCATGCACCCGATGCAGGCGGCTTTCAAAGAATGCCACGGCCTGCAATGCGGGTTTTGCACCACCGGCATGGTGATGAGCGCGGTTGATTTGTGCAAGCACCACCCCAAGGCCAGCGAGATAGAAATTCGCGAGCATCTGGAAGGCAACATCTGCCGCTGCACGGGTTACCAGAACATTGTTAAAGCCGTCCGCACCGGCGCTGCCGCCATGGCTGCTTAATCAATCAACTTATAAACACATCAGGAGCATTCACATGGGCGCACCAGACTTCATTAATTTGCCAAACATTGGCGTACCCGTTCGTCGCAAAGAAGACTACCGTTTTCTCACAGGCGGTGGTCAATACACCGACGACATCACCCTGGCCAACCAGAGCTACGCGGTGTTTGTGCGTTCACCGCATGCACATGCCAACATCAAAAGCATCAACCTGACCGCTGCTAAAGCTGCACCGGGCGTGCTCGATATTTTTGTTGGCACGGATGTGGCCAACGACAAAATCAACGGCCTGCCGTGCGGCTGGGGCATCACCAGTACCGATGGCAACCCGATGAAAGAGCCGCCGCACCCCATCCTGGCGCAAGGCAAGGTGCGCTATGTGGGCGACCACGTGGCCATGGTGGTGGCTGAAACACTGGAGCAAGCCAAAAACGCCGCCGAGCTGGTCGAGGTCGATTACGACGTATTGACTGCCGTGGTGAATGTGACCAAAGCCAAAACAGCCACCGCCCTGCACGATGCCGCCCCCGACAACCATTGCTACAAATGGGCGATTGGCGACAAAGCGCTGGTTGACGCAGCTTTCACGACTGCCGCACACATCACCAAAATTGATTTGACCAACAACCGCCTGGTCCCCAACGCGATGGAGCCACGCTCGGCGATCGGTAGCTACAGCCGTGCCAATGACGACTACACGCTGTATGTGGCCAACCAGAACCCGCACGTTGAACGCCTGCTGCTCACCGCCTTTGTGATGGGCCTGCCCGAGCACAAGGTGCGCGTGATTGCGCCCGATGTGGGTGGCGGTTTTGGTTCCAAAATTTATTTGTACGCTGAGGACGTGTGCCTGGTTTGGGCGTCGAAAAAGCTCAACCGCAACATCAAGTGGACAGCCGACCGCAGCGAAGCGTTTGTGAGTGACGCGCATGGCCGCGACCATTCCAGCCACGCCGAATTGGCGCTCGACAAAGACGGCAAGTTTTTGGCCCTGCGCGTGCATACCGATGCGAACATGGGTGCGTATCTGTCGACCTTTGCACCCGCTGTGCCGACTATTTTGTACGCCACGCTGCTGGCAGGCCAATACAGCACACCGCTGATTTACTGCGAGGTTGATGCCTGGTTTACCAACACCGCGCCAGTCGATGCGTACCGGGGTGCGGGCCGGCCAGAAGCGACGTATTTGCTGGAGCGCATCGTGACGCGCGCAGGCTGGGAGATGGGCTTGAGTCAGGACGAAATTCGCCGCCGCAACTTCATCAAAGAGTTCCCGTACCAGACACCCGTGGCGCTGCAATACGACGTGGGCAACTTCCCGGCGCTGCTGGCACGCGCCAATGAGCTGGCTGACATTGCAGGCCTGCCTGCCCGTCAGGCCGCATCGAAAGCCAAAGGCTTGCTGCGCGGCATTGGTTACTCCAGCTACATCGAAGCTTGCGGATTAGCCCCCAGCAACATTGCAGGCGCATTGGGCGCACGGGCTGGCCTGTTTGAATGTGGCGAGGTGCGGGTTCACCCCACCGGTAGCGTGACGGTGTTTACTGGCTCCCACAGCCACGGCCAGGGCCATGAAACGACGTTTGCCCAAGTCGTGGCAGCGCGCTTGGGCATCTCGGTGGATGCGGTAGACATCGTGCACGGCGACACAGGCCGCGTGCCGTTTGGCATGGGCACGTATGGCTCGCGCTCCATGTCAGTCGGCGGCACGGCCATCATGAAGGCGCTGGACAAAATCGAAACCAAGGCCAAAAAGATTGCCGCGCATTTGATGGAGGCCAGCGACGCCGATGTCGAGTTTGCCAACGGCGAATTCACTATCAAGGGTACTGACAAGAAAGTAACCTTTGGCCAGGTGGCGCTGACGGCTTATGTGCCGCACAACTACCCGCTCGACAAGCTGGAGCCGGGCTTGAACGAAACCGCGTTTTACGACCCGACCAACTTCACCTTCCCGTCAGGCACCTACATTTGCGAGGTGGAAGTTGACCCGGCCACAGGCACCGTCAAGGTCGAGCGCTTCACTGCTGTTGATGACTTTGGCAACATCATCAACCCGATGATTGTTGAAGGCCAGGTGCATGGCGGCCTGGTGCAGGGCATTGGCCAGGCGCTGCTGGAGAACTGTGTGTACGACGAAGAAACCGGGCAACTATTGACCGGTTCGATGATGGACTACACCCTACCGCGCGCTGACGACATGCCAAACTTCACCCTTGGCACGCTGTGCACGCCGTGCAGCCACAACCCGCTGGGTGCCAAAGGCTGCGGCGAGGCGGGTGCGATTGGCTCGCCACCAGCCGTTATCAACGCCGTGCTGGACGCACTCAAACCGCTGGGTGTGATTGACTTTGACATGCCCGCCACACCAGGCCGCGTGTGGGAAGCCATTCAGTCTGCCAAACACTAAAAAATATAAAGTTAAAAAGGACAAACACCATGTACGCATTTACTTTAGATCGCCCAGCGACTCTGCAAGACGCTGCCAAACTGGCAGCCAGCGGTTCCAAGCCATTGGCTGGTGGCCAAACCCTGCTGGCGTCGATGAAGCTGCGCTTGTCCAGCCCAGACAAACTGGCGGATCTGAGCGGCATCAAAGACATGGCCGCTATCAAGCGCGACGGCAATGCCATAGTGATTGGCGCCATGGCGCGCCATGCCGATGTGGCTATCAACGCTGACGTGCTGGCGGCCATCCCGGCGCTGGCGCATCTGGCAGGCAACATTGGCGACCGTCAAGTGCGTGCCATGGGCACGATGGGCGGCTCGGTTGCAAACAACGACCCGTCGGCCTGCTACCCCAGTGCCGTACTGGCGCTGGGTGCAACCATTCACACCACAGCGCGCAAAATTGAAGCCAAGGATTACTTCCAAGGCATGTTCACCACCGCGCTGAATGATGGCGAGCTGATCACCGCCATCAGCTTTCCCATTCCCAAGCGCGCTGCGTATATGAAGTTCAAACAACAAGCCTCGCGCTTTGCGATGGTTGGTGTGTTTGTCGCGCAGTTTGATGGCAATACTGGTCATGATGTGCGGGTGGCGGTGACGGGTGCATCAAGCGGCGGTGTGTTTCGCCATGCCGGGCTGGAGGCGGCTTTGAACAAAAGCTTCACGCCTGAGTCAGCAGCAGCCGTCAAGATTGACGCGACTGATTTGAACCACGACATTCATGCCACAGCCGCCTACCGCGCCAACATCATCAGTGTGCAAACGCAGCGTGGTGTGGCGATGGCGCTGGCTTGATGGTTTGGCAGTCCTACCACGCTCAAACTGGAGTACGTGTCATTCCCGCGAAAGCGGGAATCCAGGCGATACAGAGCAAATTCGGGCACTGGATTCCCGCCTTCGCGGGAATGACGGAAACTTGGCCTATTTCAGGTATGTTTTAGCGCCCTAGCCCAATAAATTCGGGCGCAAGAAGCTACTAAATAAATAGCAAATGATTTCCTTCCCAACCATAGCTGCACTTACCACGGCACTGCAAAGTGCAGGCTATTTTGCGGACCGCCGCCTGGCAACCGCCGTGTTTCTGGCGCTCAAACTCCAGCGTCCGCTGCTGCTGGAGGGCGAGCCCGGTGTCGGTAAAACCGAGCTGGCCAAAGCCCTTGGCATCGCGCTACAGCGCCAGTTGATTCGCCTGCAATGCTATGACGGCCTGGAGCAGCGGGAAGCGCTGTACGAATGGAATTACGCCGCCCAACTGTTGCACATGCGCGCAGCTGAACTACGAGCCCCCACGCTCGGCACTGGCGTGTCCTCACTGCCCCCCGAGGGGGTGTCCGCCGCCTTGGGGCGGCCCGGCGGCGTCGGGCAAGGCGACACTGATGACATTGAGCGCGAGGTGTATCAAGACCGCTACCTGATTCGCCGCCCGCTGCTGCAAGCCCTGCAAGCCCCCGCACCCGGTGCGGTGCTGCTGATTGACGAGGTAGACCGGGCCGACGAGCCGTTTGAAGCATTTTTGCTCGAATATTTAGGTGAGTACCAGGTCAGCATTCCTGAAATTGGTACGGTGAAAGCCATCAGCCCGCCAGTGACGATTTTGACCAGCAACCGCACCCGTGAACTCAACGATGCCGTCAAGCGCCGCTGCCTGTACCACTGGCTGGACTACCCTGAGCGCGAGCGCGAGCTGGCGATTGTGCGGGCGCAGGTGCCGCAGGCCAGCGTTGCGCTGTCGGCGCAGGTGGCCGCGTTTGTTGACAAGCTGCGCCGCTCGCCGTTTGGCAATGCTTTTCAGCGCACGCCCGGCATTGCCGAAAGCGTGGAATGGGCCAAAGCGCTGGTGGCACTGGATACTCTGGCAGTTGACCCCGAAGTCGTGATGGACACCGCAGGCATTTTGTTCAAGCAGCGGGAGGATGTGACGGCGCTGACGCAAGAGATGGCGGCGTTGCTGCTGGCGCCGGAGGAGGCTTGAGCGTGTTCCCTCACCCCAACCCTCTCCCGCAAGCGGGAGAGGGAGCTGAAAGTCCCCTCTCCCTTTGCGGGGAGAGGGCTAGGGTGAGGGCTTCCTCATGCTGCTAGGTGACGCAAGAGTAGGCAAACTGGCCGACAACATCACCGGTTTTGGCCGAGCGCTGCGCCGCGCAGGCGTCAAGATTGACAGCCACCGCATCGCCCTGGCGCATGATGCCGCAGGCTACGTGGGCATTGCTGAAAAAGAAGATTTAAGCGCTGCGTTTGAAGCTGTCATGATCAGCCGCGAGCAAGACCGCATGGTTTTCCGTGAGTTGTTTGACGTGTATTTTCAAGACCCGAAAGTTGCCAACAAGCTGCTGGCCCAACTGCTGCCCAGCGCTGAAGGCAAGGCCGAGGTTAGCCGTCGCCGCCCGCGTGTGCGCGAGGCTTTGGCACCGCAAAAAAAGTTTGGACAGCAAGCCAAGCCAAACCAAGAAGACCAGAAAGTCGACTTTGACGCGGCCATGACGGCCAGCGATATCCAGCGTTTGCAGCATGCCGACTTCAACGCCTTGTCAGCCACTGAATACCGTTTGGTGGAGCGCCTGGCGCGTGACATCAAGCTGCCGCTGCCGCAATTTGCATCGCGCCGCACCCGGCCTAGCGCATCAGGCCATCGCATGCACTGGCCCGGCGTGATGGCGCATGCTGCACGCACGGGCGGTGAGCTTTTGAGGCTGCCCCGCCTTGAACGCCAGCAAAAGAGTTTGCCACTGCTGGTGCTGGTCGATGTGTCGGGCTCGATGGAGCGTTACGCACGCCTGTTGTTGGCCTTTTTGCATGCAGCCACACGTCGCCATCCGCAGCGCGATGTCTTTGCTTTTGGTATGGGTCTGACAGATTTAACCCAGGCTTTCAAACAAGCGGACACCGACGACATGCTGGCGCATGCCAGTTTGGCGATAGAAGATTTCGCAGGCGGCACCCAGTTAGGCGCGTCGCTGAGTAGCTTGCGCACGCAGCACGCACGCCGACTGGTCGGGCGGCGTACCATTGTGCTCATGATTACCGATGGGCTGGACACGGGTGAGCCAGCAGTGTTGGCGCAAGAACTGAGCTGGCTGCGCAGGCGTAGCCGCCGTGTGCTGTGGCTCAACCCACTGCTGCGGTTTGACGGCTATGCTCCGCTGGCGCAAGGAGCAAAGGTATTGCATCAACATGCACACGGCATGCTGGCTGTTCATAATTTAAGCAAACTTGAAGAGCTGGCCGCCAGCCTGGCAGCGCTCATGAAGAAATAAAAAGGAAACTTGACATGGATATGCAAGGCTCACGGCAACTGGCCATTACCCAGCAGCAGGCCTGGGACGCACTTAATGACCCGGCGGTGCTCAAAGCCTGCATACCGGGTTGTGACAAGGTTGAGGCATCAGGCGACAACCAATACAGCATCGGCATGAGCCTGAAAATTGGTCCTGTATCTGCCAAGTTCACAGGCAAAATCACGCTGAGCGACATCAACCCGCCCGCCAGCTACAAAATCAATTTTGAAGGGCAGGGCGGCCCGGCCGGCTTTGGCAAAGGCGATTCTGCCGTCACGCTCACGCCGAATGTGGATGGCTGTGAGTTGGCCTACACCGTGCACGCATCGGTCGGCGGCAAGATTGCCCAGCTTGGGCAGCGGCTGATTGACGGCGCGGCCAAGGCCATGGCGGAAGACTTTTTTAAACGCTTTGACAATGAAATGCAGCGCCAGTACCCGGATGCGTATGCCGCCAAAATGGTGATGGGCGTCGTCACCACCCAGCCTAGTGCGATGGCAGAAGCATCAGATGCATCAACCGGAAAATGGGTCGTTGGTGCGGCTGTTGGCTTTGGCCTGGCTTTTGCCGTTTGGCTCTACCTGAAGTAATGCTGAAGTAAATCTTATGGAAAATCTTGATGTGATGGTCTTGCGTACCCTGCGCGACTGGCGTGCCTCTGGCAAGCGCGCGCTGCTGGCCACCGTGGTGCGCACTTGGGGCTCGTCACCACGCCCGGTCGGCTCCATCATGGCGCTGTGTGACAGCGGTGCGGTGGTGGGCTCGGTATCAGGCGGCTGTATTGAAGATGATTTGATTTACCAATTCACGCAGGCGTATTCGGGCGTGGACAGTAAAAAAGTCATTCCATCTGGCCCGCCCAGCTTCGTTAAATACGGCATCACCGCTGATGAAGCGCATCGCTTCGGTTTGCCTTGCGGCGGTACGCTGGAGCTGCTGCTTGAATACGATCCCGATGCGTCAGCTTTGAGTGAGCTTGTCACCGCGTTAGAAGCAGGCCAGCTCATGCAACGCAGTGTCAATTTAAAAGATGGCTCCGTCACTTTAAATACCAGCGCAGCCCCCGCAGAGCTGGCCTTGACTAAAACCGAACTCATCAACACCTTTGGCCCCGAGTACCGCATGCTGGTCATCGGTGCAGGCCAGCTCACCGAATATTTAGCCACCATGGCCCAGTTCAGCGGTTTTGCCGTCACCGTGTGCGACCCACGTGAAGAGTACCGCAGTGCCTGGTCAGTACCTGGCGTCACAGTCGAGAGTAGCATGCCAGACGACGTGGTGATCGCCTTCAAGCCTGACCGCCGCAGCTGCGTGATTGCGCTGACGCACGACCCAAAATTAGACGACCTGGCGCTGCTCGAAGCCCTGAACACCGAGGCGTTTTACGTCGGCGCTATCGGCTCACGTCGCAACAACGAAGCACGCCACCAGCGCATGGCAGAACACTTCAGCGTCAGCCAAGAAGCACTTGGCAGGCTGCGCGGCCCCATCGGCATTTACATCGGCAGCAAGACTCCACCAGAAATTGCGGTGAGCGTGATGGCCGAAGTGCTGGCGGTTAAAAACGGTGTGGTGCTGCCGCGCGACATGGAGGTGGCACAGGCGAAAAACGAGCGAGCTGTGCCAGAAAATGATGCAGTCAGTCTGGTGTGTGGCGTGGCGCGCTAAAAAGGGTTTTGAGCCTCTTTTTAGTCGATCTTAGCCATAAAATAAGCTTGCAGCTCAATAAATTCGGGCGTAATCAGCTACTAAATTAGTAGCATTTTAAGATTGCGCCAAATCAACAGCACGTACAAACGGCAGCCAAAGCATGAGCTGCGTGCCGATTGGCCCGGAAATCCAGCTAACCTGGCCATCAATCGCCTGCGCACGACGCTGCTGGTTGTGCAGGCCACGCCCCAGGCCTTCGCCAAGTGCTTTATCTACATCAAACCCGGCACCGTTGTCAGCAATGGTGACCTGAACGCCGTTACCCTCAACGGCTGTGCTGACACGAATTTCTGTGGCGCGGGTATGCTTCAAAATATTGGCAAACGCCTCCTGCAAGATTCGCAGAATATGCAGCGCGTTGCGAGGGTCTAACCAGTCGAGCTTGGGCACATCCGTGACTTCCCACTTCAAGCTGATACCTGCTGCGCTCAAGCGGGGCCCGAGGCGAAAGCGCAGCGTGGCTAGCAGCAACAGCAAGTCAGCTTCAACAGATTCCATCGAATCCAGTGTCAGCTTCAGGTCGTCAATGCAGCCTTTGAGCACGTCACCCAGTTCTGCATCAGTCATGCGCCCACTTTCAACCACCCGCAGCGCACTGACCAGTGACGAGCCCAGGCCGTCATGCATGTCTTGCGTCAGGCGCTGGCGCTCGTTACTAATGGTTTGGCGGTATTCCACCTCGCGCAGGCGGTCGTAGCTGATGGCCAGCTCTGCCTCGCGCGTTTGCAGGCGCTTGGCCAGGCTGGCGTTGACCTCTTCAACCTCGGCGATAGCGCCCATGTAGCGGCCGTACATGATGTAGGTAAACATCACAAACAGGCCAATCATGGTGTAAGGGTGGGTGTACAGCCCTTCCGGGCTGACCCAGTTGTTTTGCAGTGCCAGGTCGTAAATACTGCAGGGCACTGAAAACATGATCCAGGCCGCCATGAGTTTGATATGCAGCTCGCCGCTTTGCAGTGCATTGCGCAAGGCGACTGCAAAGATGAAAAACGTCAAGGGCGCCAGCACCAGATAGAGCACGGGTATAACGATTTCCAGATCAGGTATGAGGCCTGTTGCACCGGGCATGATGGCCAGGCTGCACAGTGTGGTCGCCACGATCAGCGCGGGGCTTAACCAGCGTAAGGGCCGCCGGTGCAGGCGCTCTAAAAAGTTGTTGAGCACCACAATCAGCCACAACAGTGATTCGACTGTTAGCCAGGTAAACCAGGCGTCCGATATCGGCAAATAGCTGCCGCCGATAACGTAATGCAGCATGCGTAAAAAAGTCAGCGTCGAGGCCGCAAAGAAAATGAAGTAAAGCCACTCGCCCCTGCGCCGAGTCCATATAGCCAGTGAAAAAAATCCGACCACTAAAAATGCAGCGGCACCCATAAAGGGCAACTGGATTTGCAAAAATTGGCGAATCTGGTAGCGCCAGGCCAGCGCGTGCGACGTGCCAACCCACATCGTCGATAGGCTGCTGCGACTCGTGGCCTGCCGCTCCAGGCGAATCAAGAGCGTCGCGGGTTGTGCTGGCTGCGCGCCATCAAGCCGTATCAGCAGCGGGCGGTTAAAACCGTTGTAAGCCAAAGAGCCTTCGGTCTGGTAAAGCAACTTGCCATTGGCATACACCGCAATTTGCCCACTGTTTTTCCAGCGCGGCAGGTACAGGTAGCGCGGCTCGTTCAAGGTAGAACCAGCAACATCCAACCGATACCAAGTCACTGCGTTTGGACTGACAGGTTGCGTCTGCTTGTCGCCTGTTACCTTGTGCGGCAGGCTGATGTCTTGCCACCCGGTTTGGGGCAAGCCGGCTGCGTTCATGTCCTGAGGTGGTTGCGCAAAGTTTGTGCCTTCAGGCACCGCTGTGAGCAGCAGTTGCGCACTCGTGAAATGAACGGCTTCATCACTGCCAGGCGCTGACTTACAACCCGTGATGCAAAGCGCCAGAGCCGCAGCACCCAGTGCGCGCCATAACAATTGCGACCCCTTAACCTTCAAGAATGCCTTGGCTTCGGGCTTCATAAATGGCTTCAGCCTTGGACGTGACCTTGAGCTTGCTGTAAATGCGGCGCACATAGGTCTGCACGGTATGTTGCGACACCTGCATGAGTTTGGCAATCTCGTCGGCAGTAAAGCCTTTGGTGATGAGTTCCAGCACTTCTTTTTCTCTTGCAGACAGCATGGCGTGTTCGCGCTCGGGTGCAAGCACGGTAGCAGGGGAAGGTGCTGCGCGAAAGCGCGTCAGAATTTGCCGCGCAATCAGCGGGCTGATGGGGCTGCCGCCTGCGTGCAGGCTGCGTATTTCAGCCAGCATGTCGCCTGGTGCACCGTCTTTGAGCAAATAGCCCGAGGCACCTGCTTCAATTGACTTCAGCACATGTGCCTCATCACCAAAGGTGGTGCAGACCATGACGGCGCAGGTGGGCCACTTGGTATGCGCAGCGCGAATCACATCAATACCCGAGCCATCTGGTAAACCCAAATCGACCAGCAGTACATCAGCAGGTGGGTTTTCAAGCGCCAGCAAACCCTGGGCGCGCGTGCTCGAATTGCTGGTCAGGCGAATGTCGGGCGATGCCGCAATGGCTGCCATCAGCGCGTTCTGAAAGTGAACGTCGTCTTCTACAAGTGCCACATGTATGGTGGCGCTGGCGGTACTGGTTTGCATGAAGAGCTTCCTGCTGTGCTGCGGTTTAAGCCAGATTGATTGTGCGTCAAAACTGACTTTTGCTCGCTGCGCCCGTGTCCCTAAAAATAGCTACAGACAAGGCACTGGCGTTCGATTCATAATATTTAGAGACGGTATTGCCCTGTAAATTAGCCTGTGAGTTACACCGCTAACATGACCAACTTATTAAAAATAGCATGGGTTTGCGTGCTGCTTATGGCCATTGGCTTGAGCCAAGCACACGCCACAGACATCTCGTTTTACTTCCCAATTGCGGTAGATGGCCCGGTCGCCAAACGCATGTCGGCGCTGGTCTCTGCCTTTGAGCACGACAACCCGGGCATTCGCGTCAAGCCGATTTATACCGGCACCTACAAAGACTCCATCATCAAGGCATTGACGGCGCACAAGAGCGGTACGCCGCCAGACGCTGCAGTGCTTTTTGCGGTGGACATCTATACCTTGATTGATGCCAACGCCATCGTGCCCTTTGATGAGTTGGTAGCCAACGCCGAAGACACCGTCTGGCTGAGCAGCTTTTACCCAGCGCTGATGGCCAACAGCCGCGCCGCAGGCCAGACCTGGGGCATACCGTTTCAGCGCTCCACCATCCTGATGTACTGGAACAAAAAGCTGTTCAGCCAAGCCGGACTGGACCCCAATCGCCCGCCCACCAACTGGGCAGACATGACTGCGTATGCCAAAAAGCTGACGCGGCGCGATGCAGCAGGCAACACCAACCAGTGGGGCGTACAGATTCCTTCATCAGGCTTTCCGTACTGGCTGTTCCAGGGCCTGACCACGGCCAATGGCGCAACGCTGATGAATGCAGCAGGCACCCAAACCACGTTTGACAGCCCGGCCGTGGTGGAGGCATTGCAATACTGGGTTGACTTGTCGCGCCTGCACAAGGTGCAGCCACCTGGCGTGGTCGAGTGGGGTAGCACGCCGCGCGACTTTATCGACGGCAAGGTAGCCATGATCTGGACGACCAGCGGCAACCTGGCCAACATCCGGGAAAAAGCGGGCTTTGATTTTGGTGTGGCCAAGTTGCCAGGCCAGCGGCAAAACGGTTCGCCTACAGGCGGTGGCAATTTTTATGTGTTTAAAAAAAGCCCACCTGCGCAACAAAAAGCCGCCTTCAAATTCATTCAGTGGATGGTGGCCCCAGAGCGCACGGCGCAGTGGGGCATTGACTCGGGCTATATCGGCGTCAGCCCTGCAGCATGGGCAACACCCATCATGAAACAGCATGTGGCTGACCTGCCGGGTGCCGCCGTGGCGCGTGACCAGTTGTCCAATGCCGTGGCTGAACTGTCGACCCACGAAAACCAGCGCGTTACTCGGGCACTGAACGCTGGGCTGGCGGCTGCGCTAACTGGCCAAAAGACACCACAGCAAGCGATGCAGGACGCGCAGGCAGAAGCCGCTCGCATTTTGTTGCCTTACCAGCGTTAAGACGGCACTTTGAACACGCCCGCAAAAAACAGCCCCGCACTGCGCAGGCTGCGCCTGTTCAGCTATGTCATCCCGTGTGTGGTGTTGGGCCTGGCCTTGGCTACGTCATGGTATTTGTGGCAAAAAGAAAAGCTTGAGATTGAGCAGGTACTGCAAGGCGAGTTTGATGCGCGGGTGCGCGAAACAGTCAGTTTGTTCCGTGAACGCATGCTGGCCTATGAGCAGGCGCTGCGTGCGACGCACGGCCTGTTTTCAACTTCAGAGACAGTACAGCGTGGTGATTTTCAGTCGTTTGTGGCCAACCTGCGGATACAAAATCACCCCGGCTTGCAGGGCATGGGTTTTGCGCTGATTGTGCCGCCCGCTGAGCGTGAAAAACATATTGCCAGCGTGCGCAGCCAAGGCTTTCCAGCGTACACAGTTCAACCTGCCAGTGCCAACGCGGCCAGCACGTCGGCGCTGTATTTTGAGCCCACAGGTTCGGCCTTTTTAAGCACACTGGGCACGGATTATTTTGCCGAGCCGTCGCGTCGCCCAGCCATGGAAGCCGCACGCGACAGTGCGGGCATTGCGGTTTCAAACAAGGCCAAGTTGCCCGACGAAGACGCTGGCCAGGTACAGGCTGGCTACCGCATGTACTTGCCCGTCTATAAAAACGGCATGCCGCAAGCCACTCTGGCCGAGCGGCGCGCCAACATCGCAGGCTGGATATATGCCGCCTTCAGCATGGACGGTTTGATGGACAACATTTTGGGCGAGCGCGCCAGCATCACGGTGGAGGTGTATGACGGCGGTGACGAGCGCGGTAACGACCAGTTGTTTGACACCTACAGCGACCGTGTGGGTGGCGAGTCTGCTGTCAAACTGTTTTATGCCTCGCGGCAGGTTGAAGTCGGTGGCTATGCATGGACGGTTACCGCGCGCTCGCTACCCAACTTCACCAGCGCCATTGCCATCAGCAAGCTGCAACTGGTGGCCCGGCTGGGCGCTGCGGCCAGCGTGATGCTGGCGCTGCTGACCTGGCTGCTGCTGCGCAGGCGGATACGTGCCGTGGCTGTGGCCGACAGCCTGCGCAACGCCAAAGACCATGCAGAAGCTGCCAGCCATGCCAAGTCAAAATTTCTGGCAGTGGCCAGCCATGACTTGCGCCAGCCCTTGCAGGCACTTGGCCTGTTTGTGGCCACGCTACAAGCCATGGCACACCAGCCCCAATTGCCCGGTGCAGAGGTGGGGCATATCGCATCGCGTTTGCAGGCAGCCCTGAACGGCCTTGGACGTTTGCTGGATGGCCTGTTTGATTTATCGCGCCTGGAAAGCGGCACCATCGCGGTAGCGCGGCGGCCTATAGCCGTGGCGCAATTGCTGACAGAAGTACACACGGCTTTTGCGGGGCCAGCACAGGCCAAGGGCTTGCGCTTCAAGGTGGTGTTGCCGCATGGTTTGTGGGTAGACAGCGACCCGCAGGTGTTGCAGCGGGTGTTGTTCAACCTCACGGCCAACGCATTGCGCTACACCGAGCATGGCGGCATCGTCATTGGTTGCAGGCTACGCGGCACGCAGCTTGAATTTCAAGTGGTTGACACGGGCATTGGCATTACCAGCCAGGAAAGCACCAAAATTTTTGGCGAGTTTTATCAGGTGGCTGATGTGCCGCGCGACCGCGAACGCGGCCTGGGTTTGGGCCTGACGATTGTTCAGCGCTCGGTGCAACTGCTAGGCGGGCAGGTGCGTGTGCAGTCTGTGCTGGGCAAGGGCTCGGTTTTTTCAGTCATGCTGCCGCGTGCTGATGCTTTGCCACAACTGGCAGAGGTCACACCAAGCAACGAGCCCAACGCCGCCAGCGGTAGCGTGCTGGTGATTGACGATGACCCGGCAGTCAGAGAATCCATGCAGCACCTGATGACCGAGTGGGGCCATGATGTGCTGGTCGCAGGCTCGCTAGAAGCCGCGCTAGCCACAGCCGACAAACACGGCGCAGCCATCACTTTGATTTTGTCGGACTACCGGCTGGCCAAAAACGTCACGGGTGTTGATGTGATTCTGGCTGTCAGGCAACGCCTGGGCCGCGATGTTGCGGCCACGCTGATCAGCGGAGACACCTCTCTTGATGCCCATGCAGATGCAACACGACATGGCTTTACCTTGCTGCACAAACCCATAGACCCCGATGTATTAAAGACCCTGATGAAAGCCAGCCAGCCATGACGGCCATCACCACCACGATCATCCTGGCTGAAGACCACGTATTGATGCGCGAGGGCTTGAAGATGCTGCTGCACACCGAGCCGGGGTTTGAAGTGATTGCCGAAACGGGCGACGGCATGGCAGTAGAAGCATTGGTGCGGCAATTGTTGCCACGGTTGTTGCTGCTTGATTTGGGCTTGCCTGGCATGAATGGTGTGGCGATTGCGGCAAATGTGAAGGCTGAATTTGGCGCGGCCATCAAGGTGCTGGTGCTGACGGGCGATTTGCAGCCTCATTCAGTCCGGCAAGCGCTGGCCGCTGGCGCTGATGGCCATGTGCATAAAAGCGAAAACAGCACCGAGCTGATGCAGGCCGTGCATGCGGTGCTGGCCGGGCGGCAGTATGTCAGTGCCCATATTGCAGCCGCCTTTTTGCCGGACCCGGCACAAGCAAGCGTACCGCCTGCCACCCCGCGTGAACGCGAGATCGTGTCTCTGGTGGCACGCGGCCTGAGCAACCGCGAGATTGCAGAGCTGCTAGCCATCAGCGTGCTGACGGTACGCACGCACCGCCAGAATTTGATGGAAAAATTCTCACTGCGCAATGCAGCAGAAATCACCGCCTTTGCGGTGCGGCGTGGCTACTACACGCCTGGCTAGACGGTTTTTAGCGGTTTTTTTAGTTTTTTTGGGAACTAAAAGTGCCTGTAGCCCAATTAATCCGGGCGCGAGAAGCTCCTTAATGTATAGCAATCAGATGCTGTTGAAGGCTACTGATTCTTCACGCCAACAGTCTGGCATGGCTCAAACTTCTCAAGATTCAAACCTTCAATGGCATTGAAATGTTTGACGTTTCCTGTCAAAAGGCGCAAACCGTGCTCCAGCGCCGTCGCAGCAATCAGCGCATCACCGAGTTGCAAGCCATGTGACAGCGTGAGCGCCTCCATGAGTTTTGCAGCACGCTGCGTTATTTGCGGCGTAACAGGCAATTGCAAGGCGCCGCGCAAGCTCAGGCCTTTTGCAAGGCCAGCATCTCGGCGCGGTTGCGTACGCCTTGCAACAGCTCCAGATATGTGATCGAAGAAATAGCCAGATCAGAAATCTGGTTTAAGCGTTCTATCGCGTTCTCATTGCCGCGAAAATACCAAACCAGCACATCCGTGTCGACCAGCACAGGCATCAGACCCCGCTGCGCGAGCCATCGTTGTTGTAACGTGGCTCCCGCAGCTTTCTGGCGTATGCGGCTGGGTCTGTTAAATCTTCCCGATCGGCCCACATGCCAAAAGCTGGGTCAGCAACCGCTTTGACATCGTTAGCCGATGCTTGCTCAGGCTCTATCCGCACCGTGACTTGCCCGGCCATAAGCGACGTGAGCTTGGCGCGCCAGCTTGGGGGCAAATCGGCGATGTTCACATGTTCAATGATGACGGCGCTCATGGCTGAACTCCTGATTGGGTTTACGTGGGCTACAAACTTAGCCTATATAGCAGTTTATCCATGAGTATGCGGGTGTGTGGCACGGCGGGCTGAGCGAGATAGCGTCTAGGTGTTGAATTGTCGTTGCGGCTTTCAAATCCACTCCATGTACCCGCCGTGTCCCCAAAACTGGGGACACGCTGGCACCCCGTCTACTGCATTGGCAGTATGGCGCGCAGGGCTGGCTAAAACCAAAATTCAGGCACGGGTGATGACTTGAGTGCAAGCACATCGTTTGCGCAAGACACATCAGCCTGAAAGACTGTTATGAAAAGCCACGCCAGCATGAACCGCATTTACCGTTTGGTGTGGAATGCCGTCTTAGGCATTTGGGTCGCCGTGGCTGAAAACGCCAAGGGGCGCGGTAAAGGCGGCAGGGCTGCTTCAGCACTGATTGCCATTTTGGCCATCATCAGCCCCAACGCCTACGCAGCCGATGCCGCCAATGCGCGGGTGGTGGTCGGTTCAGGCAGCGTGGCCACACAAGGTTTAACCACCACCATCAATCAGGTCAGCCAGCGCCTGGCCATTGACTGGACACAGCTTTCAACCGCTGCCAATGAGGCTTTGAGATTTAACCAACCCAATGCGCAAGCGATTGCGCTGAACCGGATTATTGGCAGTAACCCGAGCAGCTTTCTGGGTAGCCTGACGGCCAATGGTCAAGTCTTCATTCTTAACCCGAACGGCATTCTGTTTGGCGCTGGCAGCCAAGTGAATGTGGGCGGGCTGGTGGCTTCCACCCTGGCCATGAGCAATGCGGACTTTCAGGCCGGCCGTAACGTATTTACCAACTCGGGCGGCACAGGTTCAGTCGTCAATCTGGGATCAATGACGGCGGCCCAAGGCGGCTACCTGGCCATGCTGGCCCCTGAAGTCCGCAATGAAGGCGTGATGACCGCATCGCTTGGCACGGCACTATTGGCGGCAGGCAACAAAGTCACGCTCAATTTAGACAACGGCAGTTTGCTGGGTTACAGCATTGACCAGGGGGCTATCAACGCACTGGCAGAAAACAAACAACTGATCAAAGCCGATGGTGGGCAAGTATTGCTATCTGCCAAGGCAATGGATGCATTGACAACGGCAACCGTGAACAACACAGGCATCATTGAAGCCAAGACCCTGCAAAACAAGGCTGGCCGCATCCTGCTGATGGGGGACATGGAGCATGGCACGGTCAATGTGGGCGGTACGCTGGATGCATCTGCACCCAATGGTGGTGATGGCGGTTTTATTGAAACCAGTGCGGCGCATGTCAAAGTGGCTGCGGGCACGCGGGTCACGACCCGCGCCGCTGGCGGCCAAACGGGTACCTGGTTGATCGACCCCGCTGACTACAACATTGCTGCATCGGGCGGGGACATCAGCGGCGCCACCTTGACGGCCAACCTGGTCAATACCAGTGTCAACATTTTGTCGAGTGGCGGCGGCACGGCGGCGGGAAGCGGCGACATCAACGTCAACGATGCATTCAGCTGGAATGTCAATACCTTGAGCCTGACTGCGGCACGCAACATCAACTTCAATGCGGTGGCCACCGCCACGGGCACTGCGGGGCTGGTGATGAACACTGCTACGGCCAATGGCGCGGATGCAGGCGTGGCGGGTGGAAGAGTCAACATGGCACTCGGTGCAGGCGGCTTCACAGGCCGGGTAGACATGGCCACTGGCACCACGCTCAGTATCAACGGTGAGGGCTACACCATCGTCAATGACCTTGGCGCTGCAGGCGTGCTGTCGGCTAACGACCTGCAGGGCATGTACGGCAACACCAATGCCCGCTTTGTACTGGGTAGCAACATTGACGCAACCGCCACCAGCAGCTGGAACGCCGGAGCTGGTTTTTACGGCATGCCCAACTACCAGGGCCGCTTCAATGGGCTGGGTCACACCATTACAGGCCTCACCATCAACACACCGACGGGTGATGAGATTGGCTTGTTCGGCAGGCTGCAATCCAACGGCAATGCGCGCATCGCTAACGTTGGCCTGGTTGGCGGCTCTTTCACGGGCAGAAACTACGTTGGTTCGCTGGTTGGAACCGCTCAATTCAGCAGTAACGCGATCATCAGCAACAGTTACTCCACTGCGGCTGTCAACGGCAGCAACTTCATCGGTGGCCTGATCGGCGGCTACAGCAGCAACAGCACAGCCGGTATCTTTAACAGCTACGCAACTGGCGCCGTCACTGGCACAGCCACCAACAACCAGCGCATCGGCGGGCTGGTCGGCGTGGCCAGCTACTTTGCTGGCGGCAACCCCTTGATCACCAACAGTTATGCGACGGGAACCGTCACAGCCGGTGGCAATAACAGCATGGCTGGCGGGCTGGTGGGTAACTCGGGGTTCGGCACCATCAGCGGCAGTTACGCCACAGGAGCGGTTCAAGCCGCAGGCACCGACACCGAGGTGGGCGGGCTGATTGGGACCCAGACGTATACCGTCGTTAACACCAGTTATGCGACGGGTGCCGTGCGCGGCAGCAGTGCCGCCAGCTTTAATGGAAAGGTCGGCGGCTTGGTCGGCCATCTGCAGCGGGGCAGTATTGCCACCAGCTATGCCAGCGGCACAGTGGCTGCTACCGGCGCGGGCACGACGGGGGCTTTCTACATTGGCGGCCTGGTCGGTTTTGCCAGCGGATTTGCAACAGATGTCTCCAGCATCACCGACAGCTACGCCACAGGCGCGGTAAGCGGCCCGACATTTGTCGGCGGCTTGTTTGGCTCCAACGGCAACGGCAGCATCACCATCAGCGGCAGCTACGCGACCGGCACAGTCAGCGGCCTGGGCACGAGCGGCGCGCGTGGCGGGCTGGTGGGCGTGACATCGTCTGCAGGCACAGCGGCCATCAGCAACAGCTACGCGACCGGCAACGTCAGTGGTAGCGCGGGCTACAGCGGCGGCTTGGTTGGCATCGCTGAAGCCAGCACCACCATCAGCAACAGTTACGCATCCAACGTGGTAGCTGGCCCCACGCGGGGCGGCTTGGCGGGCTACAGTGCCGGCAGCCTCAGCAACAATTTCTGGAACAGCAGTACCGCAACCGCTTCGTTTGGGCTGGCCGCTTCTGCCAGCAACACGGGTGCTCAGGCATTGACCACAGCGCAATTCAAGCTAAGCGCTAACTTCACCGGCGCGCTCTGGGACGCCAGCAACGTGGGCGGTGGCGGCACGACATGGCGCATTTATGAAGGCCAAACCGGCCCGTTGCTGCGCAGGCTGATGACCGGTTTGACCCTGGCCGACACTGCGCTCACCTATAACGGCCAAGCGCAGCAGGGTGCCACCACAGCTGACGCACGTGTGCTGGGCGGTAGCAACGCCAGTGCGCGCAATGTGGGCAGCTACACCCATGGTTATTACTCAAACCAGCAGGGGGTAGATGTCATCGGCGGCGCACTCACCATCAGCCGCGCCAACCTGGCCCTCAGCACTAGCGATGTGAGCAAGACCTATGACGGCAACCTGTCTGCAGCTGGCACGGTGGTGGTCACGGGTGGTACGCAGTTATTCGGTGGAGACAACTTCAGCGGCGGCAGCTTTGCATTTACTGATAAAAATGCAAGCACAGGCAACAAAACCGTCACCACCAGCGGAGTGACAGTTAACGATGTTAACGGCGGCAACAACTACAACGTCAGCTATGTTGCCAACACGACCAGCACGGTGCTGGCCAAAGCACTGACTTACACCACAGCAGCGGCTAATAAGGCCTATGACGGCGACGCCACTGCAGCAGCCACCATCAGTGGTTTGACAGGCCTGGTGGGCAGCGAAACCGTGACGGCCGCAGCTGGCGCAAGCTTCAATACCAAAGACGTGCTGACGGCCAATCTGGTCACCGTCAACAGCGCCACCCTGGCCGATGGCTCCAACGGCGGTCTGGCCAGTAACTACTCAATTGCCGCCGGTGGCACGGCAGCCGCCAACATCACTGCCAAAGCGCTGACCTACACCACCGCAGCGGCCAATAAAACCTATGACGGCAACACCACGGCAGCGGCCACTTTGGCACTGACCAACCTGGTAGCGGGTGAAACCCTGGTCAGTACGGCTGCAGCGACATTCAATACCAAGGACGTAACTACTGCCAATTTGGTTACCGTTAACAGCGCCAGCCTGACTGATGGCTCAGGCCTGGCCAGCAATTATGCGATCACTGCCGGCGGCACGGCTGCGGCTAACATCACTGCCAAAGCGTTGACCTACAACACGGCAGCGACTAACAAAACTTATGACGGCAACACCGCAGCGGCGGCTACCGTGAGCGCCCTGAGCGGCTTTGTTGGTGGCGAGACCGTCACCGTGTCTGGCAACACGGCAAGCTTTAACACCAAGGACGTGCTGACTGCCAATCTGGTCACCGTCAACAGCGCCACCCTGGCCGACGGCACCAACGGTGGCCTGGCAAGCAATTACGCGATGGCTGGTGGCGGTACAGCCGCGGCCAACATCAACGCCAAAGCACTGACCTACACCACCACAGCCGCCAACAAGGTGTACAACGCTAGCGTGAATGCCGCTGCCACGCTGAGTGGTTTGACGGGTTTGGTCAATACAGAAACCGTCACAGCCAGCGCAGTCGCAACCTTCAACTCCCCAAACGTGCTAACCGCTAATTTAGTAACAGTGAACAGTGCGGTACTGGCAGACGGAAGCAACGGCGGCCTGGCCAGCAACTACGCCATTGCAGCGGGTGGTACAGCTGCCGCCAACATCACCCCCAAAGCATTGACCGTCAGCGGCGTGACAGCGGCCAACAAGGTCTATGACCAGAACAACAGCGCCACCGTCAACACAGCAGGCGCTGTGTACGGCGGCCTGATCAGTGGTGATAGCGTTATTGTTAGCACCACAGGTACGTTCACAGACAAGAACGCTGCCACCAGCAAGACAGTCAACCTGGCCAGCAGCTACTCGGGCACCGATGTCAACAACTACGCCATCACCGACCAGGCCAGCACCACCGCCAACATTACGCAAAAGGCGTTGACAGTCAGCGGCATGACAGCTGCCAACAAGGTCTATGACCGAACCACCGCTGCAACCATAAGCACGGCTGGCGCAATTTACAGCGGCCTGATCAGTGGTGATGGCGTGATTGTCGGCACCACAGGTACGTTCACCGACAAGAACGCCGCCACAGGCAAAACGGTCAACCTGAGCAGCAGCTACACAGGCGCTGACACGGGCAACTACGCCATCACCAACCAGGCCAGCACCACAGCAGACATCACCCCCAAGGCCCTGGGTTACACCGCTACAGCGGCCAACAAGGTCTATGACGGCAACACCACAGCCGTGGCCACCCTTAGCGGCTTGAGTGGTCTGGTAGGCAGCGAAACGGTAACGGCATCGCCCTTGGGTGCAACCTTCAACAGTAAAGACGTACTGACGGCCAATACAGTCACCGTCAACAGCGCCACGCTGGCCAATGGCAGCAACGGTGGCCTGGCCAGCAACTACAGCATTGCGGGTGGCGGCACGGCATTGGCCAGAATCACCCCGAAAGCCCTGACCTACAGCACCGCAGCCAACGACAAGGTGTATGACGGCAACACCACAGCCGTGGCTACCCTGAGCGGCTTCAGCGGCCTGATTGGCAGCGAAACCATCACCTCCACAACAGGTGCCACCTTCAATACCAAAAACGTCTTGACCGCCAACCTGGTGACAGTCAACAGCGTGAGCCTGACCAACGGCAGCAATGGCGGGCTGGGCAGCAACTACAGCGCAGCACCAGGTGGCACCGCCCCAGCCAACATCACCCCGCGCGCCCTGACCGTGACCGCCACGCCAGACGACAAGGTCTATGACGGCACGACGCTGGCCAGCGTCAGCTATGCCGACAACCGGGTGGCAGGCGACAGGCTGACGTTTACCAGCACCGCCAACTTTGCAGACAAGAACGTTGCCGACAACATTGCCGTCACCGTCAGCACCGTGACACCGGGCGGTGCGGATGCGAGCAACTACAGCATCGGCACGATTGCAGTGTCAGGCACAGCAGACATCACACCCAAGACCCTGACAGTCACCGCCAACGATGCCACCCACCAGGGCGGCACGCCGTATAGCGGCGGCAATGGCGTGGTCTACAGCGGCTT
>JAYWBS010000270.1:0-25645 GCA_043781295.1 Polaromonas sp.
TGGGGCGGCGGCATCGAATGGCAAGAACCTGGCAGGGGCGGGCTTTGGTATCAACGCAAGCTTTGACAAGATTCAAATCAAGGCGGCTTTGGCCTGGCGTATTGATGGGGGCTTGCCTGCAAGCTTGCCCGCCAGTGCTGTGAAGACGCCTATGGTGATGGTGGTGGCGACGATTGGGTTTTAAAGCAGATTACTATTAAAACAGGAGCTGCTTGCGCCCGAATTTATTGGGCTACAGGCACTTTTTATAGTTAAAAATGCCTCGAAAAAAACTAAAAATAGTCTCTCAAAGCAGCCCCAAGTCTTTGGCCTTGATGCCCGCAAAGATTTGCTCGTTTTGCGCAGCGCTCAAACCGTATTGACGTGCAAACAAACCCGCCAGCACGGCGCGGTAATCATTTAAAACCGGAAAGTCACGGTTCTGGAACAGCGTGCTTTGCGCCACCTGCACCTGCTCACCCGCCACCACGGCGCCGCGCAGGCTGCCGCCCAGTACCCAGTAAGCCGTGCCATGGCCGTGGTCCGTACCGCGATTGCCGTTTTGCCGAAAGGTGCGGCCAAACTCGCTGACCACCACAACCGTTGTGCTCTTCCACAGCGCGCCCATCTCTTGCGCGTAGCCTTGCAGGCCGCGACCCAGCTCTTCAAAGCGGCCAGCCAAATAACCGCTTGCGCCACCCTGGTTGACGTGTGTGTCCCAGCCGCCCACGTCCACAAAGCCAATGCTGTAGCGCTCGTTCATGAGGTGAGCGATGCGTCTGGCTTCCAGCTCAAAGCCTTTGCTGGACACCGCGTTGCGGCTGGCCGCTTCCATCTCGGCCTTCATCTCTTGCATCACCTCGTTGCGCACGCTAAAGCCTTCACTGACTGCTGTAGCCAGCGGTGTGCTGCCATACATGCTGGCAATGATGCTGCTTTGGCGGTTGTCAACCGATGGCTTTTGATTCGAGCGGAGCGCGGTGTTGGGCACGCTGGTACTGCCCTGAAAAACCAGTGGCAACTGGTCAGTAAAGGACATGGCCTCTACAGAACGGGACGCCGAGCTTGCGCCACGCAAAGTGGTAGCCAGGCGATTGAGAAACCCCGAACGGTAGTTTTTGCTTTGGTCCAGCGGCTGGCCAAGTTCGATGCTGTCTTGTGTTTCAAAATGGCTGCGCGATGTGTTGGGCGTGCCCGCAAACGGGATAAACGCCGCCTCGCCATTTTTAAACATTGGATAGATGGTGTCGCGCAACGCGGGGTGCAGGCCCCAGTCGGTGCTCAACGGCAAAGCTGAGTCGAGTTCGGTGGAAGGCTTGGCAATTGAAATATTGGGCCGCGACTCGTAATAAAACGGGCTGCTGATGGGCACCAGCAGATTGGCAGCATCGTAGCCACCGCGCAAAAACACAATCAGCAAGCGTGGCGTGGTTGTCTGGGAGCCAGTAGCCGCAAAGAGCTGCCCACCACTGATGGCCAGGCTGCCAGCGCCTAGAGCTTGAACAAAATGACGACGCTGCATAATGGTTTTCCTTTAAGCTTTAACGCGTCATCATCTCTGGCGATGACAGCAAGAAGGTGTTCCACTCTTGTGGCGACGTGGCTTGCTCCAGCGCCTTGCGCGTACCAGCACTCAAGGTTTTGGCAATCGACTGAAAGTACAGCGCGTTGCTGAGCTGCGGAAAAGCCGCGCGTTCAACCGCCTGCGGCCCTTCGGATTTAAACAGGCCTGCATTGCCCGTGCCAATCGCTTTGGCAATTTCAAAGCGCGTGGCCATCTGGCCGGGGCTGGCCCAGGCGGATTCGTTCATCGGGTAACCATCAGGCGTCTGGCGGCCATACAGGGGCTCGCCCATGCGGTTTAACCAATTGAGCATTGGCCCGGCGTTGAGGATGACTTTATCGTCATAGGCCATGCGCACGGCAGACATCACATAACGCATTGGGTCCTTGAATTTTTTACCCACACCCTGGGCAAACTCAGGTGAGGTAAACAAAGTTTTAAGCGTTTCGGCGATGTCGCCATCGGTACGCAAAAACGTCTGGCTCATGCGGTCCACCAGCGCCTTGGCAGGCTGTTGAAGTAGGTCGTCAGCCAGCCAGTACTGCACCAGCTTGCGGCTGATAAAAGCAGCCGTGGCCGGATGACGCGCCAGGCGGTCCAGCGCCTCGTCTACCTCCGCAAAACCTTTGGTACGCAGCGGCTGGCCCAGCAGTTGTTTGTCACCAAAGTCATGCCGCGCGGGGTTAAATTCAAACAGGCCACGCCGCAGGTAGTAGCCCTGCATGTCGGGCTTGAAGCTTGGGTTGGTCGTTTGCAGGTTGACACCCACACCCGTCAGCACGCGCGCCAGCTCTTGCACATCACGCTGGCTGTAGCCGCTGCCCACACCCAGTGTGTGCAGTTCCATCAGCTCGCGGGCAAAGTTTTCATTGATGCGACCCGCAGCGTTTTGGTCGTTGTCGAGGTAGCGCAGCATGACCGGGTGCAGGGCAACGGCTTTGAGCAGGTCTCGGAACTTAGCTAACGCTTTGGGCCGAATGGCCGTGTCCTCGTAGTCGGCCAGCATGGGGCGAATGTTGCTCTTGTACTGAAACACACTGAAGTGGTTCAGCCAGAACCAGGTCATCTGCTCCTGAATTTGATTCGGTGAATACAAACCGCGCAAGATGTGGCGCGTGGCAGCTTCGCGGCCCAGGCGGTTCAGCTCTTGCTGGTAACTTTGCTGGGCTGCTTTTTTCTCATCGTCATTGGTCAATGCATTGGCGTCTTTGTTTCGCTGCTCCAGCTCTTGCACCAGTTGCACCACGGGGCGCTGGCTGATGGTCATGGCCTGGATTTGCGTGGTGACGGCTTCAGGCAGCCTGGCAGGCGTTGGTCGCAGTTGCTGAGTCAGATACGCGTCAAAGCCTTTGGCTGCATGGGCATCAACCAACGAAGGCGATGCACCCCAGCTCAAGCGGTTCAGCCACTTGTAGCCATCGCCTGTTGCGGCTTGTGCAGCTGTCGTGGATTTTTCTGGTGCAGCTATGTCAGGCGCCACACAGCCCGCCATGGCAACAACGAGGCAAACGCTATAAATAAAATAGCTGCTTGCGCCCGAATTTATTGGGCTACAGGCATTTTTTATATCTGAAAATGGCCTGAAAAACGTCAAAAATGTGTTTTTTAGCATTTCAGACTCATTTGGTTGTATCACTGCGCCAGCCACCGCCCAATGACTGAATCAACGCCACGGCGGTTGTCTGGCGTTCAGCCGTGCTTTGCACCAGCGCACGCCGGGCGGTCAATGCGGTGGTTTGTGCGGTGATGACTTCGGTGTAGCTGACCTGGCCACTGCGGTAGCGGTTAAGTACTTGCTGCTCAACCTGATCGGCGGCGCTTGATGCCTGGGCACGCAACTCTTGCTGGGTTTGCAGCACACGTGTGGCAGATAACTGGTCTTCAACATTTTGAAAGGCACTGAGCACGACCTGGCGGTAGCGCGCCACGGTCTGGTCGTAGGCGGCAGTTGCGCCATCAAGCCGCGCATCCAGCGCGCCACCCTTAAACAGCACTTGCGCAGCTGACAAACCCAGCGACCACAAGGCAGCCGGGGCACTGAACAAATCAGCCACGCGGCTGGCCGCTGTGCCGACGGAGGCATTCAAACTCAAGCTGGGGTAATAGGCTGCTTTGGCCACGCCGATTTGCTCGTTGGCACTCGCCATGCGGCGCTCTGCGGCGGCAATGTCTGGCCTGCGCTGGAGCAAGGTGGACGGCACGCCCACTGGTACATCGGGCACGGTGGGTTTCCAGTCAGGTGCGGCTGCAAGCGCGAAGTTGCCGGGGGCGCGCCCCACCAGCACGGCAATGGCGTGCTCCAGTTGGGCGCGCGTGCGCTGCAAGCCCGCTTCGTCGGCCTTGGCGTTGGCCAGTTGGGTTTGCGCTTGCAGCACGTCGGTCTTGGCGGCAATGCCTGCGGTGTAGCGGTTTTGCGTGATCTCAAGCGCGCGCGCGTAGCCTGCCAATGTGCTGGCGAGCAAAGCCTTTTGCGCATCTTGCTGGCGTAGCGACAAATAATTAACCGCCAGTTCACCCTGCGCTGACAACCGGGCTGTTGCCAGGTCGGCTGCGCTGGCAGCGGCTGTGGCGGCTGCACCATTGGCCACGCTTTGCAAGCGACCCCACACATCGGGCTCCCAGGCTGCGCCCAGGCTGGCCTGGTAGTTGCTGCTGGTACGGTTGCCTGCCGCCACGTTGGCATTGGCGTTGGCCGTACCACCACCATTGCCTGAACGGGTTGCGCCGCCACTCAAGGTAACCGACGGGAACAACGCCGCCCGCTGCTCAGCCACCAGCGCCCGCGCCTGCGCATATGCGGCCACCGCAGCAGCCACGTTCTGGTTAGACACCTCAACACGCGCCGCCAAGTCATTGAGCACTGGGTCATTGAATAACAACCACCACGGCCCGCGCTCCAGTGCATCTAGGGGCACAGCAACCACCCAGTCGCCTGCCTCCTTGTAGGCGCTGACTTCTGGCGCACTGGGGCGCTGGTAAGTTGAGCCAACTGCACAAGCTGTGACACCGAAAGCCACGACAGCTGCAGCCAAGGCATGAAAAGCGGGGGGGTAGCGCATAGGTAAGTTCACGATCAAAGTTAGGTTGCACGCGCCAGATGAAGTTCAGAAGCACCGCGCCTGCGCAGCTTGTCCATCAGCACATACACGACAGGCGTGGTGAGCAGCGTGAGCAACTGGCTGGCAATCAGCCCGCCAATGATCGCGATGCCCAGGGGGCGACGCAGCTCGGCACCTTCACCAAAACCAATCGCCAGCGGCAGCGCGCCCAGTATGGCAGCCAGCGTGGTCATCAGGATGGGGCGAAAACGCAACAGACAAGCCTCGCGGACGGCATCAAGCGCGCTCAGGCCGCGCGCACGCTCGGCATCAATGGCAAAGTCGATGATCAAAATCGCATTCTTCTTGACAATACCAATCAGCAAGAAAACACCTATCAGCGCGATGATGGAAAAGTCCAGCTTGAAGATCATCAAGGCCAGCACTGCACCCACACCCGCCGACGGCAGGGTTGACAACACGGTGATGGGGTGCACCAGGCTTTCATACAAAATACCCAGCACGATGTAGATCACCACCAGCGCCGCCAAAATGAGCAGTGGCTGCTGGCCTTGTGATTCTTGCGCGGCCCTAGCTGTGCCTTCAAAACTGCCACGCACATTGTTGGGCAAGCCAATTTCAGCTTCAGCCTGCCTGACTGCGTCTTGGCCCTGCTGCAAGGTAGCGCCCTCGGCCAGGTTGTACGACACCGTGGTGGCGAGTTCACCGTCCTGGTGATTCACGCTCGATGCCTTGGCACTTTCAGAAAATCGGGCAATCGCTGACAAGGGCACCATGTTGTTCGCAGCCAGGCTCAAGGCCTGACCCGTTGACTGATCGCGTAGCGCGGGGTTGACCAAAGTAGCCACCGTCGTGCCCACGCCTGTGGCCCGTGCCGGAATGTAGATGTCTTTGAGCGACTCGGGGGTTTGCCTGAAACGCGGCGCGATTTCCATGATGACTTTGTACTGGTTGATGTCGCTGTAAACCGTCGCCACCTGCCGCTGGCCAAAGCCGTTGTACAGCGCGTTATCAATGTCACGCGCGGTCACGCCCAGGCGCGATGCGCTGTCTTTATCAACCGTGACCATGGTCTCAACCGCGTTGTCTTGCTGATCCGTATCGACATCTGTCAATGCAGCCTGTTGCTTCATTTGATCCGCCAGGCGTGCGGCCCATTGACGCAGGTCAGCCACGTTGTCGCTTTTCAAGGTGTACTGGTAAGTCGAGTTACTGGCGCGACCGCCGCCGCGCAGGTCCTGCACCGGCCCTAAAAACAAACTGATGCCCGTGACGCGGGCTAATAGCGGACGCAACCGCGCAATCACGGCTTGGCCACCCACGCTATCGGGCCGCTGGGCCAGAGGCTTGAGATTGACAAACATAAAGCCACCACCTGCCCTGCCGCCGCCGGTAAAGCCGACCACGGTGTCAACCGCCGGGTCAGCGCGAATGATGTCCACCAGCTCTTTGAGCTTGCCTTGTGTGGCCTGAAATGAAATGCTTTGATCGGCCCGCAAGCCGCCGTTGATTTGCCCGCTGTCTTGCTGCGGGAAAAAACCTTTCGGAATTTTGACGAACAGGTACACATTCATGCCCACCACCGAGACGAGTATCAGCATGACCAGCCAGCGCATCTGCAACGCCCAGTCCAGGCTGGCTTCATAGCTGCGCAATACGCGCTTGAAGCCGTTGTCAAACCAGTGCGCTAGCCTGTGTGGTTTTGTTTGCGCATGCGGCTTGAGCAGCCAGGCGCACATCATCGGCGTGGTGGTCAGCGATATGACCAGCGAGATCATCACCGCAACAGACAAGGTCACTGCAAACTCACGAAACAGCCGCCCAAGCTGCCCACCCATGAACAGCAATGGAATAAACACCGCCACCAGCGACAAGCTGATGGACAACACCGTGAAACCGACCTCGCGCGCACCCAGCAATGCGGCCTCAAACCTGTCCATGCCTGCTTCAATGTGGCGGCTGGTGTTTTCTAGCACCACGATCGCATCGTCAACCACAAAACCAGTGGCAACCGTCAACGCCATCAGGCTCAGGTTGTTCAAACTAAAACCGAGCAGGTACATAACGCTAAATGTGCCCAGTAGCGATACCACGGTAGCCACTGCGGGAATGAAGGTGGCGCGTGCGCTACGCAAAAAAGCACTGACCACAAGTACCACCAGCGCGATTGAAATCAGCAATGTGATTTCAATCTCACGCAAAGATGAACGGATGGAGTTGGTACTGTCAGACGCGACCGACAGCTTCACGTCTTTGGGTAACTGGGCTTGCAGCTCAGGCAACAGGGCGCGTATACCGTCAACCGTTTCAATCACATTGGCACCGGGCTGGCGCGTGATCAGCACAATCACTGCCGCATCGCCATTGAACAAGCCCAAAGTGTTGGTGTTTTCAGTGCCATCACGCACATTGGCGACATCACCCAGGCTCACCGACGCGCCGTTACGCAAGCCAACGGTTAAATTTTTGTAATCAGCTGCCTTGAGGCCGCCTGAGGCAGTGTTGCCGACTGAATAAATCTGCAAGCGATTGCCCTTGCCATCGCGGTCATCTTCAATCGCACCCTTGGGCCGGTTGGCGTTAGACGCTTGCAGCGCGGCACGTACGTCTTCCATGCTGATGCCGTAACTGTTGAGCGCAAACGGCAGCAACTCAACCCGCACCGCAGGCAACGAACCACCGCCGAGCTCCACATCACCCACACCCGGAACTTGCGCAATCTTTTGCTGCAAAAGGCTGGACACATCGTCATAGATTTGTCCCGGCGTACGCACCTTGGATGTGAGCGCCAAAATCATGACTGGCGCGGCTGCCGGGTTGGCTTTGCGGTACGTCGGGTTGCTGCGTAGCGCAGTTGGCAAGTCAACCCGGCTGGCATTGATAGCCCCCTGCACTTCGCGTGCGGCCGCATCAATTTTGCGGTTCAGGTCAAACTGCAAACTGATGCGCGTTTGACCGTTGCCACTGGAAGATGTCATTTCATTGACACCCGAAATCACGCCCAGGCGGCGCTCCAGCGGGGTGGCCACACTGCTGGCCATGGTGTCGGGGCTGGCACCGGGTATGGCGGCGCTGACGCTGATGACGGGAAAGTCAACTTGCGGCAACGGCGAGACGGGCAAGACGAAAAAAGCGCCTATGCCCGATAGGGCCAGGCCAATGGTCAGCAGGGTTGTTGCTACCGGGCGGCGGACGAAAGGGTCTGAGAGGTTCATTTATCTCTTCTCAGATTGCGCTGTGGTTGAGTTGCTCTGCCTTGTGGGGGTTGCCGGGGGTTGCCCGGCAACCCACGTGAAGGCGAATGCGCTATTAATTAAGGAGCTGCTTGCGCCCGAATTCAGGAGGCTAGAGGCATAAAACATACTCAAGAACCCCCGCCGCGCCGAA
Source organism: Polaromonas sp. (assembly GCA_043781295.1). GTDB lineage: Bacteria > Pseudomonadota > Gammaproteobacteria > Burkholderiales > Burkholderiaceae_C > Polaromonas. The sequence goes on from JAYWBS010000270.1 coordinate 7,990, forward strand.
ACCTTTTCCCCAGCCGATCAAACCCCAAGTAAATCACCGGCGTCGTAAACAAAGTCAACACCTGACTCACCACAAGCCCGCCAAAAATAGCCAATCCAAGCGGCCTGCGTAACTCAGCCCCCTCCCCCCAGCCCAACATCAAAGGAACAGCAGCAAACAAAGCCGCAAGAGTCGTCATCAAAATCGGCCTGAAACGCAAAAGCGCCGCTTGGTGAATCGCCTCTTGTGCCGACTTGCCCTGCGTGCGTTCGGCATCAATTGCAAAGTCAATCATCATGATGGCGTTCTTTTTCACGATGCCGATCAACAAAATAATACCGATGATGCCAATCACGCCCAAGTCATTACCCGTCACCATCAAAGCCAGCAGCGCGCCTACACCTGCCGACGGCAGCGTCGACAAAATCGTTAGCGGGTGAATGAAGCTTTCGTACAGCACGCCCAGCACAATGTAGACACACACCAGTGCCGCCAGAATCAACCACAACTGGTTGGACAGCGATGCTTCGTAAGCACCAGATGCCCCCAATAAGCTCAAGCTCACGCTGGCGGGCAAAGCAATGTCTTTCGCGGCTTGCTTGATGTCGTCAACCGCCTTGCCCAGCGCCACGCCAGGCTCTAGGTCAAACCCCAGTGTGGTGGCTGGGAATTGATCGACGTTGGTCACCTGTAACGGTGCAGGCCGTTCAGTGATGGTGGCGATGCTATCGAGAGGCACAGCAGTACCTGAAGCGGTTTTAAGCTGCAAGCTACCCAGCGTTGCCGCGTTCGTTAGCTGGTTCGAAAACTGTGAAGGAAGAGCTTCGAGAACCACCCGGTACTGGTTGGTTTCGGTAAAAATGGTGGACACAATGCGCTGGCCAAAAGCGCTGTAAAGCGCGTCGTCAATCGTTGACGTGGCGATACCCAGCCTTGATGCGGTGTCACGGTCTACGGTGACGAAGACCGATGCGCCGGTTGCCCCCGCATCGGTGGCGACGTTACGCAGGCTGCTTGACTCGGCCATGCGTGCCGCCAGCTTTTTTGCCCAGAGCACCACGACCTTGTTGTCTGAGCCTTCCATCGCCACACGAAATTGAGTAGGTCCGGTTTCAGCATCGATGGTCAAGTCCTGTGTGGGCTGCAAATACAGCGTCACACCCGCAATTTTGCTGACACGGTCACGCAGTCTTTGCATGGTGGCTTGCTGGTTGGTGGTGCGCTCTTTTTTCAAGTTGATCAGCATGCGCCCGGTATGCAGCATGGTGTTATTGGCGGCGTCTACGCCCACGAATGAAGAGAGGTTTTCAACATCCGGGTCTTCAAGGATGGCCTGCGCCGTGGCGTACTGTAGCTCGGCCATGCGGGCGTAAGAGATGGACTGCACCGCTTGCACACGCGCCTGCAACTGGCCAGTGTCCTGGGTTGGGAACAGCCCCTTGGGGATCACGATATAAAGCAGCACCGTGAGGGCCAGCGTCGCAAAGGCAATCAGCAGTGTCAAGCCTTGACGTTTGAGAACCCAGTTCAAGCCGTGGTCATAGCGTGTCATCACGCCACTGAAAAACTGTTGCAGTTTGACGCTATATGGCACTGGAGCATCGGCCGCCAGCGCCGGGCCGCCCCAAGCAAGGCCAACCCCATCTACCCCTGAAAGGGGCAGCGTACCGCCGAAGGCTCGCGAAGCGACAAGCGTGGGGGCTCGTTTCTTTAACCAGCGAGCCGACATCATCGGTACGAGCGTCAAAGAAACCACGGCAGAGATCAAAATCGTGATAGCCAGCGTGATGGCGAACTCCCGGAACAAGCGCCCCACCACATCGCCCATAAAAAGCAGTGGGATCAGTACTGCAATCAGCGACACAGTGAGCGAAATAATCGTGAAACCAATTTGTGCAGCGCCCTGGATGGCAGCCTGCATGGGCAGCATGCCTTCTTCGATATAGCGCGAAATATTTTCAATCATCACAATCGCGTCATCGACGACAAAGCCCGTTGCAATCGTGAGCGCCATCAAGCTCAGGTTGTTTAAGGAGTAGCCCAGCATGTACATGGCACCGCACGCGCCAATCAATGAAATCGGCACGGCCAAACTGGCAATCACGGTGGCACGCAGGCTGTGCAAAAAAGCAAAAATCACCAGCACTACCAGCAGCACGGCCAGCAACAATTCGAGCTGTACATGCATGACCGAGGCGCGTATGCCGGTGGTACGGTCAGACAGCACTTCGACCTTGAGGGATGCTGGCAACCCCGATTGCAATTCAGGCAAGCGGGCTTTGATGGCATCGACGGTGGCAATCACATTCGCACCCGGTTGGCGTTGCACGTTCAAAATAATCGCTGGCGTTAACTGACGACGGGTCGCCCCTGGGCAGTTGTCTCCCGCAGGGGGAGGCAGCGCAGCTGTTAGGGGGGAACAATTGCTGCTTGACCAGGCACCCAGCTTGGCGTTCTCAGCACCATTGACCACTTTTGCGACGTCCGATATACGCACTGCCGCGCCATTGCGGTAAGCGATGATCAGATTTTTGTAATCGTTAGCCGCCACCAGTTGATCGTTTGAATTGATGCTGTAAGCCCGGCTTGGCCCGTCAATGCTGCCCTTGGCGGCGTTGGCGTTGGCGGCAGTGATCGCCGTGCGAAAAGTGTCTAACCCCAGACCATAAGAGGCCAGCGCCCGAATGTCAGCCTGAATGCGCACGGCAGGCCGCTGCCCACCACTGAGCGTGACCAGACCCACACCATTGACCTGGCTGATTTTTAATGCCAGCCGGGTGTTGACCAGGTTTTGTACTTCGGTGAGCGGCAGTGTGTCTGAGGTGATGGCCAGGCTCAAGACGGGCGCGTCGGCTGGATTGACCTTGGCGTACACCGGAGGCGCGGGCAAATCGGCTGGCAACAGCGATGCGCCGGCATTGATAGCAGCCTGTACTTGCTGCTCGGCAATGTCTAGCGCTAAACCCAGGCCAAATTGCAGCGTGATGATGGACACGCCTGCTGCGCTGGTGGTGCTCATGCGCTGCAGGCCAGGCATTTGGCCAAATTGGCGCTCTAGTGGACTTGAGACCGTTTGCGCCATCACCTCGGGGCTGGCACCGGGGTACAGCGTTTGCACCTGAATGGTCGGGTAATCAACTTGCGGCAGAGCCGACAAAGGCAAGAACTTCAACCCCAGCAAACCCGCCAGCACAATGGCCAGCATGAGCAGCGACGTCGCTACCGGGCGAAGAATAAACGGACTTGAAGGACTCATTGCGGGGGACGCTCTCGGCCTTGCCCACCGCCACCCGGCCCAAAGCCCTGGCCACCGCCTTGTTGCATGCGCTGCTGCATGCCCTGCCAGCGTTCTAGCGCCTCTAGATCGCCACTGTCGAGCTTCTCAAGAAACTTTTTGCGGCGTTCCAGCGCTTCCGGGTTGTCTTTGACTTGTTCGAGCATGCGCTGGCGTTGCTCGGGCGATGGAACTTTGGAAAGAGCGGTCGCTGGGGCTGCTATCGTTGGCGCAGGCTTCGCCATTGGCTCTGATGCCGTGGCTGGTGCTGGTGCTGGTGATTTTGCAGACGCTGGTTTATCAGCAGAGGCTGCTGCTGGCGCAGCACTTGGCACAACACTAGGGGTACCAGGGGCGCCCTGAGCCGCACTGGCGCCTGGCCTGCGGCCACCACCACGCGGCGCATCGCCTGCCAGGCTGACGCGCGAACCTTCTTTAAGCCGATCTGCACCCTCGGTAATCACCTGCTCGCCAGCTTTGAGGCCAGAGGCAATCACGATTTTTTCTCCCGTCGCCTGACCGCGCGTGACGAGCCGGATCGACACGGTGCGCTCCACCGTATTCAGCACAAACACATAGTCACCGCTACCGCCCAGGCGCACAGCCGTCACGGGCACGACAACGGCGTTGTCAATGGACTTGATGAGCAATTGAATATTGACAAACTGGTTGGCAAACAGTGCTTCATCGGCGTTAGCAAAGCGTGCTTTAGCTTTGACCGTTCCGGTGGTGGTATCAATCTGATTGTCAAGCGACGCAAACGTACCGCTGCCCAAAGCACTAGATCGGGTTCTGTCAAAGGCCGTGACCTGCATCTGAGTTTTTGCAGCTTTTAGCACGTCGCCCACCCGGTCTTGCGGCACCGAAAACACCACATCGATGGGCATGACTTGCGTGATGATTGCCACACCATTGGTGTCACCGCTGCTCACCGTATTGCCCACATCTACCGTGCGCAAACCAATGCGGCCACCGACGGGGGCCGTGATTCGGGTGTAGCTCAGATTAAGTTTAGCGGTGCCCTCTAGCGCGTTGTCAACCATCACCGTGCCTTCCAGCTGCTTGACCAGCGCGGCTTGCGTGTCAACATCCTGGAGCGCAATCGAGTCCTGGCTCAAGAGGGTTTTAAACCGCTGCAAAGTCACTTTGGCGCTGTCGAGTTGCGCCGCATCCCGCTGGCGCTGGCCAGTTGCTTGTGCCAAAGCCAACTCAAACTGGCGCGCATCAAGGGTGGCCAGCAGTTCACCGGCGCGCACCATTTGCCCTTCTTTAAACAGCACTTTATTCAGCACACCCGACACCTGAGAGCGAACCCTGCTGGTTGCCAAAGGCGTGACAGTGCCCAACGCATCGAGCGTGACAGGAACGCTGGCTCGCTCGGCAGTGGCCACGCCAACCGTGCTGGCACCCCTGCCGCCCCCGCCGAATCCCCCACTTGGACCACCTGGGCCTCCACCTGGGCCGCCAAAGCCCCCGGCAACAATGGGCACAGCAGCGGGTCGCGTGAGATACCAGGTCAACCCGCCCAGACCCGCCAACACCAGCACGGCCACCACGGCGCCTATCCACTTTTCGCGACCGCTCATAGGTCTGGCCGATGATTTAGGGCTAGTACTATGGGTGCTCGAGAGCTTCGCTTCGTCAGGCGGGTTCATCAAGAATCCTCAAAAAATTTGATTATCACTTGACGCTTTTACAGTCAGCGTAGCGCTTGAGACAAGGACGTAAATGTCTGGTAAAGAAAGCGCTACCTGACAGGGATTTTATTGGCGCGATCTACCGGAACCGCCGTCACACTGTTTTGTGGCGAGCCCTCAATCAGGCGGTCAGAGTAGGTCAAGTACACCAGTGTGTTGCGCGGCACGTCCACCATGCGCACCACCCGGAGCTTTTTGAACACCAGTGAAATGCGCTCGGTCATCACATCCTCCTGAGTCTCTAGCGGTTTAGCAAATGAGATCGGGCCGACCTGACGGCAGGCAATAGATGCTTCAGACTTGTCTTCAGCCAGCCCTAACGCGCCTTTGTAGCCCCCGGTTTTAGCACGCGAGACGTAGCACGTGACGCCCACAACCTTGGGGTCGTCATAGGCATCCACCACGATTTTGTCGTTCGGGCTGAGCAACTTGAAAACCGTGCTGACCTCACCAATTTGTTCAGCGCCTGCGCGTGTCACGATAAACAGCAACGACACGGTCGCCAACAGTGTCAGCATTGAAATACCCAAGTTTTTTTTCATTTGATGTCCTTCGATAAACAAGCGTAGCGTACACAAAGCAAAAAGGCCCTTTGCAGGGCCTTTTGAATAAATTTAACGGGGTTAACGTGCGCCGCGCTGCGGTGCGCCGCCACCAGCCCCAGGGCCAGCACCCGGCCCAGGGCCACGGCCTGCAATGTGCCGGAAGGTGATGCGGCCTTTGCTTAAGTCGTAAGGAGACAACTCAAGCGACACCTGGTCACCCGCAAGAATGCGAATGTGGTTTTTGCGCATTTTGCCGGACGTATAGGCCACCAATTTGTGACCGTTGTCCAGCGTGACGCGAAAACGTGAGTCGGGCAAAACCTCATCAACCAGCCCGTGCATTTCAATCAGTTCTTCTTTAGCCATGGGTGTATTGTCCTCGAAAATTAAAAGCTGAATTTAAAAGCTGAATTCAGAAGGTTCAGGCGCAGGCTGGGGTGCTGCGTTCCTTGATCCAGCCGAGCGCATGCTCGGTGGCGTATTGCAATGCAAGGGCGGCGGTGTCAAACAGGCCAGAAAAGCGCATCACGCGGTCATGCGTAGCGCTGCCTTTGCCTGAACGGATGGACACCGATGCCGCATAACGACCTTCGCCTTGCGGCTTGGCCAGGGGTGAAACAAGGTACTTGCCTACCGCCATCCGGGTAGGTGTGTTGTGGAGAGAAATCATTATAAAAATCAATATCAAAAAGTCTTGTCCAGATGATCAAACACCTGGCGACAAGAGGGTGCATTCTTGATGAATGCTTAGAAATAAACGACTCGCGTAGCCCAAGTCGTGCGGTTTCATCAACGGTGATTGGGTTTCAATTCAACAGCCATGAGCCAAGCCATGCTGGGTACACCACAAATGTGCGCAAGGTTGTCAGCCGTGCATGCAAGAAAAAGCGGTTGGTGTTTGTAGGCTTTGAGGCTGTGTGGGCCAAAAAAGCAGGAAACTTTGATTTAAAACGCTGTTGCGTATCAGAAGGACTGATTATAACCACTATCCTTCAAATTGTGGGTGCAGCTGCCTGATGCGGTTCATAGCCATGCCTGCTGCTGCCGTGCGGGTCTCCACACCCAGCTTGGCATACACGCGCTCCAGGTGCTTTTTAACGGTGGCTGGGCTGGCGCCCAAAATATCGGCAATGTCGCGGTTGATCTTGCCCTTGATGACCCAGTACAGCACCTCGGCTTCGCGCGCAGTGAGCTTGAAGCTCAGGCTCATGGCTTCGACAATCGCGTCTTCAGAGGTTTCACGCATCACGATCAGCCAGTCACCGCCTTTGTCGCCGCCACTGTCACCGCCGTCCACAGCGTCGTCCGTGCGTTGGTGCAGGCGAAAACTCAAGCGACGCTTACCCATTTCTATTGACAGGCGTGGTGGTTCTACCTGAGGTACGGCACCCAGCACATGCCTGCGAAGCCAAACCAGCACCGGCTCTGGCACGCTGGGTGCGGAGGTGCCGTAGTAGGCCAACAGCAGGTCGCGCGCCAGCGGTGTTTGCCAGATCAGCTTGCCTTCGCCCTGATGGCCCATACGCACCGTGATGCTGGCATAGCCAAAGGCATCCAGCGCACTGCGCGCCTGGCCCGCTTGCCGCGCTTCTTGCCTGGCGCGCCTGGCACCCTGCAAATGCACACCCATGCGGGCCATGACTTCTTTTGGTTTTATTGGTTTTGTCACATAGTCCACAGCGCCCGCCTCTAGTGCGGCTACCAGGTATTCGGTCTCTGTCAGGCCAGTCATGAAGACGATGGGGATGTGCGCTGTTTCTGGCATGGCTTTGAGGCGCTTGGCGACTTCAAACCCATCCATGCCGGGCATCATGGCGTCCAGCAGCACAATGTCGGGCAATGCCTGCCTGGCGCGCTGCAACGCCGCTTCGCCATTGGTGGCCACCAGCACGGTATAGCCTGATTCGTCGAGCGCATCGTGCAGCACCGACAGGTTGTCGGGCACGTCGTCCACGATCAGCACCACGTCGCTGTTGGCGCGGTCCAGCGTTCGGTCAAGCAGGTTTTTTGACGGTTCGTCAGGCATTGGCATCTTGATCTGTCGTCAGTTGGCGGGCCATGGCTTCAAACTGGAACTGTCTGGCCAGTACGCGCATTTTTTCTACAAACTGTAGGGCTTGGGGCTCCAGTTTTTCAATCTCATCGAGCTTATTCATGATGCCCCGGTAAAACCCGAGATTCACGACGTCGAGCAAGGCGGCGCGCTGTTGCGCGTCCGGCAGGGCATGCAACAGCGCGGGTTGCAGTGCCGCTGTGTGCGCAGGCAGGTCATGCAGCCACGTCAGGTGCAGGCGGCGCTCCAGCCAGTCAAACAGTTCGGTGTGGCGATAAGGTTTGACAATAAAATCTTCAGCCAGCACCGCCACGTCGTTACCCAGACCCTTGTCAAACGCATTGGCCGACACAATTGCCAGAGGCGTCGCTGTGTGGCCGTCCAGGCGCAGCCGCCTGATCGTCTCCCAGCCATCAATGCCGGGCATGGCCAGGTCCATAAAAATCGCGTCAGGCCGGTAACCTGCGGCCAGCAAGTCCAGGCAGTCGTGGCCGCTGGCAGCCAGCCGCAGCTCAAAGCCCATGGGCTGCAGCAGTTGCACCATCAGCTCGCGCTCTAGCTCTTCGTTGTCTACCACCAGCAGCTTGCGGCGCGCACCTAGGTAGCCGCGCGGCTGGCGTTTGGGCACCTGGGCTTGCGGCTTGCCTGCGCCATACGTGCCATGCACTTCAGGTAAAAACAGGCGCACCCTGAACACCGAGCCTTGCCCCGGCGTGCTTGCCACCGTCATGTCGCCGCCCATCAGGTCGGTCAGCATTTTGGCAATCGTCAAGCCCAGACCTGCGCCGGGGCTGGCGCTTGAATTTTGCGCACCCGCATCGCCCTGGTCGCTGCGAGAAAAGGGCTCAAAAATATGCGCCAGCTCGGCCTGGCTCATGCCGGGCCCAGTGTCGTCAATGTCAATATGCGCCATCTCCCGCGCGTAACGCAGCTTGAAAGTCACTTGCCCCTGTGCGGTGAACTTGATGGCATTGCCCAGCAGGTTGATAAAAATCTGGCGCACCCGCTTTTCATCAGCCCGCACCACATCAGGCAGGGTGCCGTTGACTTCAAAACCAAAGCGCAGGCCTTTGGCTGCGGCTTGCAGCTCAAACATGCCGGCCATTTCGTGCACGCAATCGGCAAACGGCATGGGTCGGGGGTTCAAGGTGAGCTTGCCCGCCTCAATGCGGGCAATGTCGAGCGTGCCCTCAATCAACTGCAGCAAATGCTCGCCGCCACGTTTGATAACGCTGACCGCCTGCTTGCGATGCGGCGGAATGCCAGCGTCTTCACCCATCAGCTGCGCGTAGCCCAGGATGCTGTTGAGCGGCGTGCGCAGCTCATGGCTGATGGCGCTGATGTAGCGGCTTTTGGCCTGGTTGGCGTGGTCTGCCACACGCTTGGCTTGCTGTAGCGCTTCGTCGGTTTGCCGGTGTGACTCAATTTCTTGCATGAGCAGATGGGTTTGCCGGTTCGACTCTTCTTGCGCGACCTGCCGGCTTTTGTGCGCCAGCACCAGCCACCAGGCCACCAGCCCGGCAATCACCAGCAGCGCCATGAAGGCTTTTAAAAACCCGGAGCGCAAAGCCGCCTCAGACGTTGCAGGGTCAGTCAACACGCCAATGGGGTTGATCTCCTGGTGATACAGCAGGCCAAACACACTGGCCAGCAGCGGCATGATGATGAGCATCAGTAGCAAAAAGTGGCCCAGACCGGTGTCAAGGTAAGGCCAGATGCGTCTCGGCAGCAGCCAGCGCAGCGCGCCCGACCACTGCGCTGACAGGCTGGCCTGGGGCTTGCACAAATCACCACAGCGCGCGTCCAGCGTGCAGCACAGCGAGCAAATGGGCCCCTGATAGGCAGGGCAATGCGCCATGTCCGGGCCTTCGTAGTCACGCTCGCAGATCACGCATTTTTGGGTGCTGTAGCGCTTGTAAGTACCCTCATCGGATTGACGCGCGATGTAGTAGCGACCTTTTGTAGCCCAAGCAATCAAAGGCGCAGCAACAAAAGCCGTCGTCATCGCAATCACTGCTGAAAACGCTTGCGCCATCTCACCATACAGCCCCAAATGCGCAGTGACTGACAGCGCGGACGCCAAAGCCATCGCCCCCACGCCCACCGGATTGATGTCATACAAATACGCGCGTTTGAACTCAATGCCTGGTGGCGACAAACCAAGTGGTTTGTTGATCACCAGGTCAGCCACCACCGCCATCATCCAGGCAATCGCAATGTTTGAATACAGCCCCAGCACATCGCCCAACGCCTGAAACACATTCATCTCCATCAGCATGAAGGCGATCAGCGTGTTGAACACCACCCACACCACGCGGCCCGGGTGGCTGTGCGTGATGCGTGAGAAAAAATTTGACCAGGCCAGTGAGCCCGCGTAGGCATTGGTCACATTGATTTTGAGCTGCGATATCACCACGAACAGCGCAGTCGCCGCCACCGCCCAGCCGTAATTAGGGAACACATATTCATACGCCGCTAGGTACATCTGGTTCGGGTCCACCGCCCGGTCAAGCGGTACCATGTGCGAAATGGCCAGGTAGGCCAGCAGCGCACCGCCCAGCATTTTGATAACGCCCAATATCACCCAGCCCGGCCCGCCCACCAGCACCGCGCCCCACCAGCGCCAGCGGTTGGCAGCCGTCTGCACGGGCATGAAGCGCAGGTAATCGGCCTGCTCGCCGATTTGCGTGATGAGCGCAATGCCGACGGTGAGTGCCGCGCCAAACAGCATCACATCAAACCCGGCAGTCGCGCCCTTTTGGCCCGCATAGTTGAGCACCCCGGCAAACGCCGCCGGGTCTTTGGCCAGCACATAGGCAAACGGCACCACCAGCATCACCAGCCACAGCGGTTGCGTCCAGACCTGCAGGCGGCTGATGGCCGACACGCCGTGGGTCACCAGCGGAATCACCAACAGCGCGCATATCAGGTAGCCCCAACTTGGCGGAATACCCAACGCCAGCTCCAGCGCATAGGCCATCACAGCCGCTTCAAGCGCAAAAAAGATGAAGGTGAACGACGCGTAAATCAGCGATGTCAGCGTCGAGCCAATGTAGCCAAAACCAGCGCCCCGCGTGAGCAAGTCCATGTCCACGCCGTAGCGCGCGGCGTAAATGCTGATCGGCAAGCCAGCCATGAAAATGATCAACCCGGTCGCCAAAATGGCCCAAAACGCATTGGTAAAACCGTACTTCACCAGCAGCGTGGCACCCACGGCTTCCAGAATCAAAAACGAGGCTGCACCAAATGCCGTGTTGGCGACCCGCCACTCCGACCACTTGCGAAAGCGCTGCGGCGTAAATCGCAGCGCGTAGTCTTCCATCGTCTCGCTGGCCACCCAGCTGTTGTAGTCACGCCTAACCTTGATGACGCGCTGCACTGGCGAGACCAGCCCAGGGGGCTGGTCGCTGGTCGCAGGCGGCAGGGGTGCTTCGGCAGTAGACATGCCGCAATGATAGGGCGCGTCTGGCTGGAGAATGCCGGCAAAATCAATTGCTACTAAAAAAGGAGCTTCTTGCGCCCGAATCCATTGGGCTGCAGGCACTTTTTATACCTAAAAACAGTGATTTTTAGGCATTTTTTATGCTTTTGGAGGTTTGAAAGAGCGCTGGCCACCGTTATTTATTCGTTTAGGCCGGCTGGGTGAATGGCATTGATATTGCATGATAAATTCGATGTACTTACCCGCCCAAAAGCTCCCCCGAAAGATCGCCCATGGAACTGACCCCGCGTGAAAAAGACAAGCTGCTGATTTTTACCGCCAGCCTGCTGGCCGAGCGCCGCAAGGCGCGCGGCTTAAAACTCAATTACCCGGAGGCGATGGCGCTGATCAGCGCTGCGGTGATGGAAGGCGCGCGAGACGGCAAAACCGTGGCCCAGCTGATGAGCGAGGGCCGTACCATCCTCACCCGCGCCGATGTGATGGACGGCATTGCCGAGCTGATCCCCGATATTCAGGTCGAGGCGACCTTCCCTGACGGAACCAAGCTGGTCACCGTGCATCAACCGATCGTTTGATCACCACGCTTGCTGCCAACCCCCTTCAAAAAGGCACCCCCATGACTCCAGGTGAATTGATAACCGACGGCCCAGACCACGTTTTAAACGCGGGTAGACGCACCGCTACCGTCGTGGTGCAAAACACTTCTGACCGGCCGATACAGGTCGGTTCGCACTACCATTTTTTTGAGACCAACGCGGCATTAGGCTTTGAACGCGATGCAGCGCGCGGCATGCGGCTGAACATTGCGTCCGGCACGGCAGTGCGCTTTGAACCTGGCCAGCAGCGCACGGTAGAGCTGGTGGACTATGCGGGTGATCGACAAATTTACGGCTTTCGTGGCCTTGTCCAAGGAGCTTTGTAATGGCAACGATTGGAAGACGCGCTTACGCTGAAATGTTTGGCCCTACCGTGGGTGACCGCTTGCGCCTGGCAGATACCGACTTGATGATTGAGGTAGAGGCTGACTACACCCTGCGTGCTGGCAGTTATGGCGAAGAAGTCAAATTCGGCGGCGGCAAAACCATTCGTGACGGCATGTCGCAATCGCAACGCACCAATGCTGAAGGTGCAGTTGATACCGTCATGACCAACGCCCTCATCATCGACCATTGGGGCATCGTCAAGGCCGACATTGGCCTGAAGGACGGGCGCATCGTGGCGATTGGCAAAGCCGGCAACCCCGATGTACAACCCGGCGTTGACATCATCATTGGCCCCGGTACCGAGGTCATCAGTTGTGAGCGCCTGATCGTCACGGCGGGTGGCATTGATTCGCACATCCACTTCATTTGCCCGCAGCAAATAGAAGAAGCCCAGGCCAGCGGCGTGACCACCATGCTGGGTGGTGGCACCGGCCCGGCGCATGGCACCTGCGCCACCACCTGCACGCCTGGTCCGTGGAACATTGAACGCATGCTGCAAGCCGCAGATGCCTTCCCCATGAACCTGGGTTTTCTGGGCAAAGGCAATGCCAGCCTGCCCACAGCGCTGCATGAGCAAATCAACGCAGGCGTGATTGGCCTGAAGCTGCATGAAGACTGGGGCACCACGCCCGCAGCGATCAGCAATTGTTTAGACGTTGCGGAGCTGACTGATGTTCAGGTAGCGATTCACAGCGACACGCTCAATGAATCCGGCTTTGTTGAAAACACCATCGCAGCGACCAAGGGCAGAGGCCTGTGCGCCTTTCACACCGAGGGCGCAGGCGGCGGTCATGCGCCAGATATTTTGCGTGTCGTGGGTGAGGCCAACTTTTTACCCAGCTCCACCAACCCGACCATGCCGTACACCGTCAACACTCTCGACGAGCACGTCGACATGCTGATGGTTTGCCACCACCTGGATGCCGCAATTGCTGAAGACCTGGCCTTTGCCGAAAGCCGTATCCGCAAGGAAACCATTGCCGCTGAAGACGTGCTGCATGACCTGGGCGCCATCAGCATGATGAGCAGCGACAGCCAGGCCATGGGCCGCGTGGGCGAGGTCATCATTCGCACCTGGCAGACGGCGCACAAAATGAAGCAGCAGCGCGGCAAACTGGAAGGTGATACCGACCGCAATGACAACTTCCGCGTCAAACGCTATATCAGCAAATACACCATCAACCCGGCGATTGCCCACGGCATTTCGCATGAGGTGGGCTCGATTGAGGCAGGCAAGTGGGCCGACCTGGTCATCTGGAAGCCTGCGTTTTTCGGCATCAAGCCCTTGGCTATTCTTAAAGGTGGCTTCGTCGCCATGGCCGCGATGGGTGACCCAAACGCTTCCATCCCCACCCCGCAGCCCGTGCACTACCGCCCCATGTTTGGCGCGTTTGGTGGCGCGATTGCCAAGGGCTCACTGACCTTTGTCTCGCAAGCTGGCCTGAATGCGGGCATCAAAGACAAGTTCGGTCTGGCCAAAAATTTGGTCGCCGTGAAAAACATTCGTGGCGTGCGCAAGCAGCACATGATTCACAACGCTTATCTGCCCAAGATGGAGATTGACGCGCAGACGTATGCGGTACGTGCAGATGGCCAGTTGCTGACGTGTGAGCCTGCGACGAGTTTGCCGATGGCGCAGCGCTATTTTCTGTTTTGAGCAAATCGACTACCCTCTGACTTATGTCTTACGCACCGCTTAAACCGATGACTGAAGTGGATTATTTGTCCGAGGAAACGCGCGCCAAAACCAAACATGAATTCATTGGTGGCAGCATCCACGCGATGGCGGGCGCCAGCGAGCGGCACAACACGATTGCAGGTAACTTATTTGCAGCCTGTCACGCCGCCCGCCACGGCTCGTTATGCCGTCCCTTTATGGGTGATATGCGCTTGCGCCTGGAGGGAGGCAATGTGTACTACTACCCCGACGTGATGGTGGTTTGCAACCTTGAGGACACGGACCCGATGTTCAAGTCACTGCCCTGCCTGCTGGCTGAAGTGAACTCGCCAAGTACAGACGGTATTGACCGACGTGAAAAAATGACGGCCTACTTGAAAATCCCGACGCTGCGTGAATACCTGATCATCTCGCAAGACGAACGCGTCGTTGACTTGTACCAGCGGCAGGACATGAACCAGTGGCACACCACGCAGTTGGGGGCGGGCGACAGCTTTACCTCGGTGTGTCTGGCCATGACTTTGCCCATCAAGACGCTATACGCCACGCTGGATTTTTGAGTCGTTGATTCAAATACTTTCACCTTGCATCAAATTTGCTATGGTTTGATGCTTAAGTAAAGGAATTTTGATGCGAACCACATTAACTCTGGATGGCATGGTCATAGCGCAAGTGGTCAAGACCACCGGGTGCAGCAATCCGCTGGACGCTATTCGTAATGCGTTACAAAGCTACTTGCAGCAGGAAAAGCTCCAGCAAGTCATTGCCATGCGCGGCAAACTTGATTTGGATGACAACTGACGCGCGCTGTGCCAGCTTGATACTGTGCAAGCACCCAAACGCAAATGACATCTCTTCATGCCCAACACCGCAAAAATTGTCGCAGAGGAAGGCAAACTACTGGTCTCTTCCAGCATGCACAGATACGGCGCATGTCTTGTCCCCGTTCGGTCATTCAGCGCCGGGGTCGACTCGCAACGCTGGCCGAATCGAGCCGAGCCGGGCGACACTGATTCGCCTGCTATCGGGCAGATTCAGCTCACGCCACGCTAAGTCTTGCATGTTTCGTTGCGCGGCAGCACACACAGTGCGCGACACCACGATGCGGCCCGCCGACGGACCCCTGTCACGCGCAGATGCGTCGTTTTTTTCTATTTCGGCAAGCTGCTGCACGACATCAATCACACGGCCTACTACCGTCAGCGACTTCGTCATGCGATCGCCGGTTTCACCCACTGCGGCTATGCCCGTGTGCAGATGGATAACATGCTCGAACTCGCACCGGAGTTCTCCTTGCAACTGCACACGCAACGCGTTCAGGCGCAAATCGAGCTCCGCAGCAGCCAGCAGCGCCTGGCGATTCGCTTCGAAAGGCACGACGTTCAAGCCGAACAGCACCATCACGTGATCACCCATAAACTGGTTTGGCAAGCCGCCAGCGGCTCGCGTCGTGTCGCCAACAGCTTCGCTGAAGCGATTGAGCGCATACAAAAGATCGTGCGGCAGCAGCCGGCGCTGCGACTGTTCCCACCAAAAATCAACCCGCATCACGGCGATGTCACGCTCCACGGCATTGTTTGCCGAATCGCGCGACGCTCGTGCTGGGACGGTCAAAAGCGGAACCACACTGATGTTGCCCCAAGGCCGCAGTTGGCAGGCGAGCCGCGTACCTTCGGACGCCTGGATACGCGCCAGCGTGCGGTGTTCGTCCTCGGTCGGCGGCGGGCACTGAACCTGTCCGGCAACCACGCGCACGCAGCAGGTCGAGCAACGCGCCCGCCCACCGCAGATCGAGACGTGAGGAATGTGGTGGCTACGGCTTGCTTCAAGTACGCTCCAGCCGCGCGGCACACGCACGCTGCGATCTGGATAGCTGATCGAAACCAGACTGGCGCGACGCTCTTCAATAAAGGCGCGTGTGCCGCGCGCGATAAACACCGCAGCGATAGCGCCGAAATAGAGCGCCAACAGAGCGTTGCGTACATGGCTCAACGCGATACGCTGCACGTCACCGAGCGCCAAGCTGGTCGTGGCCACCCATGCTGGATCTTGCGCCAGCAACGAGACCTCTTTCACCATCGATAGGAAACCCAGTACCGCAAACGCGGGGAGCAACAACGCAGCGCCAAACAAGGGAAATCGCCAACGCACGTACCAGGCGCGTCTGCCAAACGCGAAATTGAGCCCAAGACAACCGTGCAGCCAACCCGGCACGAGCAGGGCAATTTGCCAGCCTTCACGCCCCGACTGCCAAAGCATCCAGACCACATGCGCATAGTCGGGCGGATGGCCGTAGATATCGAATGCGAGCCGCGTACTGACCGCATGGCCGATCAGTAACGTCGGTATGCCAAACCCGAATGCGATGCGCAACAACTCCAGCGGTGGCATGCGCAACGTACGGTGTTGGTAGAGCGCCAGGAAGGCCAAAACGATATGCGTGGCGGCGGCGCCATACAGGAGCAGCGTACCGAGCGGGCTTTGCCAAATGACGACGGCGACGCGCAGTCCCCGTTCAGCGACTGCCACTGAAACCAATCCCAACGCATGATTGAAGAGATGGGCAGCGATATAGACGAACAGGATCAGGCCAGACGCAAGGCGCAGATCACGGCGGCTCGGGTGAAGCTTCATCATGTACGTTGCTTGCGCGCGCTCGGCCCCATTGGCAAACCGAAACGATCACTCAGGCGTTGCAACGCAATCGGGGCGTTGGTCGGCATCTGGTGTGGTGTTGCATGCTTGACGGCGCAAATAAAACCGATGGATTTTTGTTCAGGACAAGGCGCGGCTTTATGTGCCGGATAGCGTGCAACACCACACCAGGCCTCACAAACCGCGCTCGACGCTCAACAGTGTCAGCACCCCAAGCACAGCAAAAATCAGCGCAGCAACGCCACGCACGAGCGGCATTGAAAGCTTCTTGGCCGCGGTCTCGCCGAACAGCACAGCCGGCACATCGGCCATCAGCATGCCCAGCGTCGTTCCGGCGACGACCGTCAGCAGGTCGTGATAGCGGGCCGCCAATGCCACCGTGGCGATCTGCGTCTTATCACCCATCTCAGCCAAAAAGAAGATCACAACAGTCATGCCAAAAACACCAAAGCGCTGAGCGATTTTTGAGCCCTTGCTGGCCTCGTCGCTTTCGATCTTGTCTGGAACCAGCGTCCATAATGCCACACCCAAAAACGACAGCCCTACCAGCCAGCGAAGCAGATGGGTTCCCAGCGCAGCAGCAACCCACGTGCCGGCCAGGCCGGCAAGCAGATGATTCAAAATAGTAGCCACCAAAATACCTGCAATGATAGGTACGGGACGCCGGAATTTCGCTGCCAATAGCAGCGCGAGTAACTGCGTCTTATCACCCATTTCACCAAGAAAAACGACACCCACCGAAACGAAAAATGCTTCCACAGAGACTCCAGGCAGTGGTACGCAGGCGATGATGGCTGCGTACCCTGCGTTAAATGGTATGGCGTTGAATCAACGGTGATGCAGGAGATACGTCGGGACCGTCAGCAGCCAGTTGCCGCACTCACTTCTTCGGTTTAGGCGAAAACGCGATGCAGTGGCCGTGCGGGTTGATCGTGCCTTCAACAATCTTGCAAGTGCCCATGTCTTTGGTGGTCTTGCCCGCTATGAACTGGCTGCAATCATCACAATCCTTGCCTTCGTCTTTGCCCGCGTCAACATATTGCACGGCCGATTTGGCGAGCTTGTTGTTGGCGGCCCAAGCCCCGGTTGCCGCGACGCCGACGAGTGCTGCGCCCGTGATGACGCCCAGCCCCTGTTGCAAGGCATTGCGTCGGGAAAGACTGTTAAATTGATCGTGATTCATTGGTTTTTACCTGATTAATTCGTCTGCGCGGACGATTGGCGTGGCAACAACGTCCCTGCAGGGCGCTGCACCTACCGATTAAGTGACGATCAGTGTGCCGTTCATGTCCTCATGACCACTGCCGCAGAATACATCGCACAGGAAGGGAAAGCTGCCGGCCGTGTCGG
>JAYWBS010000271.1:0-25632 GCA_043781295.1 Polaromonas sp.
CTCGCACCTGCTGATCTGGCCCGGCTCACGCTGATCGATTCCAAACTGAACCCGGTGCAATGGGCCGACTGGTGTGCGCTCAATGGCCTCAAGCTGCCGGACCGCGCACGCCCGTCGTTCGACCGTGGCTCGCTGGCGATTGCAGCCGCTGTCGACGGCCTCGGCGTGGCGCTGGAAACCCGGCGCTTTGCAGAGGTCGAGCTGGCCAAAGGCGACCTGGTGGTGATCGACGGCCCCTCATTTCAACGGATTGAGCGGGAAACCCATTTTCTCTGCTACCGCAAGGCGGACCGCGACAGTCACCGAATGACTGCGTTTCGCGATTGGCTCTACGCACAGGCAGGCGCGGAACCGCCGGACTGGCCTTAGACGAATACCGCCTGCCCACAAAACCGTAGTGGCTGCGGCGCACGGCGGGTTCAGCGTTATCAATCGCGGGCAGGCCCGCAGCGGTGACGTTGCGCTAACGTTGCGCCAAACAAGCTTTCAGCGCGCCGGCGTCTGCAGCAGCCACTGCTCGATCTCTTCAATGGCGGCATCGGTCGCTTCGGTCAGCGCGCGCACGCCGCCCGGCGCATTGGCGCTGTTCGCCGGCCGCTGCACCACGACGCTGCGCTGCCCGATCAACCTTTCACCGGCGGGCGTGATGTCCACCAGCGTGGCATGCAGGCGAATCAGGCCCACGCTGGCGCCAGGCGCGCTGAACAGCTGGCTGAATTCTTCCAGTTCCAGGCGCAACATCAATAAATTGGCGTTCTGGCTGCGGTTCAGCGCCACGCCTTCGCGGGCATTGAGCACCACGCGGCGCTGGCCAAGGCGCTCGCGCAAACGCTGGCGCACCAGTTGCGCCGGCGGCATGCTCCAGCGCGCCTGCGAATAGGGGCGCAACTGCTGGGCATCGGTATAGCCCAGGCGGTAGAGCACCGCCTGGTTGTCCAGCGGGCCTCCGGAGCTGGCAATGTCGGCAATCGCCAATGGCGGCAAGGCGGACAGCGGCGCTCCGGTTGCCTGGAGTGCGCTTGTCTGGGTTGACAGCGTGCCTGGACCGAAGTCGTACATGGTGGCGCGGGTCGGCTTGTCGGGCAGCGCACAGCCGCTGACAAGTCCCAGCACGGTTATCAAGGAAAAAATAGCCTTTGCGAAGGATGGACGGGCGCAAGCAGCTATTGATTTAATAGCAACAGGCGCGAAATTGAAGAACATCATTTTTTTGCTCCGGGGGCGGAAAATCCGGCCTCGCCGGGGCCGGGAACGGGTGGGCCGTTGCCAAAAATCAGCGCCTGCGGGTTGTCATCGACCGCATTCACGGTGCGACGCAACTGGCGCATGGTGCGCGCCGTTTCATCGGCCACCTCGCCCAGCTTGGGCAGCGTCGCCGCGCTGAAGGTTTCAACGCCCGCGGTCAATGCCGTTCCGCCTTGCGACAGCTTGTCAAGCGGTCCGTTCTTTTCATTCAGGCGCCGCGCCGCGCTGCTGACTTCATCGCTGGCAGTGTTCAGCGCTTTCATGGTCGCCGTGGTGTCGCGCGACAGGGCCGGCAAGCCAGCGACCGTGGGTTGCAGCCCTTTGGCAATGCGGTTGATGCTGCTTGCGGTTTCAGCAAAAGTAGCCACTGCGGGCGGCAGGTCCCGGGCAACCCGGTTGATGCTGCCGGCGGCTTCGGCCAGCTGGTTGACGGCGCTCGTGACGGCCTTCTGGTTCTCGTCGGACAGCAGCTGGTTCAGCCGCGTCGTCGCCTGCTCGGCCTGCGTGAAAATCGCATCGCTTTGCTTGAGCAGCTTGTCCAGCGTACCCGGCTTGAGTGGAATGCGCGGCGGATCATCGTCGTTGGGCACCAGCCGCTCCGGCGAATTGTCATTGTCATCAAGCTGGATGAAGCCCAGCCCGGTAACGCCTTGCGAAGCCACCGTGGCAAAGGTCGATTTCGTCACCGGCGCAGACCGGGCTATCGAGACGCGGATCAGCACGTTGCCCTTGATCTTGCTGTCAAAACCGATGCGTTCGACTTTGCCGACGGGAACGCCGCGAAAACGCACGGCGGCCTGCGGCTGCAGCCCCGAGATGATGTCGCCGGTGCTCATTTCATACAGGTCGCGCTGGGTGTTGTCACGCGTGAGCCAGATCGCCAGCAGCGCCAGCAGAGCGGTGATCACCACGACGAAGACGCCGGCAACCAGCGCATGGGCTTTGTTTTCCATGATGCAACAACCTTTCTAGTTTGGACTTGCCGGGTGGGTCAGCAGCGCCATGGCGCGTTGCCCTCGTTCACCCAGAAAAAATTCGCGAATAAAGGGATGCTCAAATGCCACCACTTTTTTAGGCACGTCATTGATGATTACTTTTTGCTCCGCCAGCACGGCAATCCGGGTGCTCAGCTCGAAAATCGTGTCCAGATCGTGCGTGACCATCACCACCGTCAGGCACATGCCCTGGTGCAGCGAGCGCAGCAGGTCACAAAAGCTGTCGGCGCTTTCAGGGTCCAGTCCAGCCGTCGGCTCGTCGAGCAGCAATAAGGGCGGGTCCATGATGAGAGCACGCGCCAGCGCCACCCGCTTGATCATTCCGCCCGACAGGTCGCTCGGCATCTTGTCCGCCGCATCGGGGGCCAGGCCCACCATCTGCAGCTTGACCATGGCCGCTTCGCGGATCAGCTCACTCGGCAAAGCCTTCAGTTCGCGCAGCGGAAAGGCAATGTTTTCAAGAACGGTGAAGGCCGAAAACAGCGCGCCCTGCTGGAACAACATACCAACGCGGCTGGCCGCGCCGCGCTTGCCCAGCTCGGCGGCTGGTTTGCCAAGCACAGTGATCTCGCCTTTGGCCGGGTGCTCCAGCCCCAGTATCTGGCGCAGCAGCACGGTTTTACCGGTGCCCGAGCCACCGACCAGCGACAACACCTCGCCACGCGCAATCGTCATGTCCAGGTCTTTGTGAATGACCGACTCCTTGTCGCCGTTTTTAAAAACAGTCCAGAGCTTTTTGATCTCGACGACGGCTTCTTGCATGTTCAGATGCCTACGTTCTTGAATAAAACAGCAAACAGCGCATCGACCAAAATCACCACCGTGATGGACGTCACCACCGATGCTGTCGTGCCTTGCCCCAGGCTCTCGGTATTGGGTTTGACGCGCAAGCCAAAGTGGCAGCCGACCAGCGCAATCAGCAAGCCAAAGACGATGGACTTGCTGGTAGCCAGCGTCAAATTGGCAATGTCTACCGCCGCAGGCAATGCGGTGATAAAAAACGCAGGCGTGATGCCCATCGCCGCCGTGGCGGCCAGCATACCGCCCAGCAAAGCGGCAATCGTGGTCCAGACGCTGATGAGCGGCATCACGATGGCCAGCGCCAGGGCGCGCGGCATCACCAGACGAAAGCCGCGCGCAATGCCCATCACGCGCATCGCGTCCAGCTCTTCAGTGACGCGCATCACACCAATCTGCGCGGTGATGGCCGAGCCTGAACGCCCGGCAATCAAAATGGCGGCCAGCACCGGCCCCAGCTCGCGTATCAGCGAAATCCCCAAAATATTCACAATGAAAGCGTCAGCACCAAACTGCTTGAGCTGCTGGGAGATTAAATACGCCAGCACCACGCCAATCAAAAAACCGACCAGTGCGGTAATCGGCAGCGCCGTCGCACCGATGTGGTACAGGTGCCCCGACAGGTCACGCCACGGGCCTTCTTGCGGGTGGCGCACTAACCGGATGATGTCCAGCAGCAGTTGCCCAATCAAACGGACCAGCGACTTGATGTGGTCGACCATGCCCAGCAAGCGGCTGCCTAGCACCGCCAGAGGCTCCTTCCAGTCAGACTTTGGCGCTTTGGCAGGTGGTGTTGCAAACTTCGCCACAGTTTCAATCACCGCGCGCTGGCTGGGCTCGATTTCGATTTGCGTCGGCCATGCGCCGCCCCATTGGTTCCATAACAATTGCGCGCCCAGATGGTCAAGCTTTTGAATCTGTTTGAGATCCCATAGCGCACTCGGTGATTTGTCCAGTGTCTTTAGCTGCGCCGTCAGCGCGTCCCAGACAACTTTCCCCGTCAGGTCAGCGGCCGTCCACGCACCGAGCACGACCAAGCGCTTGCCCTGCGGTGTGTCTTGCTGTTCGATGCGGGGGGGTGAAAGATCCATAAAGCGAGGGAAAATCCAAAAGGGTCATGGTAACTGTGAAACTTGGCGTTGGCCTCCCCTAAATAGGGGGTATGGCTTTGTCCTACAGCGGGCAGGCTAAAACGCCAAAGTCCGCTGCGGTCAGCCTGGAGTTGGCCAGCAAAGGCAAAATACCCGAAACTGCAAAATAAAATTCAGAGACAAAACACCCATGCAAGAAGCCGACCACCCCAGCGACCAGATTTTTGACTACATCATTGTTGGCGGCGGCACGGCCGGCTGCCTGCTGGCGAACCGCTTGTCTGCTGACGCGTCCAAGCGCGTGCTGATGATTGAAGCTGGACGCAAAGACGACTACCACTGGATTCATATCCCCGTGGGCTACCTGTATTGCATCGGCAACCCGCGCACTGACTGGCTTTACAACACCGAGCCCGAAGCCGGTCTGAATGGCCGCGTGCTGCGTTACCCGCGCGGCAAAACGCTGGGCGGCAGCTCCAGCATCAACGGCATGATTTACATGCGTGGCCAGGCCCATAACTATGACGACTGGGCACAACTGACAGGCGACATGAGCTGGCGCTGGGAAAACGCGCTGCCGCATTTCAAGCTGCATGAACACCACTACAAGGGCGCTGATGCATTGCATGGCGCTCGCGGTACCGCACCGGAGCTGATGCAGGACAAAAACAATCCTTACCAAAAGCTGCTGCGGCACCACAACGCGGGCGGCGAATGGCGGGTTGAAAAGCAGCGCCTGCGCTGGGAGGTGCTCGACGCATTTGCCCAGGCGGCTGTGCAGGCGGGCATACCCGCAACAGAGGACTTCAACCGGGGCAACAACGAGGGTGTGGGCTACTTTGAAGTCAATCAAAAAGACGGCTGGCGCTGGAACACCGCCAAGGCGTTTTTGCGACCCATGTGCTACGCGCGCCCCAACTTTGAGCTGTGGAACAACGCGCAGGTGTGCAAGCTGGTCATTGATGTGCAGCCGGATGGCAGCAAGCGCTGTACCGGGGTGGAAGTGTGGGCCGGTGACGAGCGCGTCACCGCGCTGGCGACGCGCGACTCTGGTCACATGGGTGAAGTACTGCTGTGCGCAGGCGCGATTGGTTCGCCACAAATTTTGCAACTGTCGGGCATCGGCCCCGGCGCGCTGCTGCATCAGCATGGCATACCCGTGGTGCAAGACCTGCCGGGCGTGGGTGCCAATTTGCAAGACCACTTGCAAATTCGTTCGGTCTACAAAATCAAAGGTGGCAAGGCAGGCAGTGATTGGGGCCTGTCGCTCAACACCATGGCAGATTCGCTCTGGGGCAAAGCCCGCATCGGGCTTGAATATTTGCTCAAACGCACTGGCCCCTTGAGCATGGCGCCGTCGCAGCTCGGTGCGTTCACCCGTTCAGACCCTGGCCAGACCTACCCCAACATCGAGTACCACGTGCAGCCGCTGTCGCTCGACGCGTTTGGCGAGCCACTGCACAGCTTCAATGCCTTTACCGCCAGCGTCTGCAACTTAAACCCCACCAGCCGGGGCAGTGTCAACATCAAAAGCCCGCGCTTTGAAGACGCACCTGCGATTGCCCCCAACTACCTGAGCACGGCAGAAGACAAAAAAGTAGCCGCTGACTCCCTGCGCGTGACGCGCCGCATCGTCAGCCAAAGCGCATTGGCTAAATACCAGCCCGAAGAGTTCAAGCCCGGTGTGCAGTTTCAAACCGACGAAGAGCTGACCAAGCTGGCAGGCGATATTGCCACCACCATCTTTCACCCGGTCGGCACAACCAAGATGGGCCGAGACGACGACCCGATGGCAGTCGTCGATTCACACCTGCGCGTGCGCGGCATACGCGGCCTGCGGGTGGTCGATGCTGGCGTGATGCCCTTGATTACCAGTGGCAACACCAATTCACCGACCTTGATGATTGCTGAAAAAGCGGCGGAGTGGATTCAGGCTGGGGTTTGAATGTTTACTCCCTCTCCCGTTGGGAGAGGGCAGGGGTGAGGGCCAGCGGTCTATGTGTAGACTTGCTATTTCGCAGACGCAAACACCTTTGATCACACAGGCGTACATCATGGCTAAAAAGACTGTTGAGATTAAACTGGTGAAAACCGAGGCAGACTACCGCCATGCGCTTAAACAGGTTTCATATTTCTTTGACCATCCGCCAGCAACAGGCTCAGCACTTGAAGCTGAGTTTGAGCTGTTGATGATGATGGTCGAGCGCTATGAGGCCGAACACTTTGTCGTTAAATCGACCGATCCGGTTGCTGCGCATGGGCGGTGACGACGTCACACTGATACTATCGCCGCCGTTATTTAATAAAATTAGGGTCACGGTGCGTTTGCCCGAGACTTCTAAAGCCCGATAACTTGAAGAAGAACATATGCCCGTCAACCTCGACAAAGCGACTAAATGGAAAGCAGACATTGCCCTTTCAGTTGATATGTACAACGCGTGGTTTATGGAGTTCGCGCCGGTCGCGTTCCGTAACACCAGGCTTAAGGTGACTGTTGACGTAGAAGCCGCTCTTAAGGCCACCGATGGTCTTCGTAATATTCAGCCCGCGTTGCTTCGCCTGCATCCAAGCGTGCTACCGACGCTGCGCATGTCCACTTGCCCGCCGATTGCTGTTGACCGGTTGATTGGTTTGTCAGGGGTTACGCCTTCGCTCGTCAAGACGATGGAGCTAACCAAACAGATCCCGCCGCGCATGGCCGCTACAACGGTCGATTTGCAGCTCGGCAGGGTAGTGGCCATCATCGAGCGACTCGCCGACCCGGATATTTTTGTGTGGCTCAACCGCGCAGAGCCTGTAACTAAAGTCGAGTTGCGTCGTGCTGCGACCATCGTTGCCGATCGGTTGTGTGGCGCGGTCGCCAACCCCATTATTCGCAACGCCCAAGAGAAGCGCCAGCTTGCTGCCATCAAAGCGTGGTTAGAGGCAAGGGGGTACACCCAGCTTTTAGGCGGCGATGGCGTGAAGTTCAACGCTATGCAGCCAGGTACGTTTAGCTTTCGCCTGAACGTGCCGGTGAAGCTCGAAGGGGGCGTGCAGCAGGTCAATATCCCCATCGATGTAGTCATCATGCCCAAGAGCGGTAAGGTTGGAGATTTCCCGATTTTTTTTGAAGCGAAGTCAGCTGGTGATTTCACCAACACCAATAAACGCCGCAAAGAAGAGGCCGTGAAGATGGCCCAGCTTCGCGCCAACTATGGCACTGCCGTTCGCTTCAACTTGTTTTTGTGCGGTTACTTTGATGGCGGGTACCTAGGCTACGAAGCAACAGAGGGCATCGATTGGGTGTGGGAACACCGCATTGACGACTTGGCACTTTTCGGAATTTAACTAATGACCTTCACCTTTGATGCATTCGAAACTGAACGCCTTGGGCTTCAGGCAGAGTTGGACAGCCGCAAAACCTCGGTTGAACGCAACAAGCTGGGGCAATTCGCTACGCCAACTGCGCTTGCACGCGAAGTGTTGACCTACGGCCTTTCGCTACTGCCTGAGGCAACTCTCGTCCGCTTCCTCGACCCAGCCATCGGCACAGGTGCCTTCTATGCCGCACTGAGGTCGACGTCAACAGCTCGAAGTGTCAAATCGGCCAGTGGATTTGAGATTGACCCGCACTATGGCAGACCCGCCATGAAGCTGTGGAAAGGTACGCCGCTCGACTATCAGATGGCAGACTTCACTACCTTAACCCCACCAACAGCGCAGGAGAAAAAGTCAAACCTTCTGATTTGCAATCCGCCGTATGTTCGGCATCACCATATTGATAGCGCAGCAAAAACTAGATTACATGCTCGTGCAATAGACAGTGCAAACGTCAACCTCAGCGGTTTAGCTGGGCTTTACTGCTATTTCATGGCGCTGGCGCATGATTGGATGGAGGACGGCGGTTTAGCAGGCTGGTTAATTCCATCCGAGTTTATGGACGTGAACTACGGTCGCGCATTGAAAGATTATTTGCTTCGAGAGGTAACGCTTTTACATATTCACCGCTTCAACCCCAACGACGTGCAGTTTGATGATGCTTTGGTTTCTTCGGCTGTTGTATGGTTTCGTAAGGACAAGCCGCCCACTGCGCATCAGGTTAGCTTCTCTTATGGTGGCTCGCTGGCTGCGCCAGCGCTGGTTAAAAATATTGCAGTTGTAGATTTAATGAAGGCCGACAAGTGGACGCGCTTTCCAAAAAACGACCCAGCGGTGGCCCATGATGGCTATCGACTTGTTGACCTGTTCGCCATAAAGCGTGGAATCGCCACCGGCGACAACAGTTTTTTCATCTTGCCGGAAGAGCGCGCCCAAGAGCTGAACCTACCAGCTAGGTTTCTGCGGCCAATTTTGCCGAGCACTCGCTATATCAAGATTGATGAGATATCGGCTGATGCGTTAGGCATGCCGTTATTGCCGAAGCGGCTTTATTTGCTCGACTGTGATCTTCCAGAAGAACAGGTCGAGCAGGAATACCCACACCTTTGGGCTTACTTGCAAACTGGTAAAACCACGGCCGCAGAAGCGTACCTTTGCAAGTCGCGAAAGCTTTGGTATATGCAAGAAAAGCGGCAAGCAGCACCCATCATTTGCACCTACCTAGGGCGAGGAGACACCGACCGACCTTTCCGCTTTCTGCTGAACAACACCAAAGCGACGGCGTCAAATGTTTTTTTAATGCTTTACCCGCAGCCCTTGCTAGCGCGGCAGCTTGCGCTGAACCCCAAAGCCATCCGCAACATTTGGGAGGCCATGAATGCAATTGCTCCCGAGACCCTGCTCGGCAATGGCAGGGTATACGGCGGCGGGCTGCACAAGTTGGAACCCAGAGAGCTGGCCAACGTGCCCGCCGATGACTTGGCTGCGATCGTGGGCCTAGGCAAGAAAATCCCAGCATCGCGTCAGATGGAGTTCCCTGACGAAGTCGCCGTTTGATTGCAAGGTAATTATTTGCCTTCAACCCAATCAATACGGGCGCAAGCAGCTCCTGAAAACATAGCAATCAGCTAAGTGGATGTAGTCACCACCAAGCTCGTCGCCAAAATAGAAGCCGCCGCCCAAGCCGTGCTCGACTCACGCGCCTTGCACCAGACAGATTTGCCCCCAGGCACAGCACCTTCAACGCTGGCGCAACTCTACGACCCGACCACCATGCCCGCCAACCTTGCCAAGGCCCACGCTGCGCTAGACAAAGCCGTAGATGCTGCGTACAAAGAAGACGGCGGCGCTGCCAGTTACGCGAACGACGGCGAACGGGTGGCTTTTCTGTTCAAACGCTACGCAGCTCTGACGAGTCTGATTTAACTTTCAAGAGCTGGATGGCAATGCGCATATCAAGCAGCTGCAAGCATCAGATGCCCAATGTCTGAGCTCGCTGGCCGTACGCTGATCTCAATGTCGTAACCCAGGCGCGTCAGGCAATCCATCAGCTTGCGCTCTGATAAATTGCTGAAATCACCACGCATCATGTCGGACACTTTGGGCTGCGTAATGCCCATTCGCTTGGCGGCTTCTTGTTGCGTCAGGCTCAAATGTCGCATGGCCTTCCTGATCTCAATGACCAGGCCGGTTTTGATTTTGAGTTTGTCAGCATCGGGCAAACCCAGGTCAGCATACACATTGGCTGAACCTCGTTGCACTTGTATCCCGTTAACGTCTCTGGTTTTCATGATTACCGCCTATCCGTTCAAGGGGTTTTTCGTTACTGGGCATGATTCAAAATAGACATGGCGTGGTATTTGTTTGTATGCGAAAAAAAATGATTAACGCTATAAATAAAATAGCTGCTTACACCCGAATCTATTGACCTAGAGCCCTAAATAACTCCCAAAAACAATCAAAAAACCGCGAAAAAACTTTAAAGATAGACTTTTTGCAGCAAGCGCAGCAAGGTTTTTTTCTCTGCGGTGCTCAAGCTGCTGGCGGCTTCATTTTCCAGGTCGCTGGCTGTGTTTTCAGCGGCAAGCATCAGCGCTTCGCCTTCACTTGTCAGGTACAGCCCGATAGCGCGGCCATCATCTGGGTGCGGCCTGCGGGCTAGCAGGGCGCGCTTTTCCATGGTGCTGATTTTGCCGACCAGGTTGGGCGGCAGCAGGTTCAAGGCGCTGCACAACTGGCGCGATGTGATGCCGGGGTTGTGCGTGATCAACGACAGCACTGAAAAATCGACAGCGCTTAAACGATAGGCGGCCATGCGGATGTTGAACTGCTCAATGACTTTGAGCGATACGCGCCTGGCGTTGTAGCCGAGCAGCGTTTCAAGGTAAGTGGTGTCAACGCGCGCCACGCTGGGGGTGTCGGGTGCGGCGGAGGCGATGGCACGGGGGGCAGTTTTAAGCGAGGACGGCATAGCGCTTGATGCTAACCCAGTCGAAGGCAGTCAAGCGGTGATGGCAAGGCCCGCCAGGCGCTCGTTGATGATTTGTATCCGCATGTCGAACTCGGGCAGCACCCAGGTCTTGAAAGCGTGCTGCGCGTCAACCCAGCGGGCTGCCTGGCCTGCAACCGGGGCGATCTGCGTCCAGGCCCAGGCTTGCAGGGCCATAGCAGTTAGTCGCAGGTAGTCATCAGCCACCCAAAACGGCAGCTCGGGGTTGTGCCTGGCGGCGCCCACCAGGGCATCTGTGGCACCCGTCAATGCCGCGTTCAAGCGCAGCACTTGCGCATCGCCATGGCAACTGGCACCAAGTTCAGTCAGCAAAGCCAGGATGGCTGCGCCGCCATCGGGCAACACTTTGCGCACCAGCAGGTCAATCGCCTGAATTTCGTTGGTGCCCTCATAAATCATCGTCACGCGCGCGTCGCGCACGATTTGCTCAATGCCCCATTCGCGGACATAGCCGTGGCCGCCGAACACTTGCAGGCAAGCGCTGGCGCCATGAAAGGCCTGCTCTGTCCAGGCGGCTTTCAGCACGGGCGTGACCAGGCTGCACCAACGGCTGGCGCTGGCGCGCCGTGTTGCGTCTGGGTGGTGTTTGGCGATGTCCAGCTCAAGCGCTGTGCGGTAGGCCAGCAGACGACCCGCATCCACCCAGGCGCGCTGGGTGCCAAGGGTACGGCGCATGGCGGGGTGCTTGGCAATCAGGTCAGCGCCATTGCCTTCACTGAGCTTGCCCGGTGCGCGCATTTGCCGGCGCTCTTGTGAATAGGCATCGGCCTTTTGCAAAGCAGCATCCAGCAAGCCCACGCCTTGCAGGCCGACGTGCAGGCGCGCAGCGTTCATCATCACAAACATGGCGTTCAGGCCGCGGTTCGGCTCACCAATCAGCCAGCCCGTGGCCGCATCAAAGCGCATCACGCAGGTGGGGCTGCCGTGCAGGCCCATTTTTTCTTCAATGCGTTCGCAGTGCACGGCGTTTAGCGCTGCATCAGGCAGCACCTTGGGCACCAGAAACAGCGACAAACCTTTGGGTCCCGCTGGTGCATCGGGCAAGCGCGCCAGCACCAGGTGAATGATGTTGTCGGTCAGGTCGTGCTCGCCGCCGGAGATAAAGATTTTGGTGCCACTGATGGCATGGCTGCCGTCTGTTTGCAGCACGCCCTTGGTGCGCACCAGCCCCAGGTCACTGCCTGCATGCGGCTCGCTCAAGCACATGGTGGCCAGGGTTTCGCCACTGGCAACCTGGGCCAGGTAGCGCTGCTTTAACTCGCCACTGGCATGGTGCCTGATGCATTCATACGCGCCGTGCAGCAGGCCGGGGGCCATGGTCCAGCCGTGGTTGGCGGCGCTCAGCATTTCATACAGCACCTGGTTGAGCACTTCTGGCAGGCCTTGGCCACCGTCTTCAACCGCACACGACAGCCCCGCCCAGCCCGCTTGCCAGAACGACTGATAAGCCGCTTGAAAGCCGGGCGGTGTGGTGACCTTGCCGGCATTAAATTTACAACCTACTTCATCACCCACGCGGTGCAGTGGCGCCACCTCGCTGGCCACAAACTTGCCTGCCTCGCCCAGCACCTGCTGCATCAGGTCGGCATCGCAGTCGGCAAACGCATTCAACGCTGCAAGCACTTGCGGTGCTTGCAGGACGTCAAACAGGATGAAGTTTGTGTCGTCCAGGTTGGGCTGGTAGTCCATGGCCAGATGCGGCTTTAGTCAGTGATCAAGACTCGGCTGTAAAGCCCACCGTCTTGATCAGGCGGCGCCATTCTTCGGCATCGGCTTTGAGCAGCGCGGCAAGCGCGTCGGGTGTCGAGGATTGAATTTCCACACCGATTTGTGCCATGCTGCTGATCACGTCCGGCTGTGCCAGCGCTGGCTGCAAGTAGGCGGCGGCGCGGCGCAAGGTTTGTGCTGTGGCCTTGCCCGGTAAAAAGAAGCCGTACCATTCGCGCACCGTGATCGGCAAGCCTTGCTCGCGGTAGGTCGGTACGTCCGGCGCAAAAGGGCTGCGCTTGCTGCCAGAAACCGCCAACAAACGCAGTTTGCCACCTTTGAGGTGCGGCAAATAGTCACCCAGCGGCGACGACATGGCTGAAATTTGACCGCCCAGCAAATCTTGAATGCCGGGCGCAGAGCCGCGATAGCCAATGTGTTTGAGGTCGGTGTTGGTAAGCTTGGCCATCAGCGCCGCAATCATGTGCGGCATGGAGCCTGCGGCAGGCGAGCCGTAGTTGGCTTTGGTGATGTCCAGTTTGCTCCAGGCCAAAAAGTCCTTGATGGTCTTGACGCTGGCGGGCACTGCTGGGCCAACGCCAAAGCCGTGGCTGAAAAAGCAACCCACCGACACGGGAGCAACATCTTCCAGCTTGTACGGCAGCTTGGGGTAAGTGAACGGGTAAATCGACAAGCAAGAGGAGGGGGTCAGCAGCATCGATGTGCCGTCAGCCGGGGCATCGCGCAGCGTGGTGATGGCGATTTGCCCGCCCGCACCAGGTTTGTTTTCAACCAACACATTGTTGGCATAGCCTCCGCGCAACTTGTCTGCAATGCGCCGCGACAGCGCGTCAGTCGTGCCGCCCGGTGGAAAGCCGACCAGAATTCTGGCGGTATCCAGGGATTGGCTGCTGACCTGAAACGGCAGGCCCAAGCTGCCGAGTGCGGCTGCGCTCGTGAGGGATTTCGTGAAGTTGCGGCGGGTTGTCATGTTGGGTGTCTCCTGTTGTCATTAAAAAAGCGGGAACGTGAAAACGATGTGTAATTAGCTGCACAGTGCCTTGATGTTTTCAGGCACAGCGATGGCTTTGATGCGGTCCGGGTTGTCGGGGTGGCGAATACAAAAGGCGCGAGTCTCGGTGCCCTCACACAGCAACACGTCGCCGCGCATGACGCGGTGGTTTTGAATGAACGCCTTGCCGCGCCATTCCTGGACGCTGGTGTGGATATGCAGGGTTTCGCCATAGGTGGCTGGCTGCATGAATTTGGTGTTGATCTCCAGCAGCGGCGTGCCAATGATGCCGGTGGTTTTGACCAGCTCACGCCAGGTTGGTACACCGCACTTGACGAAAAAATTCAGCGACGATGCGTCCATCCACTTCGAGAAGTTGGGGAAAAACACAATGCCCGCCGGGTCACAGTCGCCAAACATCACCTCAACGTCATACACCACTGTTTTGTTCATACGATATTCTTTGTAAAAATAAATGCTATTTATTTAGGAGCTGCTTACGCCCGAATCTATTGGGCTGCAGGCACTATTTGTATATGAAAAAGCCGTTTTAAATGCATTTCAGGCCTCTTTCAACGGTATTGGGGGTTCTCCAGCAGCAGCGCAATGCCCTGCCCGCCGCCGACGCAGGCCGATGATATGCCGTAGCGCACACCGCTCAGTTGCATCTGCCGCGCCAGCGTCACCGTCAGGCGCACACCCGTTGCCGCCAGCGGGTGGCCCAGTGCAATCGCACCGCCATTGACGTTGAGTTTGCTGATGTCCAGGCCCAGCTCCTTGGCCACCGCCAGCGTTTGCGCGCCCTGGGCTTCGTTGATTTCAAAGCAGCCAATGTCGTCAAGCTTCAGCCCCGTGCGCTCAAGCAGCAAACGAATCGCCGGGGCTGGGCCAATGCCCATGATTTCAGGCGGCACGCCAACTGCCGCCGCTGCAACGATGCGTGCCAATGGTTTTTTACCCTGGGCTTTGACGTACGAACCCGATGCCACGATGCTGGCCGCTGCCGCATCGACCAGCGCCGCGCTGTTGCCACCGGTTTGTACGCCGCCCTCGTACACAGGCCGCAGTTTGGCCAGTACGTCAATCGGCGAAATGCGGGCGTGGGTGTCCAGTAGCACTTCAGTCAGCTTGCCTTGCAGCCGGATGCCGCGCGCTGCGTAACCCGCGAGTTCAAACTTCTCCGTGATGACGGGCGTGATCTCGCCCGCATGAAAACCTGCTGCTTGCGCCGCCACCGCTTTGGCAAACGAGCTGGACGCAAACGCATCGACCTCGGCGCGTGTGATGCCATATTTTTTGGCCAGGTTCTCCGCCGTTTGAATCATGTTGATGCCGGGCGCCGGGTCTCTCAAGGCCTCCCACATGTAGTCTTTAAAGCCCACGGGTGCACCCAACTTGAAGCCCGTGCGGTGGTCAAACGCGGCAATCGGGTTGCGCGTCATGCTCTCGGTGCCCACGACGAGTGCCACATCAGCAGCACCGCTTTGTATTTGCTCACCCGCTTGCCTGAACAGCTCAAAACCCGTACCGCAAATGCGCTGCACCATGATGGCGGGCACCTCCTGCGGCACGCCTGCATACAGGCCAATGTGGCGCGGCAATACAAACTGGTCGAAGTCGCCAGGCGCCATGTTGCCTGCAACGACGGAGTCAATGTGCTCAGCGGGCACGCCTGCTTTTGCCAGCACAGCACGTGCGGCCTTGATGCCCAT
Source organism: Polaromonas sp. (assembly GCA_043781295.1). GTDB lineage: Bacteria > Pseudomonadota > Gammaproteobacteria > Burkholderiales > Burkholderiaceae_C > Polaromonas. Next base: position 14,931 of record JAYWBS010000271.1, read on the forward strand.
GTCGGTGGGCGATACGTGGCCCAAAGCGCCGCAGTAATCGGTCATCGGCGTGCGCATGCCGTCCAGCATCCATACGTCTTTAAATTCTGAGACAAAGCCATTTTGTTTCATGATGAGGTCTTACGTTGCGTTGGGTTTAAAAATCGGCTGAACAGTGTCTGCATGAAGCGCCTCTACCAACGCACTGCGGTGGGTCAGCACCGCACGCTGGTTCACAGAGCCTTTATCGGTCACTTCGCCTTTGTCAATCGATGGCGGCTCATGCATCACATGCAGGCGCGCAATGCGGTTGGCGCTGCCAGTCGCAGTTTTCGCCAGTTCGTTGACTACTTTTTGGAAGTGTGTAGCCACGGGCGCGCTTTGCAACACTTGCTGCAAAGACGCGTCGGCGCCAAGACCGGCCAGCTTGCGCACCGCTGTTGTTGGAATAATCAGCGCGCCCACTTCTTTCAGGTTGATGCCCGTCAGCACCGCATCCTGAATGTAGGGCGCACCCGCCGCAATGATTTTGGCGCGTAACGGGCCCACGCTGACAAAAGTGCCAGTGGCCAGCTTGAAGTCCTCGGCAATGCGGCCGTCAAAGCTCAGGCCCACATGGATGTTGTCAGCATCAATCCACTTGACGGCATCACCGGTACAAAAAAAGCCTTCATCGTCAAATGCGTCCGCTGTCTCTTGCGGGGCGCGCCAGTAACCCGGCGTGATGTTCGGACCTTTGTAGCGCACCTCGGTTTTGCCCTCTGCGGGGACAAGCTTGAGCGTCATGCCCGGCGTGGGCACGCCCAGGTCGCCCGCCTTGACGTTCGGGCTGGTCACAAAAATAGCGAATGGCGAGGACTCGGTCATGCCCAGACCGGTGGCCATCACGATGCGTTCGCCAATTTCTTTTTCTTGCGCCTCGTACAGGCTGTCCCATATTGGCTGGGCCAGCGCTGCGCCCGCGTAGAAAAACATTTTTACGCGGCTGAGCAGCTTGCGGCGAAGTTCGTCGTCCGTCTTCATCGCGTTGGCAATCGCCTCAAAACCTGTCGGTACGTTGAAGTACACCGTGGGTGCAATCTCGCGCAGGTTGCGCAATGTCTCAGCCATCAGGGCAGGGGTCGGCTTGCCATCGTCAATGTAGAGCGAGCCACCATGAAACAGAATCAAGCCAAAGTTGTGGTTGCCGCCGAAGGTGTGGTTCCACGGCAGCCAGTCGACCAGCACGGGTGGCTCAAGCGTCAGCACCGGCATGGACTGCGCCATTTGCTGCTGGTTGGCGCACACCATGCGCTGGGTGTTGATAACTGCCTTGGGCAGCTTGGTCGAACCGCTGGTGAACAAAAATTTGACGATGGTGTCTGGGCCAGTGGCCTCTATGGCCGCGTCAACTGCGGGGGTGGCGGGTGTTGCCAGCAAATCGGCAAATGCGGTGGTGCTGCGGCCTTCAATTTGGCCTGCGCCAAGTACCACTTCAATGTCACTGCCCACTGCGGCTTTGATGGCTTTGGCGTAACGCGCGCCATCAGCTGCAAACACCAGTCCAGGGGTGGTGGTCTGCAGCACGTGGCGCAGCTTGTCAAAGTCCTGGCTGATCAGCGAGTAGGGTGGCGACACCGATACAAATGGCACGCCAGCCACCATGCAGCCGAGCGCGAGTACGGCGTGGTCCAGATCGTTTTCAGACAGGATGGCGACGGGACGCTCAACACTCAAGCCACGATCAATCAGCGCTTGGGCAATGCATCTGGCGCGTGACCAGGCCTGGGCGTAGTTGACGTGTTGCCAGTCGCCAGTTGTGTTGTTGGCTAACTTTTCACGCTTGGCCATGAAGGTGCGCTCTGGTGCGGTGTGCGCCCATTGCTGCAAGCGGTCGGTGATGCGGACTGGGTAGTCGCTGAGCGTTTGCTCGGCGCTCAGGTACTGCGTGCCCGCCGCGCCATCGCGCAAGCTTACGCGGGTCACGCCAAACGTGAGGGGACGAAATTTAGGTGCGGTCATACGCGCGTGTCTCGTGGTTTGTCGTTATTTTTAATGGTCAGTCTTTTTTAACCTTGGCGGCCTTGCCATCCAAAAACGCTTGGACCCGGCTCTTGGCCTCGGGCGCGCTTTGCGCTACAGCCGCCATCAAGGCTTCGGTAAAAAAGCCCTGGTCCGCAGGCTGCTCGGCAATGCGCGGCAGCGCGTGCATCAGCGCGTAGTTGGTCAGTGGGGCGTTTTGCGCCATGCGCTCGGCCAGCTCAAAGGCCTTGTCAAAAGCCTGGCCTCTTGGGGCCAGGTATTGCGCCAGGCCAATGCGTTCACCGTCTGTTGCGTTGTAGACGCGGCCAGTCAGCATCATGTCCGTCATGCGGGCCACGCCAATCAGTTTGGGGATGCGCACCGAGCCACCACCACCGACAAAAATGCCGCGAGAGCCTTCGGGCAAGGCGTAAAAAGTCGAGTCATCGGCCACCCGAATATGGCAGGCGCTGGCCAGCTCCAGCCCACCGCCCACGACAGCGCCGTGCAGGGCCGCCACAACAGGCACTGGGCCGTACTGCACGCGCTCCAGTGCGGCATGCCACATGCGCGAGTGCATCAGGCCCTGGCCTGCGTCACGCTCTTTGAGTTCGCTTAAATCAAGGCCGGCACAAAAGTGGTCGCCCTCGCCGTGCAGCACAACCGCTTTGGCTTCGTTAGGCAGGGTTTCAAACAGGTTACGAAGTGCCAGGATCAGCGCATCGCCCAGTGCATTGCGCTTGGTCGGGCGGCTCAGGCGGATCACGGCAACGGTGCCGCGCATTTCAAAGTGGAGGTCGTTTTGGGTCATGGGAATATCAGTTAGTCATTGCCAGTATAGTTATATATTATAATCATTATCGCCATTCGAAGCTCCTCTTTTTCTAGGACATACCCTAGGTCGGCGGGGTGGGAAACTCCCGATGCACTGCGGCAGTGCATCGGCTACAGTTTGGGTATTGCCAAAAAGCCTGCGGGTTTGATGTGCGAGAAGCCGAGGAGACACCATAATTTAATGACAAACAGCGTTGCATTCGAAAAGATGCGGCGCTGTAGAGACAAGCAAAAGCGCTGGCAACCCCAGCGCTTTTTTTCGGCCTGAAAATGCTGAAAAAGGTCAAAAATTCAGATCAAACCAGGCTTTAGCCCAATAAATTCGGGCGCAAGAAGCTCCTAAAAATATAGCAAATAATGTCACAACCGGGGTGCGACAATCGCGCCCATGGATGTACCTGTTGAACTGGTTATTGTGACTTTTGCCTCGCTGCTGGCGGGTTTTGTGGATGCGATTGTGGGTGGTGGCGGGCTGATTTTGGTGCCCACACTGTTTGCGGTGTTCCCGACCACCCATCCCGCCACCCTTTTTGGGGTGAACAAGGGCGCATCGGTTTGGGGTACGGCGGTGGCTACTGTGCAGTACGCACGCCGGGTCGACATGCGCTGGGCGGCGCTGCTGCCAGCCGCTGCCGCAGGCTTTGCGGGCTCGCTCGGTGGTGCCTGGCTGGTGACCATCGTCTCGGGCGATTTTTTGCGCAAGCTGCTGCCGTTTGTGCTGTTGGCGGTGCTGGCTTACACGTTGGTCAAAAAAGACCTGGGCCGGGTGCATGCGCCGCGCTTTACGGGCCATGTTGAAACGCTGGTGGCTTGCAGCATTGGGCTGGTGCTGGGTTTTTACGACGGTTTTTTTGGCCCCGGTACGGGCAGCTTTTTTGTCTTTTTATTTGTTCGCTGGCTGGGCTACGATTTTTTAAATGCATCGGCATCCAGTAAGCTGCTCAACACCGCGACCAATCTGGCCGCGCTGGCTTTGTTTGCCTACAAGGGCCACGTCTGGTGGCACTTTGCCTTGACGATGGCGGTGGCCAATGTGCTGGGCAGTCTGCTCGGCACGCGGCTGGCGCTCAAGCATGGTTCGGGTTTTGTGCGGGTGGTGTTTATGGTGGTGGTGAGCGCGCTGATTTTAAAAACCGGCTTTGACGCGTTTTTAAAATAGCGGCTATGGGCTAGTGACAGACTGGTGGTTAAGGATTGCTTTTTGCAGCCAGTTTGACAGCTTTGACATCAGGCATTGCAGCAGCCACTGGCCCTGGTGCAGCCACCACAGGCGCAGCAACTGCCACTGGCTTGCTCACAGGTGCCACAGTCGCCACGCTGGCCCCACCGGGCAACAAGTTCGGCATGTCAGCAGCCCGGCGCGGTTTGCCAATCGGTACGCCCGCTTGCCCCAGCTTGACGGCGGCCATGTCTTCTTCGCTGGGGTACAAGCCCAGCAACATGTAGTCAAAAGCACGGCGCGCAATCGGTGCGGCGGAGCCTGCACCCCAGCCTGCATTTTCGACAATCACGGCAATCGCGATTTTGGGGTCATCTGCGGGTGCCATGGCAATGTAGAGGGCGTGGTCTCGCTGCTGCTCTTCCAGCTTGGCGCTGTTGTATTTGGTGTTGGCAGACAGGGCCACCGCTTGGGCGGTGCCAGTTTTGCCGCCGCTCAAGTACCCCGCCCCGGCAAACACTCTGGCTGATGTCCCGCCCTGCGTTACCCCCACCAATGCTTTGCGAATGATGGCGACGTTCTCGGCCCTGTAGCCCAGGTCTTCAGCAGGCGCTAACGGCAGCGGTTTCATGCTGCGGGTGACGGAATCTTGTGTGCCAATGACCAAGCGCGGCTTGTGCTTGATGCCGTTATTTGCCACCACCGCCGTAGCCTGCGCCAGCTGCAGCATGGTGAAGCTGTTGTAGCCCTGGCCAATGCCAAGCGAGATGGTCTCCCCGGCAAACCATTTTTGCGCCTCGACTTTTTTAAAGTACTGTTTTTTCCAGGCCTGGCTGGGCAAAATGCCGCGCACTTCACCATTGATGTCGATGCCTGTCATCTGGCCAAAGCCCAGCGGCTGCATGAAGTCATGAATCGTGTCAACGCCCAGCTCGTTGGCGAGCGAGTAAAAGTACACGTTGCTGGACTCCACAATCGCGCGGTTCATGTCCATGATGCCGCCACGTTCGTTTTCCGGGCTGCCAAAGCGTCGGCCACCAAACATGAAAAAACCGGGGTCGTTGATGAGCGTTGAGGCCGACCGTGTGCCCGTCTGCAAGGCGGCCAGCGCCATGAAGGGCTTGTACGTTGAGCCCGGCGGGTAGGTACCCCGCAGCGCCCGGTTCAGCAACGGTTTGTCAATCGACTCATTGAGGTCTTGCCAGCTCTCGGCATCAATGCCATCAACAAACAGATTGGGGTCAAACGTGGGCTTGCTGACAAAAGCCAGCACATCACCTGTTTTGGGGTCTATCGCGACCATTGCACCGCGCCGGTCACCGAACATCTCTTCGACCAGATGCTGCAACTTGATGTCAATCGACAGCATGACGGTATCGCCCGGTGTGGCCGGGTTGGTGGCCAGCTTGCGCACAGCGCGGCCACCGGCGGATGTCTCCACCTGGTCAACGCCGGTGGTGCCGTGCAGTTGTTGCTCAAAGCTCTGCTCCACACCCAGCTTGCCAATGTAGTCGGTACCCCGGTAGTTGCCCTCGTCGTCACTGCCGTCAATGGTTTCTTTTTCGGCTTGGTTGATGCGGCCGATGTAACCCACCACATGGCTGCCCAGCTCACCGTACGGGTAGCTGCGAAACAGCCGCGCCTTGATGTCCACACCGGGGAAGCGAAAGCGTTGCGCGGCAAAGCGGGCGACTTCTTCGTCCGTCAGGCGGGTGCGGATCGGCAAGGACTCAAAATTTTTCGATTCTTCGCGCAGCCGTTTGAAGCGGCGCTTGTCGCGCAGCTGGATGTCTATGACTGTGCCCAGCGCGGCAATCGTCTCGTCAAGATTGGCAATTTTGGAGGGCGTGATCTCCAGTGTGTAGGCCGAGTAATTGGTGGCCAGCACAATGCCGTTGCGGTCCAGAATCAAACCGCGATTCGGCACGATGGGCACGACCGCTGTGCGGTTGTTTTCAGCCTGCTCGTCTAGATCAGCGTGGCGATACACCTGCAGGTACACCAGTCGTGCTGCCAGCAACGAAAAGCAGCACAGCACCACCAGGCTGGCTACCAGCACCCGCGCACGAAAACGCGACAGGTCGGCTTCAACGTTGCGCAGTTCAGTCATAACGGGCGATTTTCGTCGGGGTTCGGGGCGCGGCGTTGCGGCACCAACAGCAAAACGCTGACCACGGGCCACAGCAGTGACTCTACCAGTGGTGCCAACAAGATGATCCAGCCGGGGAAAGTGCCCCCACCAATCAGGCGAATGATCAGCTCTACGCCATGCGCTACCGCAAACAGCGGCAGCACCTGAAGTGCCTGCGAGGGTACTGAAAACCACAGCAGTCGGCGATGAATCATGGTGGCGAAAAAGCTCAGCGCGGTGTAGCTCAGCGCATGCTGGCCCAGCAGCGACGACTGATGCACGTCCATGCCCAGGCCAAACATGAAAGCCAGGCCAATGCCGACCCGCAGCGGCTGGTGCACGTTCCAGAAAACCAGCACCAGCGCCATGAAGTCAGGCATCCAGGGCACACGCCCCAGCGGCAGCATGTTCAGCAGCAGCGCGGCTATCAGGCTGGCCCAGATGAACAGTGGGTTGGCTGGCAGCAGCAATTGCTGGCCCGATCGCATGATCATGGTGCCCGTCCCTTCATGATCATTTGGCAGCTCCTTTTTTGGGAGCAATCACAGCCTCTGCTGCTTCGGGTCGCGGTGCAATCCGGCCCGATATCGGCGTGACCACCATCACATGCCGCGCACCCGTGACCAGTGCTTGCGGTGTGCAATAAATTTTGGCAAAAGCGGATTCCGCACGGCGCTCAATTTTGCTGATTTTTGCGACTGGCAGGCCAGGCGGGTACACCCCATCAACGCCGCTGGTAGTCAGCAAGTCGCCCACCTGCACATCAGAATTGCTGCCCATAAAACGCAGCTCCAGCCCGCTGCCAGATGCCGCAGCAGAAGGGTCGCCATAGGCCACGCTGCGCGCACCGGTACGCACATTCAGCACGGGAATCGCCAGCTCGCGGTCAATCACCAGCGTGACTTCACTGACCAGCGGGTGCACCCGCGTGACCTGCCCCAGCACGCCTGATTCATCCAGTACCGGGGAGCCCAGTTCAACGCTTTGCAGCAGGCCTTTGTCGATGATGATTTTGCGCGTGTAGGGGTCGGCTGCGTCATACAGCACTTCTGCCGCCATGACACTGGCAGCCAGTTGCTCGCGCAGCCCCAGCAGCTTGCGCAGACGGCTGTTTTCTTGTAACAACTGCTCAACCTGGCCGGCCCGCAATGATTGCAGCGCAAGTTTTTTGCTCGCTTGCTCGCTGCTGGAATTGGCCTGGTCCAGGCCCATGAAGTAAGCCGCGCTGCCTTGCACGGCGCGCACCGGCTGCAGGGCCAGCCACTGCACCGGATACAGCGCGGTAGCCAGCGTTGCGCGTATCGGCTGGGTGACACGAAAGCGCGTATCGGCCACCATTAAAAACAGTGCCAACGCACTGAAAAACATCAGCTTTGAAAGCGCTGACGGCCCCTGTTTGAAGAAGGGCGGTGGGGAGCGGTCAAGGGTTCCTAAAGGCATGTGGGCCCATGTTCTGCTACCTTAGAAGCCACTTATTCCGATGTGAAGATGGAGCCCATGCGATCCATGCGCTCCAGCGCCATGCCGCAGCCGCGCACCACGCAGGTCAGTGGCTCTTCAGCCACCAGCACCGGCAGGCCGGTTTCTTCGGCCAGCAGTCGGTCGAGGTCACGCAGCAGTGCGCCGCCGCCGGTCAGCATCATGCCCCGGTCGGCAATGTCTGCGCCTAGCTCGGGCGGGGTTTGCTCGAGCGCGTTCTTCACGGCACTGACGATGTTGTTCAGTGGGTCGGTCAGCGCTTCCAGAATTTCGTTGCTGGAGATGGTGAAGCTGCGCGGCACGCCTTCCGACAGGTTGCGGCCTTTGACTTCCATCTCTTTGACTTCAGAGCCCGGAAAGGCCGAGCCAATGTTTTTCTTGATGGCTTCAGCCGTTGGCTCGCCAATCAGCATGCCGTAGTTGCGGCGAATGTAGTTGATGATGGCCTCGTCAAAACGGTCACCACCCACGCGCACACTGCCTTTGTAGACCATGCCGCCGAGTGAGATCACGCCGACTTCGGTGGTGCCGCCGCCAATGTCGACCACCATCGAGCCGCTGGCTTCGCTGACGGGCAAACCTGCGCCAATCGCTGCGGCCATCGGTTCTTCAATCAAAAACACGTCGCGTGCGCCAGCGCCCAGAGCGCTTTCACGAATGGCGCGGCGTTCAACCTGCGTTGAGCCGCAGGGCACGCAAATGATGATGCGCGGGCTGGGCTTAAAAAAGCTGCGCGGGTGCACCATTTTGATGAACTGCTTGAGCATTTGCTCAGTGACGGTGAAGTCGGCAATCACGCCGTCTTTCATCGGGCGAATCGCCTCGATGTTGCCTGGCACTTTGCCCAGCATGGCTTTGGCTTCGTGGCCCACGGCCTGAATGGTTTTACGGCCTTGCGGGCCGCCTTCGTGACGAATGGCGACAACGGAGGGCTCGTCGAGCACAATGCCGCGGTCGCGTACATAAATCAGGGTGTTGGCGGTGCCAAGATCAATGGCCAGGTCGGTGGAAACGTACCGACGGAAAGCTTCAAACATGGTCAAAAGTCCGGTTAGGGCTTGCGCAAATCAATGTTGCGCAGGCGCCTTTGTAATGAATCTGCGGGCGCGAAATCAAAGCCAGACCTCTTGGAAACCCCGTTTCAAGCGCCTAAAAAACGCCTAAAGGGTGCAACCAGCCTCGATTTCACACCAAAGGCAGGATAATAACGCATCCCCTCCAAGGCAATCCGGCCAAAACAGGCCGATTCGCTCTTGGTTACACCTGATTTCATCTGTTTTTTGTACTGGTTTTTACCTTTTTATCCATGGCTTTGACACCCCACGATATTGCAAGAGTCGCCAATCTGGCGCGGCTTGAACTTCGCCCCGACGAAACCGAGCGCACCCTGAGCCAGCTCAATGGCTTTTTTGCGCTGGTGGCGCAGATGGAGGCCGTCAACACCGACGGCGTGGAGCCGCTGGCCCACCCGGCCGCGATTTTGGGTGAAGTGGCGCTGCGCCTGCGCGATGACATCGCCAACGAGCCGAACCAGCGCGAGGCCAGCCAGCGCAGCGCCCCTAGAGTAGAGCGCGGCCTCTTCCTGGTGCCCAAGGTGATCGAATGAGCACACATCAAGACCTGCATGACCTGAGCGTGTTTGACCTGGCCACCAAACTGGCCGCACGTGAGGTGTCCAGCGTCGAAGTCACGCAGCATTTTCTAGCCCGCGTCAAAACCGAGCAACTGGGTGCGTTTTTAGCTGTTGATGCTGATGTGTCATTGGCCCATGCCAAAGCTGCTGATGCGCGCTTGGCTGCGGGTGAGCGCACACCACTGCTGGGCGTGCCGCTGGCGCACAAAGACGTGTTTGTCACCCGTGACTTCCCGACCACGGCGGGCTCGAAAATGCTCGAGAACTACCGCAGCCCGTTTGATGCAACGGTGGTCGCCAAGTTGGCCCAGGCCGGCATGGTCACGCTGGGCAAGCTCAATTGCGATGAGTTCGCGATGGGCTCGGGCAATGAAAACAGCGCTTACTTCCCGGCTAAAAACCCGTGGGATAGCAGCCGCATACCGGGTGGTTCCTCGGGTGGTTCAGCAGCGGCAGTAGCCGCGCGCCTGGTGCCCGCCGCCACGGGGACCGACACCGGCGGCTCGATTCGCCAGCCCGCATCGCTGACTGGTATCACTGGCATCAAACCCACCTATGGCCGCTGCTCGCGCTACGGCATGGTGGCCTTTGCCAGCAGCCTGGACCAGGCCGGGCCCATGGCACGCAGCGCACTTGACTGTGCCCTGCTGCTCAGCGCCATGGCCGGGCCTGATTTAGACCGCGACTCGACATCGCTGGACATGCCAAGCGTTGATTACGCTACTGATTTAATAGCTGCTTGCGCCAGAAAACAGGGGGCTGCAGACCTAAAATATCCTCTAAAAAGTCTCAAAATCGGCCTGCCCAAGCAATTTTTCGGCGCTGGATGCGCGCCAGACGTGCTCCAGGCCGTACACGCCGCATTGGCTGAGTACGAAAAGCTGGGCGCGACGCTGGTCGAGGTGGATTTACCGCTCACCGAGCTGTCGATTCCGGTCTACTACGTCATCGCTCCGGCAGAGGCCAGCAGCAATCTGAGCCGCTTTGACGGCGTACGCTATGGGCACAGGGCCGCCAGCTACCTAGATCTGACCGACATGTACAAAAAGTCGCGCTCAGAAGGTTTTGGTGATGAAGCCACACGCCGCATCATGATCGGCACTTACGTGCTGTCGCACGGCTACTACGACGCGTATTACCTCAAAGCGCAAAAAATTCGCCGCCTGATTGCACAAGACTTTCAAAAAGCCTTCACCCAGTGCGACATCATTGCCGGGCCCGTGTCCCCCACCACGGCCTGGAAGATTGGCGACAACAAAGCCGACCCGGTGGCCAACTACCTGGCCGACATTTACACCCTGTCCAGCAGCCTGGCGGGCCTGCCCGGCATGAGCGTGCCAGCAGGCTTTGGGGCAGACGACATGCCGGTGGGTTTGCAGTTGATTGGCAATTACTTCAAGGAAGCGCAGTTGCTGGGCGCGGCGCATGAGTATCAGATGGTGACGGATTGGCATATGTGCAAACCGCAAGGAGCATAAATTGCCGA
>JAYWBS010000272.1:0-9276 GCA_043781295.1 Polaromonas sp.
GTAGTCCTTGAAGGCGAAACCCACGCCGCTGATTTGCGCTGCGGGCACCAGGGTTCCCAAAATCAGCGGAGACAGGGTGAAGAAGTCCAGCGCACCAGAGCGTACCTGCGACAGCATGTCAGTGTCATTGCCGAGCTGGTTGTTAGGGTAGACCTGAAAGTCAATGCGGCCTTTGGATTCAGCGTTGATTTTTGCCGCCATCTCTTTGGCTCGCGTGTTCATGGGGTGCGTGAGCGGCAGGTTGTTGCCATACTTGAGAGTGAACAGAGCTTTTTGGGCGAAAGCATTACCAACGGGAATCGCGGGAAGCGCTAAAACGCTGGCGCCTGCAAGCAGGTTGCGTCGTGTGAGGGTCATGAGGTATCTCCTGATTTTATGGGTTGATAAAGAAAAAGTGTGCCGAAAAGTCATCTTAGCGGTTCTGAGCACCCGCCTTGGCCGAGGCGGTTGTTGACACTCGGCGGTAACCCGATTGGCATGACGTTTGAGGTTACGCTTGAGGCATGGTTACCCAGCAGGTAGACGACAAGGCCAAATTAAAACTGATGTTGAAATGGAGTGATCATGAAAAATTCTTTGACTGCGCGCCCTGTTGCGGTAATTACAGGCGCGGCGCGCGGCATTGGGCTGGCTTGCGCAGAGTGGTTTTTGGCGCACGGCTACCGGGTGGCGCTACTCGATATTGACAGTGCTGAACTGACCAAGGCCAGCCAGGCACTGCCCCATCAAGACCAGGTACTGGCGCTGTACTGCGACGTAGCCAGCCCGGCAGATGTCAACGCGGCGATTGACAAAATAAGCACAGCCTTCAGCCGCATCGACGCGCTGGTCAACAATGCGGGGGTAGCGGTTTTTAAACCCTTGCTTGAACACACGTTTGATGAATGGCGACAAGTCATGTCGGTCAATCTAGATGGTGCTTTTTTATGTGCCCAGGCCTGTGCACCCGTGATGCTGAAAAATTCTCCAGCAGTAGCGGGCCGTGGTGCCGTGGTCAACATCGCCTCCATCTCAGGCCTGCGGGCCAGCACGCTGCGGGTGGCTTATGGCACCAGCAAGGCGGCCATCATTCATTTGACCAAGCAGCAGGCCGTGGAGTTGGGAAACTTGGGCATCCGTGTCAATGCAATCGCACCTGGCCCGGTTGATACTGACATGGCAAAGAAGGTTCACAGCGCCGCCATTCGTGCAGACTACGCTGATGCCATCCCGCTGGCGCGCTACGGAACGCCAGACGAAATTGCAGCAGCGGTCGGATTTTTATGCAGCCCAGCGGCAAGCTATATCAACGGTCAGGTGCTGGCGGTAGATGGCGGTTTTGATGCAGCAGGGATTGGTTTGCCGTCGCTGCGTTAAATATTTGCGCTATATTTATAGGAGCTGCTTGCGCCCGTATTTATTGGGCTACAGGACTTAAATACACTTAAAAAAAGCCTCGAAAGGCCTTTTTCAAGCTTAAATCACGTCATCAAATCGCGCGAATCAGTACCTTGCGAAAGCGAATGATGCCGCCCGCCGATTGCAGCGCCAGCGGCCCGCTCTTGAACTTGCTGTCCCGCGCGTCTGCGGTTTGCTGGCCATTGAGCACCACCACCATGCGGTCGCCGCGCGCCGTGACCTCGTAGGTGTTCCAGCGATTGGCGGCTTTGGGCATGGGCTGGGCTACTTTGGCCACGTCCACAATCGCACCTGTGCCATAGCTAGGGTCTGGGCGCTTGTCAAAAATATTGACTTCATAGGCGTTGTCAGCGCCCACCTTGTTACGGTCCTGGCAGCGCAGGAACAAGCCGCTGTTGCAGTCTTCATCAGCCCAGAACTCGGCGCGAATTTCAAAGTTGGTATACGAGTCTTTGGTGACCAGATAGCCCAGCTTGCCGCCTTTGCCTTGCAGCGCACCATCAGCAATGCTCCAGCCGCCTGCGCCCAGTTCGGTAAAGCCATTGAGGTTGCTTATCGTTGCGCCGTCGACCAGCGTCGTCCACCCTGCGCCGCCCGACATGCCTGCGCAGCCAGTTGCGGCCACGCCTGTAGCCAAAGTAGCCAGGAAGGTTCTGCGGTTTGTGGTGTTGTTGGTCATGCTATTTGTCTCCGATTATTTGAATTTACACGTTTGAAAAATCCGGCTTGCGCTTTTCCATAAATGCGGTGAAAGCTTCACGTGCGGCAGGCTCACCCAGCATACGCCCAAAGCTCAGGCTCTCATCGTGAATGCGTTGTTTGACGGCGCTGGCGTTGGCTTGCTTCATCAGGCGCTTGGTCTCCAAGATGGATGACAGCGGCTTGGCGGCCAGCTTGCGCGCTTGTTGCTGGGCCAAAGGACTGACCTCCGCAGGCGGCACGATGCGGTTGATCAACCCGATCTCGAGTGCGGTTTCCGCCGTGAAGGGCTCACCCAGCAGCAGTGCCTCCGCCGCGCGGGGGTAGCCCATCAGTTGCGGCACCAGCAGGCTCGAACCGGCTTCAGGGCACAGCCCCAAATTGACAAACGGCATCGAGAATGCAGCGTTGTCACCCGCGTAAACCAAATCGCAGTGCAGCAGCATGGTGGTGCCAATGCCGACCGCCGGGCCACAGACCGCTGCCACCACGGGCTTGGTGAAAGCGCTGATGCCGTACAGAAAGCGAAACACTGGCGCGTCACCCGTAGACGGTGGCTTGTTTAAAAAATCGCCAATGTCGTTGCCCGCTGAAAAAATGGTTTCATGCCCTTGAATAACCACGGCGCGCACGGCGTTGTCTTTTTCAGCAGCGGCCAGCACATCGGCCATAGCGGCATACATCGCGGCGGTGATGGAGTTTTTTCTGTCCAGGCGGTTGATGGTCAGCGTCAATACGCCGGCATCGAGGTGGGTGAGGATTTCGGGGACAGGGGAAGTGGTCATGGTTGTCTCGGGTTAAGTGTTCAGAGTTTAAAGCGCAAGACCGATCAATTCAGGCCATCGCTATTCTTTGTAATACACCAGCTGCGTACTGGTCGCCAGCAGCGTACCCGCCTCAGACCACAATTGCGCCGTCTGGTCAAAAAAACCGTGTCGAAAGGCTTGGGCCTGGGCTTGCGCCAGCAGGTAGCCCGTGCCAGCGTCTTGCATTTGCGCGCTGCTGGCATGAAAGTAAGTGGTCATGGACACCGTGCCCGCAGGCACCCGCATGGGGCGGCGCAGCCAGATGCGCGGATAAAACACATCGGCCATGGCGGTCAGCGACTCAAAGTCGAGCGGGCGCGGCACATCGTCACGCACCCACAACTGGGTCAGCGATGGGCTGGGCGTGTCCGCCACGCGGCCGTCCCACTGCTTGGGAATACCGCCCAAAACAAAGCGCATGTCGTAGCGCTTAAGCCATCCCATCGCCCCACCGTCTGCACTGCCGCGCACATCGCGCAAGGTGTCTGCTAGAGCTGGCACATGCGGCATGGGCATGTCGTTCAAGTGCCAGGTGTCGCGGCGCAACGCCGTCATGGCGGTGGCTGTCATGGCGACTTCTTGCTCGCCCGCTGTGTTGGTTTGGCTTAAAGTTATCACCCAGTGCTGGGTAGACCGGTTGGTGCGTACGGGCGTGGCTGTGATGGTGAACGGGCCTTCAGTCGTCGCGCCAGCGTAGTTGACCGTCAATGCCACGGGCTCCCCCAGCAAAGCCGGGTGCAGCATCACGGCGCGCACAGCCGAGGCCGCAGTAAAACCACCGAATGGCCCCACCATGTTCCAGTAGGCCGGGCTGGTCGTACCCATGTAGGTGTGCGGCTGGTCGCTGCCAGCGGGTTGCAAGTGCAGGGCCTGGTCAAAAGGATGGGGGGTCATGTTGCAAGTATGCCGTTGATAGCGGTGGCTGGCAGTCCTTGAGGTGACCGTACCCACTTTAAATGCTACATAATTAATAGCTGTTTGCGCCCGAATCTATTGGGCTGCAGCCTTAAAACACACCTGAAAAAGCCGTTTTTGATGCTTTTAAACCTGCGGGAAGGCTTTTTCCAGCCTCAAACCCGCTCAAAAATGCCCGCAGCGCCCTGCCCCATGCCGACGCACATCGTTACCATGCCGTACTTGAGGTGGCGCCTCTGCAGCGCATGGATAACGGTGGCCGCACGAATGGCACCGGTGGCGCCCAGCGGGTGGCCAAGCGCAATCGCGCCGCCCATCGGGTTGACCTTGGCCGGGTCCAGCCCCAGCGTGTTCATGACGGCCAGGGACTGCGCAGCAAAAGCCTCGTTCAGTTCAAACCAGTCAATGTCATCCTGCTTCAAGCCTGCATAACGCAGCGCAGCGGGTATGGCTTCAATCGGGCCAATGCCCATGATGTGCGGCGGCACGCCCTTGGCGGCGTAGCTGACAAAGCGTGCCAGCGGCTTGAGGCCAAATTGCTTGACGGCTTTTTCGCTGGCCAAAATCAGCGCGCCTGCACCGTCAGACGTTTGCGAGCTGTTGCCTGCCGTGACGGAGCCGCGTGCTGCAAAAACGGTTTTGAGTTTGGCCAGACCTTCAACCGTGGTGTCTGGCCTAGCACCTTCGTCCATGCTCACGGTGCGGGTGGTGGCGATGACTTCACCGGTTTCCAGGTTCGCGGTACGGTCAGTCACTTCAACGGGTGTGATCTCATTGGTGAACTCCCCTGCCTGCTGCGCTTTGAGTGCCTTCATGTGGGACGCATAGGCAAACTCGTCTTGCGCGGTGCGCGAGACTTTCCATTGCTGCGCAACTTTCTCGGCCGTCAGGCCCATGCCGTAGGCGATGCCGATGTTTTCGTCATTCGCAAACATGGCGGGCGACAGCGATGGTGAGTTGCCCGACATGGGCACCATGCTCATTGACTCCACACCCGCTGCCATCATGACTTCAGCCTCGCCCACGCGAATACGGTCAGCCGCCATTTGCACGGCCGACAGGCCCGACGCGCAAAAACGATTGACGGTGATGCCGCCCACACTGGTTGGCAGGCCAGCCAGCACCGCGCCAATGCGCGCAATGTTCAAACCCTGCGGGCCTTCAGGAATGGCGCAGCCACAAATGATGTCTTCAATGGCTTTGGGGTCCAGCGTGGGCACTTGCGCCAACGCGGCTTGCAGCGCCTTGACCAGCAAGTCATCAGGCCGGGTATTGCGGAAAAACCCGCGATGCGAACGGCCAATCGGCGTGCGCGTGGCGGCAACGATGTAGGCTTCTTGAATTTGTTTCATGGTATTTTTCCTTTGATATTTTCTTACTCCCTCTCCCGCTAGTGGGAGAGGGTTGGGGTGAGGGATTCTGCGGTTTGCAGTATTTTTTCAAGTACAGCGTCAGTCTGGCTTAAAACGTCGTTATTCCAGAACCGCAAGGTCTGAAAGCCCAAGGCAGCCATGTCACTTTCGCGCTTGGAGTCATAACTACTGGCAGCATCTTCTGCATGCTGACCACCATCTAATTCAATGACCAAGCCGATCTCCAGACAGACGAAATCAGCGAGGTACGCACCTATCGGGTGCTGACGACGAAATTTGAGGTTCAGAATTTGTCGACCTCTCAGCTTCAACCACAATAACGCTTCAGCATAAGTCTGTCCTTGTCTAAGCGCGCGTGCCCTCACCCTAGCCCTCTCCCGCAAGCGGGAGAGGGTAACGGAGTCAGGCGTGGTGAGCATTGCGGATTATTTCCTCGGCCCAGCAGGTATCCAGGCCCAGATAAATTCACATTCGATGGGCTGGTTGCCCGATTCGTCAGTCACCGTGACAGCCACGGTGAGCTCACCTTTGGTGGTGCTGCGGATCAGCTCGCGCTGCTCTTCAGTCAGCGTGGCCACAGCGCGCATGGCACCCTGGCCGCGTTTTTTGAACTGCACGCGCATGTCTTTGACCACGGGGATGCAGTCATCACGCACATTCATGCTAAGTACCATGCCCGTGGCGGTTTCAGCGGCCAGCGTGCTGGCAACGGCATGTACGCCGCCAATGTGGTTGCGCACCTTGTGGTTATTGGCCACGAAGATTTGCACACTGCTGGGCGACATTTCTTCATAGCGCAGTTTGGCCGTACCCGTAAATGGCACGGCACGGCCCAGCACCACACTGCGAAACCAGGAGCGCGCAAACGCGGGCACTTCATTGAGGCGCTCCAACTGAAGCTCCAGCCGATTGGGGGTGTGCGCGGCAGTCATCAATTGCGTACAGGTTTGCCGGTAGACATCATGCCCATGATGCGTTCCTGTGTTTTTGCGTTTTCAAGCAGTGAACAAAAAGCCTTGCGCTCCAGCGTCATCAAATACTCTTCCGTCACCAGCGTGCCGTTGTCAACATCACCGCCACACACCACGCCTGCAATCAGACTGGCAATATGAAAGTCATGCGCGCTGATAAAGCCGCCGTCACGCATGTTGACGAGCTGGCCCTTGATGGTGGCCAGGCCATTGCGGCCCACCACCTGAAAGCTGCGCTTGAGGGGCGCGCGGTAGCCCGAGTCATACATCGCCCGTGCTTCGTTGATGGCCACAAACAGCAGTTCATTGACGTTGGGCACGATGACATCGCTATCGAGCAAGTAACCGATCTTGCGGCTTTCAATCGCGCTGGTGCCCACCGTGGCCATGGCCGCTGCGGTGAAGCCTTCAATCAAAAACGGCAGCATGTCTTTATTAGTAGATTTGGCGGCGTTCTCAGCCGCGCGCCGCGCAATGTAGGCCAGGCCGCCAGCGCCGGGCACCAGGCCCACGCCGACTTCCACCAGGCCGATGTAACTTTCCATGGCTGCCACGCGCTTGGCAGAATACACCGCCATCTCGCAACCGCCACCCAGTGCCAGACCGCGAATGGCGGACACCACCGGCACGGCGGCGTAACGCATTTTGAGCATCACGTTTTGCAGTTCAGCCTCTACCTCATCAATGGCCGCTACGCCACTCATCATGAAGGCGGGCAGCATGGCCTGCAGGTCAGCGCCAGCAGAGAACATCTCGTCGTTTGACCAGATCACCAGGCCCTTGTAACTTTTCTCGGCCATGTCAATGCCAAGCGCCAAACCTTCAGCCACATCCGGGCTGATGGCGTGCATTTTGGTTTTGATGCTGGCAATCAGCACGTCATCGTCCAACGTCCACAACCTGATCGCATCGTCTTCATGCAGCGTAGTACCTGCGGTGGTGAATGACGGGGCGTTTGCACCCAGCACGTCTTCAGGGAAATGCTGACGCGCATACACAGGCAACTGGCGCTTGGGAATGAATTTCTTGGCAGATGCAGACCACGAACCTTGCGGGGTGTGCACGCCACCCGCCCCATTGTTCGATTCGGCAACCGGGCCTTTGAACACCCAGTCTGGTAGCGGTACGCTGCTGATCGCTTTGCCCGCGTCAATGTCTTCTTGAATCATGCGGGCCACCTGCAACCAGCCCGCCTGTTGCCACAACTCGAAAGGGCCTTGCTTGGCGCCAAAGCCCCAGCGCATCGCAAAGTCAATGTCGCGGGCAGTTTCAGCAATAGTTTCCAGGTGCACCGCAGCGTAATGAAACTGGTCGCGCAAAATGGCCCACAAAAAGCGTGCTTCTGCACCTTCTGCATTGCGCAGCAAAGCCAAGCGCTCGCCCGCAGGCTTTTTCAGCATGCGGCCGACCACGTCATTGGCCTTGGCACCACCAGCGACGTATTCCATGCTTTCAGGGTCGAGGCGCAGGATGTCGCGGCCAACTTTTTTGTAAAAGCCCGCACCGGTTTTTTGGCCCAGGCTTTTTGATTCGAGCAGCTTGGCCAGCACGGGAGGTGTGCCGTACATGCCTGAGAACGGATCAGATGTTTTACCCTCACCCAAATTGTCTTGCAGCGTTTTGATGACGTGCGCCATGGTGTCCAGGCCCACCACGTCTGCCGTGCGAAAGGTGCCCGAGCTGGCACGGCCGAGTTTTTTACCCGTCAAATCATCGACCACGTCATACGTCAAACCAAACGCCTCAGTCTGCTTGATGATGGCCAGCATGCCGGCAATGCCGACGCGGTTGGCAATAAAGTTGGGCGTGTCGTGTGCCCGGATCACATTCTTGCCCAGGCCGCTGGTGACGAATGCTTCCAGGTCGTTAAGCACTGCCGCACCCGTGGTCGGTGTGTTGATCAGTTCCACCAGCGTCATGTAGCGTGGCGGGTTAAAAAAATGAATGCCGCAAAAGCGTGGCTTGATGCTTTCGGGCAATGCTTCACTGAGCTTGGTGATCGACAGGCCCGAGGTGTTGCTGGCCACAATCGCGCCATCGGCAATGTACGGTGCAATTTTGTGATACAGGTCAGTCTTCCAGTCCATGCGCTCGGCTATCGCCTCGATGATCAGGTCGCACTCTTTGAGTAGACCCAAGTTTTCTTCGTAGTTGGCTTGCTGGATGAGTGCTGCGTCTTCCGCAACACCAAGTGGTGCGGGCTTGAGCTTTTTCAGGCCTTCAATGGCGCGGGTGACGATGCCATTTTTTGGCCCTTCTTTGGCAGGCAAATCAAACAGCACAACCGGGATTTTGCAATTGACCAGATGGGCCGCGATTTGCGCACCCATCACGCCTGCGCCCAGAACGGCGACTTTTTTTACAGTAAATTTATTCATGATGGTTCCATTTATGGGGCGGGGAAGCCCTCACCCTAGCCCTCTCCCAGAGGTAGAGGGAATAAGAGATTCAAGCCAGCGCTTCGTCAGTTTCCATCAGCGACTTGGCGCCGCTGCGTGCGGTGCGCATCAGCGTGGCGGTCTCGGGGAACAGCTTGGCAAAGTAAAAGCGTGCGGTTTGCAGCTTGGCAATGTAGAACTTGTCGGTATTACCAGCGGCAATTTCACGCAGCGCAACTTGCGCCATGCGCGCCCAGAAATAGCCAAACACCAGGTGGCCAGCGACACGCAAATAATCCACTGCCGCAGCGCCTACTTCGTCGGCGTTTTGAAAGCCCTTGAAACCTAGCTCGGTGGTGAACTTGGTCATCTGCTCGGCCAACACCGCCAGTGGGTTGATGAACTCAGCCATCTTTTCGTTCACGCCTTCCTCAGCCACCAGCGCGCCGATGAGTTTGCCGAACTTTTTGAGAGTTGCACCGTTGTTGCTCAAGATTTTGCGTCCTAGCAAGTCAAGCGACTGAATGGTGTTGGTGCCTTCGTAAATCATGTTGATGCGGTTGTCGCGTGCAAACTGCTCCATGCCCCATTCTTTAACGTAGCCGTGACCGCCAAAAACCTGCATGCAGGCATTGGTGGCGATGTGGCCGTTGTCGGTCAGGAAGGCCTTGACGATGGGCGTCAGCAGCGCGACGATTTCGCCGGAGTCCCTGCGAACTTTTTCGTCGGGGTGATG
>JAYWBS010000273.1:0-25419 GCA_043781295.1 Polaromonas sp.
AAGAACTCGGCGCGCAGTCCCGGGTCGGGAATGTCGGTGTGGTTACCCGACAGCGCCGCCCCTTCATTGGAGCCAAAGTAGTTGACGATTTGTACGCCGTACTTGTCCTGAAAGCCGCGCACCATCCAGTCTGACAGCGGGGCCGATCCCGAGCCGATGCGGCTGAGCCGTTTGAAATCGATGCCTGCCAGCAGCGCTTCGTTTTGCAGCAGCATATTCAGGATGGCAGGTGGCGCGACGGTGTAGTCAATTTTTTCTTCCCGCAGTTGCTGCAAGAACACCGGCAAAGAAAACGGATGGTGCTGCACCACAGTGGCACCCAGTACCAGCCAGGAAGCAAACGCGGTTGAAATACCCGCCATGTTCACCAGCGGGAACGGGTTGAGCAGGCGCGCGTGCGGCTGGAGCTGGGCTGATTCAATGATAGACGGCGCAATGATCAGCCATTCGTTGTGGCTGCGCGGCACGCCTTTTGGCTGCGCCTCGGTACCCGATGTCCAGCAGATCGTGAAAACATCGTTGGCGGTGACCTGGGCTGCACGCTCTGCCGTTGCCAGCAGCACGCGGTCAGCATCGGCAAGTTCGGTGCCGGCGTTGATGCCGATGTCCATGACACCAGCGGGCAGGTTGTCGCCCCAAGCCATCACCACCTTCAGGCTGGTGTGGTCGGCCTGAAGGCCTGCATACATGGCCGCTGCCTGGTGGCCGGCATCCAGCTTGCCAATGCGTGAAAAAGTCACCGCAGCTTTAGCCTGTGTGACGGCCAGCACCTGTGCCAATTCATATTCACGGTATTGCACCGGTACGGGCGTCACCACCACGCCAAGACGCGCGCAGGCCAGATAAACCACAAACTGCTCGACGCAGTTGGGCAGTTGCAGCACCAGCACGTCGTCACGCGCAACGCCCTGCGCTACCAGGTGCAGGCACAAGTGGTCAACGTCAAGGGCAAGGGCTGCCCAGCTGAGTCGGCGCGGCAAGCCGTGGGCAAAATCTGCCCGGTTGGGCGCATCGACCACGGCCTCAGCGTTCGGTTGTGCCTTTAGATTTTTAACAAACAAATCCCACAGCGTTTGCGTGCCCCACCAGCCGCGACTGGTGAAGTCATTGATTTTTTCTTTGGCAACGAGAATCATGGTGTGTGTCTCCTGATTTTTTTGTGAATCCAGTTGTTTCGGCTAATAACCTCGCGCCAGCCTCACGCCACTGACCCAGGTGGCGTGAAAACCATTCGGTACGCGCTGCGGCATTTTGATTTTGCAGACCGGGCCTTTGGCGATGTCTTTGGCATCAAACACAGTGACATAGGAGGTTTGCTTTTCGTCGTCCCACATGAAGCCAACCAGGTAGCCGTCGTCTTCTTCCACCCAGTTGTCTTTGGGCGCAAAGGGTGCCTCGCTAAACCATTTGTTCACGCCTGCGTGGTAGGTGGTGCAGGTATCTTGTTGCAAGTCATAGCGCGCAAAGCCGCAAAAGCGCGGGTCTTCAGCACGGTTCAAGCGGGCCATCAGCACGTTCCAGGAATAGCGGGTTTTGTAGCCCTGCATCCAGGAGTTGATGACAGGGAATTCCTGGTTCACGATGTCGTCAATCACCCGCTCTTTGGTCAGCCCCGTGCGCAGGTTAAAGCGCCACTCGTAAAACATGAAGTCATGCTCTAAATTAGCCAGCATTTTGGGGAAGCGGTCTACATCCAGATTGCCGCGCACATCCGTCGGCAACCGGAAAGGTGTGCCAGTCATGACAATCTCAGTGCCGCCTTCGCCGTCGTCCTCTTCCCACGAGTTGGATACGTGGTACATGTAGGTTGGCTTGGCCTCAAACCAGCGGATTTGGTCGGGCGTGCCGTGGCGTGGAATCACACCAAAGCGGGATGGCAGGGTATGGTGAAACTTCAATTTATGCCGCCCCGCTGCAAACGCATCCATGTCGTAAAACAGCGGCAGGTCATGCACGATGGTGTAGTTGGGCGTGATGGCCATGTCGTGCGGCAAGCGCGGGCCGGGCAGTTGGACGGGCATGAATGTTTTGAGCTCGCCGAATCTATCCATCACGCCGTAATGCATGTAGGGGGACTCTTTGCCATAGGCAAAAAACAAAAACTCGCCAGTGCGTTCATCGACTTTGGAATGCGCGGATATCGGCAAACCCTTCAGGCGTTCATCAACCTTCAGTTTGCCGACGGTGGACAAGTCATGCGGCCGTACCTGGTACACCGCGCCGCCCAGGTACCACATCGACACCAGGTGCCCGGCGTAAAACTTCACGTCGGTATTGGATGTGTTTTTAATCGGCATGTCGGGCCGGTCTTTGCGTGGCGGGTCTTTGATGCCCTGCCACAGCGCGCCGCCTGCGCTTAGCTCTTCCTGCAAACTGTCGGTGGCTATCCAGCGGTTTTGGTATTGGGCCTTGCCACCTTCAAACCGCACCGCGTGCAGCATGCCATCGCCGTCAAACCAGTGGTAACGGCCCGGTGCTTCAAAGCGGCGATTCGGGCCGTTGCGCACATACATGCCGGTCAGGTCTTTGGGTATGTCACCCTCGATGTCGGTCAGCTCTATCGTGAGTTCTTGCGTGATGGGCGCAAAGCCGCCAGACAAGACGGGAATGTCGTTAAATGCATTGGTTTCGCTGGCACCCATAGTGTTCTCCTTGAGTTAAGTTGCTTTGACAGGTCTGCGCGATTGCGAAATACAAAAGCGGCTGGCCACAAAGGCCAGGTTGGTCAACGACGCATTGCCCGCCGGGTTCAACCCGGTGACGTGGTAGTCGCTGTAGGCGGCTGCAAAATTCAGCGGCATCGGCCCGGTCAGGTTGATGGTGAGCTGCGCGCCTGCTTTGGCGTAGGCCGCTTCAGCGCGCGTGATGAAGGCTTCATCGAGCGTGTACAAAAAGGCCGTCAACCCGCCAAGTTCTTTCACGTCTTGTGTGGCTTGCTGCAAGGCATCTTGTGCGTCGTCGCAGGCAATCACAAAGCTGACCGGGCCAAAGCGCTCCTCGCCATACAACGAGCGATGCGCTGTGCTGACTTTCAGCATCAGCGGTGTGCTGGTGCGGGCATTCGGGAAGTCTGGATGCGCGTAGGATGCTGGTTTTAGCAGTATTTCAGGTGTGTTTTTGGCCTCTGGCCCAATAGATTCTGGCGCAAGCAGCTGCATATTTGATAGCAATGCCAGTGTTTGCGGCGACTGGATGGTGGCCAAAATCATCGCGGCTTTCTTGGGCTCGCTGGTCAAGGCTGCAACTGCGTTGGCCAGGCGGCGCGCCACGTCATTGAACGGCACCAGGCCTTGCGGTGTTTGCACGCCGTTCTTTGATATGTAGATATTCTGCGGACTGGTACACATTTGCGCACTGAACATGCAGAGCGTGGTGGCCAGACTGCGCAGCACCGCATCTAGGTCGTCGCAAGATTCAAGCACCACCGTGTTGCAGCCGGCAGTCTCGGTAAAGCACAGCGCAGGGTGCGCGTTTTGCTCTACCCACTGACCAAAGCGTGTGCTGCCGGTAAAGTCAACGATAGCGGTTTTTGGGTGCTTGACCAGCAGCTTGCCAATCGGCTCAGCCGTCGTGTCCAGTGCCATCGTGACCAGGTCCGCGTCAAAGCCCGCATGCGCCAGCACTTGCCTGAAGACGCGGACCGATATGGCCATTGGCAACACCGTAGCTGGGTGCGGTTTGACGATGACCGCATTGCCTGTGGCCAGGCTGGCCAGCATGGACGGCCAGGCGTTCCAGGTGGGGAAGCTGGCACATGAAAAGCATACCGCCACGCCGCGTGGAATCAGTCGGTAGGTTTTATCCAGCGCAATGGTTGCCGAGCCAAACTGGCGCTCCCAGCGCGCTGTAGGTGCCACCGCATCCATGGCTTGCTTGGCAAGCACCAGCGCCTCAATGCCGCGATCCAGTGCGTTGACACCCGAGCCTGCATAAGCCATATTGAAGCTCTGCCCGGCAGTGTGTATGACGGCATGGGCGATTTCAAACAGGTGCTCGCGGTACAGCACGCTAAGGACCTCCATCAGCACGCCGATACGCGTTTGGGGTGTTGCATTCGCCCAGGTGGGTATGGCAGCTTCTGCGGCGTTGAACAGCGTGTCGATATCAGCTTGCGGATAAGTGATGCCCAGCGGTTCTTGTGTGTAGGGCGAGACTTCTTCGCCAACTTTATTAATTTGACCAGGCTGCTCAAGCGCAAAGTGCTTGCCCAGATGCGTCTTGAAAGCTGCCAGTCCTTGGGCCTGCGCCGCTTCTGCGTCCGGGTACTTGCCCGGCATGTCGGGGAAGGGGCTCCAGCAATGGCGCTCGCGGCAGGCGGTTTGCGCTCTTTCAAAAATGGCGCGGTGCTTTTCAAACATCATGCAGCCTTTCGCGCCCATACCAGGCGGTGATGCCGCGCCACATCTGTGCCCGGTACGGTGTCTGACGCTGACAAGGTCAAGCCGCCATCTGCGCCAAATGTCATGTTGCGAATTTGCTTTGTACCGACAAAATTCGGGTTCAGTGAATGCGTGACGTGGTGGGTGACTTGCTGTTGCCCAACTGGCCCGTTGATTTCATACGGCCCGGCGTATTGAAAATAGCTTTCAAACGCCGCCAGCCGCTCGTCAACTGGCGCGCTGCGCACGCTGGCACTTGACAAACTGCCGCGCCCACCACGGGCAATGCAAGCGCTCATGAAGCCGTCACTGGTGTAGGCAATCATGCCTGTGGCTTTGTCGCCGTAAGGCAGCGTCGGCTCGCGTCCATCGCCGTAGGTGATATCCCAGCGCACCAGGTGCCAGGTGCCCAGCAGGGGGTTGTTCAGCTTGTCCAAGGCTTGTCTCCAATCAGCAGCAGTACGTCTTTAAAAAAAGACACATCACTTTCTTAACTGAACCTAGTCTAGGCCAACTTGTGGCTCTTGGCAAGAGCATATTTACCCAACCCAAACGCTAGTTTTTACGCAGCCCCAGCAGCATCACCGCGCCGACTACCAGCAGCGCGCCAGCCACTTGTATGGGCGCAATGGTTTGGCCCAGTATCAGCCAGGCCAGCACCAGCGCAAACACGGGCTCTACATTCATGATGGCCGAATTGCCCGCCACGCCCAGCTTGGGCAGCACAGTAAACATGATGGTGAAAGCCGTGCCATATAAAAACGTCAGCGCGCCCAGGCCCCACCAGCCGGGCGTGGCGGTGGGCAAATGCACGCCGCCTTGCGCGCCCACCATGGCCAACGCCACCAGGCCTGCCAGCACCATGGTGCTGGCGGTACGCAGCCGGCCATCAACGCCGTTTGTTTCATGCTGCGTCAACACCAGCGCCAAACCAAAAGTAGCTGCCGCCGCCAGGGCAAACGCCACACCTGCGCCAATGCGCGTCCACTGCCCGGCCGCGCCCAGGCCCGACGCTGCACCCAGCACATCCAGCGCCAGCGCCAGGCCAACCAAAATAACTGGCATGGCTTGCAGCATGGCGCGCTCGGGGCGGCGCTGGTACAGCAGGCGGTCCCACAGGGCTGTCCACAGCGGGTAGGTATTAAAGGCCAGTAAGGCCAGCGCCACGGGCAGCCGCGCTACGGCCGAATACAGGCACAAGCTTTGCACGCCAATCAACAGGCCGATGATGATTAAAAACCGCTTGTGGCGCTTTGTTGCCAGCAACGGCACGCGTTGGATCAGTAACAAACCAGAGACCACCAGCGCCGTGACGGTGCTGCGAAACACCACCGCTGTCGCTACATCCACGCCGTTGTTAAACGCAATGCGGGCCGAGACGTGGTTGGCCCCCATCATCAGCGCGATGAGCAGCAGTGTGGCAAAAGCGCCCGCGCTGATGGCTCGTTTGCCCATGGGCGCAACCATCAGTACAAGCCCCGAACCCGCGCCTGCAAACGGGCCAGACCCAATAGCGCATCGGTGCAGGGGGTCGCCACTTTCGTCAGGTCGCCCAGTTCTTTCACGGCTGTCACCAACGCGTCAAGCTCTACCGCCTTTCCCGCCTCAACGTCTTGCAGCATCGAGGTTTTAAACGCACCCAGCTTGCGCGTGACGGCGTGGCGGTCTTCGGGCTGCTGGTCAATGGCGATGCCCAGCCGCGCGCCAATGTCTTTGGCCTCCAGCATCACGTTCGATATAAAGCCGCGCACCAGGTCATCACCCATGATGAGGTCGGTCGTCGCCCCGGTCAGCGCGCTGATCGGGTTGACCGTCATGTTGCCCCACAGCTTGAACCAGATGTCTTTTTGGATTTGTTCAGACACTGGCACCTCAAAGCCTGCCTTTGCAAGCAGCGCCGCCAACTGCAAAACACGCTGCGTTTTTTCGCCCGACGGTTCACCGATGATGAGCTTGTTGCCAAAGTGGTGGTGTACCAGGCCAGGCGCATCAAGTGAGCAACTGGCATGCACCACACAGCCCATGATGTGCTGCGGCGCCATAGCCCGTGCAATCTCGCCTTGTGGGTCAATCGAGCTTAAGGGCTGGCCTGCATAGGGCCCACCAAAGCCTTGTAAAAACCACCACGGCACGCCGTTCATGGCCGTCATGACTACGGTGTTGGGGCCAATGAGTGGTGCGATGTGTTTGGCCACATCAGGCAAGGCGGGCGCTTTGACGCTGATGACCACCAGGTCCTGCACACCCAGCTCGGCAGGCGATGATGAAGCGCGCACCGTTTGCGCCGTGACAGAGCCTGCCTGATTCAGTCGCAAGCCGTGTAGGCCAAGTGCTTCAAGCGTGGCACCGCGCGCCACCACGCTCACGCCACAGCCCGTGCGCGCCAAGCCATGGCCTATCCAGCCGCCAATGGCACCTGCGCCATAAATACAAACCTTCACAATGCGCTTTCAGGCCTAAAAAAGACCAAATTTATGGTTTAAAAGTGGCTGCAGCCCAATAGATTCGGGCGCAAGCAGCTATTAATTAAATAGCGTGAAACCTCACTGCTGGTAGCCCGCGTCGATGCGCGCGACTTGCCGTGCCAGTGCTGCAAACATGTCTTGGCCCGCGCCGTGTGCAGGGTCAAATTGCAAGGCATCACGTGTACAGCGTTCGGCCACAAGGGGCGACACGGGTATGGCTTTGCCCATGCTGAAGGTGGCCAGTTGCACTTCACAGGCGCGCTGTAGTGTCCATAAAATCGCAAAGGTTTGTGGCACGGTCTGGCCCCATACCAGCAGACCGTGGTTGCGCAAAATCAGCGCTGGTTTGTTGCCCATGCTTCTCAAAAGGCGCGGACCTTCATCCGCATGAATGGTGATGCCCTCAAAGTCGTGATACGCCACCATGCCATGCAGCTGCGCGGTGTAAAAGTTGCTTTGCTGCAAACCGCCTTCCAGGCAGGCCACCGCCACGCCTGCCGTGGTGTGGGTGTGCATGATGCAGTGCGCATCGGGCACGCCGTTGTGAATGGCGGCATGCACGGTAAAACCAGCCGGGTTGACCTTCGCACCAGAGCCATCCAGCACCTGGCCCGTCACATCAATTTTGACCAGGTTGCTGGCGGTGACTTCGCTGTAATGCAGGCCAAACGGGTTGATCAAAAACTGCGTGTCACCGCCCGTGACACTAACTGGCAGCCGCACCGTGATGTGGTTGTAAATCATCTCCGTCCAGCCCAGCATGGCAAAGATGCGGTAGCAGGCCGCCAGCTCGACTCTTGCAGCCCATTCATCAGCGTGCATGGCAGCGGGCGGGGATGGATTCAATACGGCGTTCATGGTGCGGTACTTTTACAGTTCAAGCGTCGGCTGTGAAGCCTACGGCCTTCACAATTGGTGCCCATTTTGCGGTGTCCTTCTTGATCAAATCGGTCAACTCTGCGGGCGTTGACGACATGGCTTCCAGGCCAAAACCTGCCAGGCCATCAATCACATCTTTTTGTGCCAGTGCGGTTTTCAGGGCGGCGCTCATGCGGTTGACGACGTCAAGAGGGGTTTTGGCGGGCAGCAAAAAGGCAAACCACTCGCTGTGGGTCATGTCTTTCAGGCCTTGCTCTGCAAATGTCGGTACATCGGGCGCGAAGCGGCTGCGCTTGGCACCTGACACGCCCAAAATCCTGATCTTGCCTGTGGGCAGGTGTTGCGTGATGTCGCCAATCGGGCCAGACACGGCAGAGATATTGCCGCCCAGCAGGTCCAGCATGGCTGGCTGTGTGCCGCGATAGGCGGCATGCTTCAAATCAACACTGGCGCTTTTGCCCAGCAATGCGCCGATAAAGTGGGGCGTTGAGCCCGCCGCTGGCGAGCCGAAGTTTGCGCCCAGCGGATTGGCTTTGGCCCATAGCAAAAATTCAGGCACCGTCTTGACCGTCAAGGGCACGGCCGGGCCGACTGCAAAGCCAAAGTCAAACACGCAGGCCAGCGATGCGGGCATCAGGTCAACCAGCGGGTCGTAGGGCAGCTTTTTGTAAATGTGCGGGTAAATGGTCAGGATGGACGTCGGCGTTTGCAGCAACGTCATGCCATCAGGTTTGGCCTCCTTGACGAACTGCACCGCGATCTGGCCACCCGCACCGGTTTTATTTTCAACGACAGCGGTCTTGGCGTAGTCTGGGGCCATGCGGGTAGCGACCCGGCGGCACAGCGTGTCAGACGTGCCGCCGGCTGCAAAGCCGGTGACGATTTTCAGGTTGTCCAGCGTTTGCGCCCAGGCGCTTTGGCCAAGGGCAGCCAGCAGTGCAGACGCACTCGCAGATTGAATAACGTGGCGGCGTGAAATAGACATAAAAAATCTCCAATCAGGTGGGAAAAAAGCGATAGTGCCATGCAAACGTGCCGCATGCCACTTTTGCGTGACGGGGTTGGGGAAAGTCAGTAGGTTTTACTCGCAGAAACTGACGGAGCGACTGCTTTGAAGCGTGCTGCCAGTGCACTGGTATGGCGTACCAGCAAATGGGTATCAATCCCGACCGCGACAAACAGCGCACCGAGTGCCAGATAGTGTTTTGCCAGAGTTTCATCCGTCGCCAAAATACCAGCGGCCTTGCCTGAGCGGTTGATGCGCGCTATGGCGTCTTCAATGGCCGCTTGCACTTTGGGGTGCGTGAGTTGCCCGACGTAACCCATGGAAGCAGATAAATCTGCCGGGCCAATGAAGATGCCGTCAACACCTTCGACCGCTGCAATCGCATCCAGGTTGTCGAGCGCGGTTTGTGTTTCGGCCTGCACCAGCAAACAGACCTGTGCATTGGCCTCATGGGCATAACGCGGGTAGCGGCCAAAGCGTGACGCCCGCGCGCCTGCCATGCCTCGGATGCCGCCGCCACCGTCGTCTTGCGGGTAACGCGCAGCACGCACCAGTGCTTTGGCTTGGCTTGCGGTGTCGACCATCGGAATCAGCAGTGTTGTGACGCCCAAGTCCAGGTATTGCTTGATCAGCATGTCACCCACATGGCCATGGCCCATGGGCAGCCGTGCTATCGGGTGGTTGCTGGGGTAGCCTGCAATAGTTTGCAGTTGCCGCAGCACGCTGCGCAAATCGTTGGGTGCGTGCTCACCGTCAATCAGCAGCCAGTCAAAACCGGCACCGGCGCAAATCTCGGCGGCATAGCTGTCGGCCAGGCTCATCCACAGGCCGATTTGCGGCTGTTTGTTTTGCAGCGCCTGCTTGAAAGGGTTGATAGGGAGTTGCATGTGATTGCCCTTAAATAAATTGAAATTCAAAGCGGCCTAGTGGGCCATAGTCGGCATCAAAAATGTCACCTTTGACGGCGGCGACGGGTCGGGTAAATGAACCCGCCAGCACCACCTCACCAGCGTCCAGGCATTCGCCCCAGGCATGCAGCTTCATGGCCAGCCACGCCACGCCGATGGCAGGGTGGCCTTGTACACCTGCGGCCAAACCGGTTTCTTCCACCACGCCGTTTTGCCGCAAGATGGCCCCGACCCAGGGCAGGTCGATAGCGCCTGGCAACACGCGATTGCCGCCCAGAACAATACCCGCGTTGGCGGCGTTGTCGGATATCGTGTCAAACACCTTGCGCATGACTTTGGTGTGGCGGTCAAACTGCTCAATGCGCGCATCAATGATTTCAATCGCGGGGGTCACGTAATCGGTTGCTGCCAGCACATCGTCAATGGTGATGTGCTGGCCTTCCAGTTTGCGCTTCAATACAAAGGCCAGTTCAACCTCCACACGCGGGGCAATAAAGCGCGCAGCAGGAATGTCACCCGGTGCAAAAAACATGTCGTCCAGCAACGTGCCGTAGTCGGGCTCAGTAATCTGGCTGGCTTGCTGCATGGCGCGTGATGTGAGGCCGATTTTGTGGCCACGCACGTTGCGGCCTTCTGCAATCTTCATGGCGACCCAGGCGCGAGAAATCTTGTAGCCGTCTTCCACCGCCATGCCAGGAAAGCGTTTGGAAAAGTGCTCAATCTGTACGCGGGTCTTTTCAGACTGGTGCAGTTCTGCTGCCAGTTGATGGATGAGTTTTGTATCGAACATCGTGTTTATTGAAAAAGGGGATGCAGGTTGCCCAGCTTGCCATCAAAGACTTGCGTGCCTTCGTCAATTTGCAGCGTCAGGCCAACCAGATTGTCTTTAAAAACAGGGTCAAAAAAGGCTCTGGCGCAATCAATCAGGGCGCGGCCAGCTTCTTTTTTAATAGCATCTGATCTGCCGGAGCCCATGCGCAGGTTCAGGTACACAAAGCCGTAGTCACCTTTCCCGTCAGCCACCGCATAGTGCGCCGCCGGGTAAGCCAGCACTCGCGTACCCCCCGTGGGGAAGACCTGTTTGCCTGCTTCATCAAGCTGCGTGAGCATGGTGTCTGCCAAAGCGCGGCACAACTTGCGCATGTCGATTTTGGCTTCCAGGTTAGGGGTGTACAAAATAACAAGATGCGGCATGTCAGACTTTTTCTTTTAAAGGCGTTACAGGAAAAATGGCGTTGATTTGCCCCGTGCCGCTGGAGCCAAAATACGGCGTGATGACTTCGACTTTTTCTGTATAGGCCGAGCCACCCAGCAGGCCGTACAGCATGGCGGTGTCGTGCATGTCGCCTTCGCCCCAGCATTTGTCGGCATACATGGGCAGCATGTCGATAACGGTAGCGTGCTCACCGCGCTCCCACAACTCGACCACGCGCAAATCAACCTGCTCTAAAAAAGCGTTGTAGGTTTTAAACGCGTATTCGGGCGCTTTGCCGTTGTCTGCGAAGTGGTGACTCAAGCTGCCGCTGGCAAATACCGCGACTGTGCCGTCGTAGCGCTCTTCAATTGCGCGGCGCACGGCCAGGCCAAAGCGCTCGCTTTCCTTCAGGTCATGCCAGTCGCACCAGCCGCTGACGCAAATCACTTTGTAATGCTGATCGCTGTTCATGTAGCGCATGGGTACCAGCGTGCCGTACTCCAGCTCCAGCGTGGTGTCTGAATGCGCACGCGATTTCACGCCCATGTCATTGGCCATGTCCGCCATCAGGTGCCCCAGCGCCGGGTTGCCGGGGTAGTCATACGGCATGTTTTTGATGAAGTGCGGCAGCTCATTGCTGGTGTAAATGCCGTTGAAGCGTGGCCCGCAGTTGATGTGGTATTCGCTGTTGACTTGCCAGTGCACATCAAACACCACAAGCGTGTCCACGCCTAAAGCCCGGCAACGGCGGTCAATTTCTTTGTGGCCCGCCACTGCTGCATCACGCTTGCCAAAGTTGGGGCCAGGAAATTCGCACAAGTACATGCTGGGCACGTGGGTGATTTTGGCAGCTAAGGCGAGTGTGCCCATGATCAAACGCCCCAATGCGGAATGTGATGGCTGCCCATAGATACCGATATATTTTTCGGCTCACAAAAAACCTCATAGCTCCAGGTGCCGCCTTCGCGCCCCGTACCGCTGGCCTTGGTGCCGCCAAACGGTTGGCGCAAGTCGCGCACGTTCTGGCTGTTGACAAAACACATGCCTGCTTCTACCGCAGCCGCAACCCGGTGCGCGCGGCCAATGTTTTCTGTCCACACATAGCTTGACAGACCATATTGAATGTCGTTGGCCTGGGCAATGGCATCGGCATCGTCTTTGAACGGAATCAGGCAGGCGACGGGGCCGAATATTTCTTCTTGTGCAATGCGCATTTTGTTGTGCACATCGGCAAACACAGTGGGCAAAACGAAGTTGCCGTTTTTCACGCGTGCGGGCAAGTCGGGTGTTTTCAGCCCGCCACACAAAAGCGTTGCACCTTCTTTGGAGCCCAGTTCAATGTAGCTGCGCACCTTGGCCAAATGCGCCTGCGAAATCATCGGCCCCACAATGGTTTTTTCATCCAGTGGGTCGCCAACGGTGATGCGTTTGGCGCGCTCGACAAACTTGCCCACAAAGTCAGCGTAAATGGACTGCTGAACCAAAATGCGGCTGCCTGCGGTACAACGCTCACCGTTGTTGCTGAAGATCATGAAGATGGCCGCGTCTAACGCACGGTTTAAATCAGCATCTTCAAAAATCACAAACGGCGACTTGCCGCCTAACTCCATGCTGAATTTTTTCAGCCCTGCCGCCTGCACGATGCGGTTGCCGGTGGCGGTTGACCCGGTAAACGATATGGCCCGTACGTCAGGGTGTGTGCAGAGCGGCTCACCCGCGCCTTTGCCAGTGCCGTGTACCAGGTTCAAAACGCCGGGCGGTATGCCAGCCTCCAGTGCCAGTTCGCCCAAGCGCGCGGCTGTCATTGGCGACAGCTCACTCATTTTCAGCACCGCCGTGTTGCCAAACGCCAGACACGGCGCGACTTTCCAGGTTGCCGTCATGAAAGGCACATTCCACGGTGACACCAGCGCGCACACGCCTGTGGGGTGAAACAGTGTGTAGTTCAAATGCGTTTCAGTCGGGTAGGTGTGGCCGTCAACACGGGTACACATTTCTGCAAAGTAATAAAAGTTGTCTGCGGCTCTGGGGATGAGTTGCTTGCCGGTTTGCGCAATCACCTGGCCGCAATCGTTGGTCTCTGTTTGCGCAATCTCGGGCACATGCGCGGCAATCAAATCACCCAGTTTGCGAATCAGTTTGGCGCGCTGCGGTGCGGGCAGTCCCGCCCATTTGGAAAAGGCAGCTTTGGCGGCGGCTACGGCGGCATTCACCTCAAGTGCCCCGCCGCTGGCTACTTCAGCCAGTACCTCTTGCGTGGCGGGGTTGATGGTTTCAAAATAGGTGCTTGACGTGACGGACTTGCCGTTGATGAGGTGGTTAATTTTCATAAGGTATCAATCGTATTGATGAGTGCACCCACGTGTTCAATCTCGGTCACGACCACATCGCCCGGCTGGCAATCGACCACGCCGTCGGGTGTGCCTGTCAAAATCAAATCGCCGGGCTGTAGCGTCATAAAGCTGCTGAAGTATTCAATGAGAAACGGCACGTTAAAAATCATGTCAGCCGTGTTGCCAGATTGCGTGACTTTGCCGTTGACGGTAGTTTGCAGTTTGAGCGCCATCGGGTTGGTAATGTCTGTGGTATCGACCAGCCAGGGCCCCAGGGGTGTGCAAGTGTCTCGGTTTTTAACCCGCAGGTTGGGCCGATACCAGTTCTCTAAATAATCGCGTATCGCGTAGTCATTGGCGACTGTGTAGCCTGCAATAAAGTCATAGGCGTCATCGTGCTTAACCCGTTTGGCTGTTTTGCCGATCAC
Source organism: Polaromonas sp. (assembly GCA_043781295.1). Taxonomy (GTDB): domain Bacteria; phylum Pseudomonadota; class Gammaproteobacteria; order Burkholderiales; family Burkholderiaceae_C; genus Polaromonas. Next base: position 13,594 of record JAYWBS010000273.1, read on the forward strand.
GACTGCCAATTCACATTCATAGTGCATGAATTTGACACCTGTGGGGCGGTGCGTCAAGGCGCGATGACCTATCAAACTGGCTTGCCCTTTCACAAACACCAGCGGCTCGTCGGGCGCTTTGAACGCCAGCTCTTTGGCGTGGTCAGCGTAGTTCAAACCCAGCGCCAGGATGGTTCTGGCCTGCAACACGGGCAGCAAAGGCGGCAACCACACCACGGCATCTTGTGCAACGCGTCTTCCGTCAGCCAATAGCAACTGCCCGTCACTTTCGACGGCATTGTGAATCGCGCCTGCGTAGGCTACGCGCGCATGCTTCATGAAGCCTCCGCTACTAAAGTGTGGCTCAGCGTGCCAAAGGCAGGCAAGCTAGGCGCGCTGATGTCAATGCGGTCGCCCACTTTGGCCAGCGGCCTGCCTGCGCCTGTGCCCAGCATCAACACATCGCCCGCTTGCAGTGTCATGAATTCGTTCACATCATTTAGCAGCGTTAGCGCATCACGGTGCAGATTTGAAAAGTCTATGCTTTGCTTCAACACGCCGTTGATGCGTACTTCCAGCTTGAACCGTGCTGGGTTGCCCACAAGCTCAGTGCTAACCATTTGCGAGCCAAACCCCAAAAAACCATCCAGGCATTTGAATTTGACGGGCGGCCTGAAAAAGCTCGCGTGCGGGATGGACAAGTCATTCATCAGCACAAAACCAGCAACCCAATTTGCTATATTTTCAGGAGCTGCTTGCGCCCGATTTGATTGGATTGCAGAATTATTAGTCCCAATAACCATGCCAAATGTGGCTCCAATTTCAATGTCAGGCACTTTTGCGGGCACTTGAACCACGCCGCCACTGGCATTGAAGGTATTGGCCGTTTTAATAAACAGCACGGGCGCATATGGCGCAGATTTGTAGGGCGGCTCAGTCATCTGCGCCGCCATTGCAGCGCGCTCGGCCTTGAAGTTCAGCAGCGTGCCGTAGACCGTACCCTGCGGCCAGTAAGTTAAATCGCGGTTCGTCATGTCGGGCAGATCAATTTAACGTCGGGGAAGTACGTTTTGTAGCGCGTGCTGTCACGGGTCAGCAGCGTCCAGCCTTCGGCTTGTGCCTGAGCGCCGATAAAGAAATCTGGCAACACGCCTGTTTTTGCACCTTTGCGCTGGCGGTAAGTCCAAAAGGCTTGACCGGCCAGCCGCGCGCATTGGCGCGACAAAGGGGCGATGGCAATGCCTGTCGCGTTCAAGAAATCGTCCAGCATCGGCAGCGTGCTGGGCAGGGCGGCCAGCTCGGCGTAAATGATGGGGTTGATGCTCAAGCCGCCGCTGTGCCGGGCAATCAGCAGTTGCTGCTCGGACCAGTCTTTAAAGGCTGAATCCTTGTCAAGCAAATCAACAATGACGTTGGTATCCACCAAATTCACGGTTTGTTCCAGTCGTCGCCGCGTGTCATGCGCATCAACGCGTCGGTTGTGATGCCTGGCCTCAGGCCACCCTTGAAGGCCGCAAAAGGGTTGTCTATCGCCGTTGGTTTTTTGTTGGCGGGCGAAATCGCCACACGTCCGTCTGGCAAGGGTTCAAAACACACTGCGTCTCCTGGACCCAGATGCAGAAAATCTCGAATAACTTTGGGTATGGTGACTTGGCTTTTAACGGTGAGTGCAGGTGTCATGACGTGCTCCGGGTAATACAAAAATAAATTGTATTACTTTTGTTGAATTTTCGATTGGCGTAATAGCTGTGAATATACCCAGTAAACTACAACCTATGGCTAAAGACAAAACAACCTTCACCTGCACCGAATGCGGGGGCAGCAGCCCCAAGTGGCTGGGCAAATGCCCGCACTGCAACGCCTGGAACACGCTGGTCGAGGGCGTGGCTGAAAGCACAGCGCCGACCAAAAACCGCTACAGCAACCAGCACCAAGGCCTGGCCAAGTTGTCGGAAGTCACCACCCTGGCCGACATTGACGCCACCGATATGCAGCGCACGCCCACCGGACATGACGAGCTGGACCGCGTGCTGGGCGGCGGCATTGTCGAGGGCGGTGTGGTGTTGATTGGCGGTGACCCTGGTATTGGCAAATCAACGCTGTTGTTGCAGGCGCTGGACTCATTGCAGCGCGCTGGGCAATCGACGCTCTACGTGACGGGCGAAGAAAGCGGTGCGCAGATCGCTTTGCGCTCCAGGCGGCTGGGACTGGAAGGCTCGCAGGTCAAAGTGCTGGCTGAAATCCAGCTGGACAAAATACTCGCCACATTAGAAAGCGAGCGGCCCACGATTGCTGTGATTGACTCGATTCAAACCGTCTATTCAGACCAGCTAACATCCGCGCCCGGCTCAGTCGCGCAGGTGCGTGAATGCGCCGCGCACCTGACGCGCGCGGCCAAATCGTCTGGTGTGTGCATCGTGCTGGTTGGCCACGTCACCAAAGAAGGCGCGTTAGCTGGCCCGCGCGTGCTGGAGCACATGGTCGATACCGTGCTGTACTTTGAGGGCGACACGCACAGCAGCTTTCGCCTGGTGCGGGCCATTAAAAACCGCTTTGGCGCAGTCAATGAAATCGGCGTTTTCGCCATGACCGAGCGCGGTTTGAAAGGCGTCAGCAACCCCAGCGCCATCTTTTTAAGCCAGCACACCGAGCCCGTACCCGGCAGCTGCGTGATGGTGACGCTGGAGGGCACGCGCCCCATGCTGGTCGAGATTCAAGCGCTGGTCGACAGCGGCGGGCCATCGCCCCGGCGCTTGTCAGTGGGGCTGGACAAAGACCGCCTGGCCATGCTGTTGGCCGTGCTGCACCGCCATGCCGGGGTGGCGTGTATGGACCAGGACGTGTTCGTCAACGCCGTCGGCGGTGTGCGCATCAGCGAGCCTGCGGCTGACCTGGCTGTGATGTTGGCGATTACTTCAAGCCTGCGCGGCAGGCCGCTGCCCAAAGGTTTCATCGCCTTTGGCGAAGTCGGCTTGGCAGGCGAAGTGCGCCCTGCACCGCGCGGGCAAGAGCGCTTGAAAGAAGCCGCCAAGCTGGGCTTTAGCGTCGCCATCGTGCCCAAAGCCAATGCACCGAAGAAGAACGACAAAGCCTTTGAAGGGCTGACGATTCATGCGGTTGAGCGGATTGAGCAGGCGCTGGAGGTGGTGCGGAGTTTGTGATTGTTAAAATTCCTCTTACAATAGTGGCATCGATCAAAGGAGTGCAAGAATGTCCATCCCCACCGCCACGCTTTCCAGCAAATACCAAATCTCTGTTCCCAAAGAAATCAGGGACAGCATGAATTTAAAGCCTGGTCAAAAGCTGGCATTTTTGTGCATTGGCAAATCGGTCAAACTCATGCTCCAGCCTAGGTACGAAGATTTATTTGGTATCGGTAAGGGCGGTGACCCGACTGGCTACCGTGACCGCGACACGCGTCGTGAAGATATCCTCCCACAGCTGAATGCCGCGCCACCTCTGCCTGTGCTGCGTCAGCCCGCCGTTCGTAAAGTACCTAAAAAAGCCCGAAAAAAAGTCGCCGCATGAAGCTGCTTGACACCTGCGTCTGGATTGAGATCATTTTGGGCGGCCCACTGGGCGATGCCTTCAAGCCCTTGTATTTGGACAAACAAAACATCCTCCTGCCCAGCTTGGTTCAGTTTGAATTAAGGCGCTGGGCGCTGCGCCAGTACTCTGAAGCCACAGTCGATCAGATCACGTTGACTTTGCGCGAAACCCAGGTTGTGCAAACCAATGAGCGAATTGCATTACTGGCAGCCGATATGGCAATCGCCCACAAACTCCACGCGATGGACGCCCTCATTTACGCCACAGCCCTGGAGCACGATGCCCAGCTAGTCACCTGTGACGCGCACTTCAAGGGCCTGCCGCAAGTCGACTACACGGCCAAAGTCAAATAACCATGCCGCGCGACGCCTTTGCCCAACCCCTGTTCAGCCCGAAGCTGATCAAAACCCGTTTTCCGGCGCAGCCGATACCCGAGGCGCATGCGGCGGCGATTGCCCAATGGGCCAGCGATTTAAAGGGCGGCTTGGGCCGGGTGAAAGAAGAGTCGATTCGGACCAGCTTTTTAAAGCTCTTTTTTGTTGACGTGCTGGGCTACAGCTTCATCGGCGGCCCGAGTGGCCCGGTCTGGACGCTTGATTTGGAGACCCAAGCCTCCACCGGCTCGGTGGATGCGTGTCTGGGCACCTTCATTCATGGCCAGCGCCAAATTGTTGCGCCGTTCGAGCTCAAGGGCCCCAAAACCAGCAACCTGGAAGCGCTGATGCCCGGCCGCCACAAAAGCCCGGTGCAGCAAGCCTGGGAATACGCCAACGACTTGCCCGGCAGCCAATTTGTACTGGTCAGCAACTGTGATGAGATTCGGCTGTACGCCCTGGGCTACGGCCGCGCCGTGTACGAGTCATGGACGGCCGCCGAGCTGCTTGATGAAGCGCGTTACGCCAGCTTTGTGGGCCTGCTCAGTGCCGGCAACCTGCTGAGTAACGCCACGCAAGAGCTGCTCAAGGCCAACGCCTTGCAAGAACGTGACATCACCCAGGCGCTGTACAACGACTACACCACCCTGCGCCAGGAGCTCATCCTTGGCCTGCACCAGCTCAACCCCGGCATGGCCTTTGCTGACCTGGTGGCGCATGCGCAAAAGCTGATTGACCGGTTGCTGTTTATTGCCTTTGCTGAAAGCCGGGGCCTGCTGCCGCAAGGCTCCATCAAACGTGCCGCCACCGAGGTCAACCCCTACAACCCGCAGCCGCTGTGGACCAATTTTGTCGGCCTGTTCAAAGCCGTTGATGTGGGCAACCCATACCTGAAAATCCCGCCTTACAACGGCGGCCTGTTTGCGCCTGATGCGGTACTCAGCGGCCTCACCGTCAGCGACAAACTGGTGGGCAGCTTTACCAAGCTGGCAGGCTACGACTACGCACAAGAGGTCAGCGTGACGGTGCTGGGCCGCATTTTTGAGCAAAGCATCAGCGACCTGGAGCGTATTGCCAGCGCGGGTGATATTTCGCAATTCGCTTTAACGACCCTGTCCACCGCAACCACCGCAACCTCCGCAGCCGACAATAAAAAAAGCGAAAGAAACGTCACAGGTAAACGCAAGCGCGACGGTGTGGTTTACACGCCAGACCACATCACCCGCTTTATCGTCGAGCAAACGCTGCAGCCCACCATCATTGAGCGGTTTTTTCAGTTGCAAAACCAGTTTTATGCAGATGGCCAATGGCGCAAACCCAGCAAGACCGAAAAAGACCACGCACCGCAATCGGTAGCGCCAGTTAACGTCACTGAATACGCCTTTTGGCAGGCCTGGCAAACTGCACTTGGCGGTATCCGCGTGTGTGACCCGGCTTGTGGCTCAGGTGCGTTTTTGGTGGCAGTGTTTGATGTGCTCAAAGAGGCCTACACCCAGCTGCACTTCAAGCTGCGCGAGCTGGCCCCGGCAGAGCTGTTGATCGTTGACATCAGCCACCAGATTTTGAACAGCAACCTGTTTGGCGTTGACATCAACGCCGAGAGCATTGAAATCACCAAGCTGTCGCTGTGGCTCAAAACCGCCGAGCTGGGCCGCAAGCTGGCCGGGCTGGAGGCCAATTTTTACCAGGGCAACAGTCTGGTCAGCGATGCAGCGCTGGACCCGCTGGCCTTTGACTGGCACACGCGGTTTGCCGTTGGCACCGTCAACACTCCTGATTTAATAGCTGCTCGCGCCCGAATTCAGGGGGCTGTAGCCCTAAATAACACCAAAAAAGAGCCTGAAGTGGCTGTTTTTGAAGGTTTTGGCGCTTTTGATGTGGTGTTGGGCAACCCGCCCTATGTGCGGCAAGAACTTTTCACCGAGCTCAAGCCCTACTTGCAAGCCCACTACGCCGCCTACCACGGCGTGGCCGATTTGTACGTGTACTTTTACGAGCTGGGGCTAGCCCTGCTCAAGCCTGGTGGCAGGCTGGGTTTTATCTCCAGCAGCAGCTTTTTTAAAACCAGCTCCGGCGAGCCCCTGCGCCGCCTGTTGCTGAATGCCTGCCAGCTTGAAGTGCTGGTTGACTTTGGCGACTGGCAGGTGTTTGAAGGCGTGACCACGTACCCAGCCGTCATCACTGCGCAAAAGGTGGCACCTGATGCGGCCCGGCCCGCGAAGTTTTTGCAACTGACAGCGGCGGTGGCTGACTTGAGCGCCTGGTTTGAAGAGAACAAGCAAAGCCTGAACCTGGCGCAACTGGGCAGCGGTGCAGGCCAGGCTAAAGCCGCCGCCGAATGGCAGCTCGAAGGCGTAGAGGCCGCCGCCCTGCGCGCCAAGCTGACGCATGGCCACCCGACGCTTAAAGAAGCCGTGGGCTCGCCCTATCGCGGTGTACTGACGGGTTTGAACGAAGCCTTTGTGATTGACCGCGCCACGCGTGACCGCCTGGTGTATGCCGACTTCGCGAGCGAGGGCTTGTTCAAACCGTTTCTGGAAGGCAAAGACATCAAGCGCTGGCAGGTTGAAACTGAAGACCGCTGGCTGATACTGATGCCCAAGGGCTGGACGCGGGACGCCAGAGGCCCCGATGCTGCGGCGGATGAATCTGCCGCCTGGGATTGGTTGAGCACCTGCCACCCAACGCTCGCGGCCTACCTTGCACCGTTTGCTGAAGCAGCCCGCAAACGAAGTGACCAAGGGGAATACTGGTGGGAACTGCGGGCGTGCGCTTACTACGGCAAGTTTGAGCAACCCAAAATTTACTACCCCGATATTTGCGTTGCGCCCAGCTTTTACCTGGATGGTCAGGGCATGTATTCGGGCAACACGGGCTACTTTTTGCCCGTCAGTCAGCCATATCTTGCAGCGCTGATGAATTCAAAAGCCGTTTGGTTTTTGATTGCTGGCATGTCAACCCACATTCGCGGTGGCTACCGGCGCATGTTTACCCAGCACATCGAAACCCTGCCCATCCCAAGCGCCACCCCCGCACAACAAACCCAGCTCACGACGCTGGCTGAAGCCGCTGCGCAAGCCGCCAGCCAGCGCCTGGCTGCCCAGCGCGGGTTTGCCCGCCGCATTCATGACTTGCTGCCATCACCCCAACTTTCCAATAAATCTAAAGGCGCGCAAAGCACGTTGGGTGACAAGCTGCGCCAGTGGTGGCTGCTGGCCGACTTCAAGGCTTTTCAGCTGGAGCTTGCCAAGCGCTTCAAGGCTGATATTCCCCTCAAAGAGCGTAACGATTGGGAGGCGCTGTTTAACGAGCAGCGCATGCGCATCCATCAGCTCAGCGCCAACCTGCTGGCCACCGAGCGCAGCATAGACGAGGTGGTCTACACCCTGTTTGGCCTGGCTGCGGCCGACGTGGCGTTGATCGAGCGACAGGTTTTGCGCTGATCGGGTTTGTTGAATGCTATTAAATCAGTAGCTGCTTGCGCCCGAATCTATTAGGCTGCAGCCTTAAAATATGTCTGAAATCGGCAAAAAATGGTTCTAAAAGCCTTCAAGAAGCGGTTTGTGGGCTATTTTGCTGCAGGTAAATATCCAGAATCTCGCCACCCGTACACATCACCACATCTTCATGCGACAGGATGTGGTCGTACAGCGCTTCCAGGGATTTGATGCGGTGTGAAGGTTGCCCTTCCCATTGCGTAACAATACCGGTATGAACTTATCGAAATTTTTTATTCCCATCGCCATCATTGGCGGCGCAGTGCTGGCGTACCGCTCGTATGGCTGGCCGGGCATTGCGGCGGCGGCCAGCGTGCTGGTGTTTGGCATACTGCTGCACTTTTCCCGCATGATGCAAGTCTTAAAGCGCGCCGCGAACCGGCCGATTGGCTATGTTGACAGCGCCGTCATGCTCAACGCCAAGCTCAGACCCGGTATGACGCTGCTGCACGTCGTGGCCATGACGCGGGCGCTGGGCTTGCTCAAAACCATCAAGGGCGAGCAGCCCGAGGTGTTTGAATGGAAAGACGGCAGCGAATCAACGGTGACCGGCACGTTTGCGGGCGGCAAGCTGTTGGCGCATGCACTGTTTAGGCCCGACACCACCCAGCAATCGTAAAATCACGCTTTCAAGAATTTTCAAAACACAGGACAAGCATGGCTGCAACAACCCCCTCAATGGAAGACCGCGACGGCAAAATCTGGATGGATGGCCAGATGGTCGAATGGCGTGACGCCAAAATCCACGTCCTGACGCACACACTGCATTACGGTTGTGGCGCTTTTGAAGGCGTACGCGCCTATCAGCTACCAGACGGCAGCACCGGCGTTTTCAGGTTAGAGGAGCACACCGAGCGCTTGTTTAACAGCGCCAAAATCTTGCGTATGAAAATCCCTTTCAGCCAGGAGCAAATCATGCAGGCCACATTGGATGTGGTGCGCGTCAACAAGCTGCCCAGTTGCTACATTCGCCCGCTGGTCTGGATTGGCTCTGAAAAGCTGGGCGTATCGCCCAAGGGCAACACCATTCATTTGATGGTCGCTGCCTGGCCGTGGGGGGCGTATTTGGGTGACGACGGTTTGAAGCGCGGCATTCGCGTCAAAACATCCAGCTTCACGCGGCACCACGTCAACATCACCATGATTCATGCCAAGGCGGTGAGCAACTACACGAATTCGATTTTGGCCAACATGGAAGCGCTAGATGAAGGTTACGACGAAGCGCTGCTGCTGGACCCACAAGGCTTTGTGTCTGAAGGCGCCGGCGAAAACGTGTTTGTGGTGCGCAAGGGTGTGGTGTACACGCCGGACTCAAGTGCGGGTGCGCTCAACGGCATCACGCGTAACACCATCTTTTCAATATGCAAAGACTTGGGGCTGGAGCTCAAAGAAAAGCCCATCACGCGCGATGAAATCTACATTGCAGATGAAGCGTTTTTCAGTGGTACGGCGGCTGAAGTCACGCCGATTCGTGAGCTGGACCGGGTAGAGATCGGTAACCGTGGCGATGGTGGCGCGCGCGGGCCCATCACCGAGAAAATCCAGACGGCGTTTTTTGACATCGTCAATGGGCGCAATCCCAAATACGCGTCATGGCTGGCCACAGTTTGATCAGGGTTTAAGCACGATGACCACTTCCTCCCATATCGAACTGCTGGCTTCTGACCTCAACGCCCAGGGCGGCGTGTATTGCCCCAGCGCCAAAGCGCACATGCAAATCTATAGCAGCCACCCCAAGGTGTACCTGGACGTGGCCCGCACGGGCAGCGCCAAGTGCCCTTACTGCGGCACGGTGTATGCACTCAAGACAGGTGAGCATGTGGGCAGTCATCATTGAACAAGCCGGAAATTAATCGGAGTCTGACCCCAATTAAAGAACAGCTTAACCTCTTTAATTGGGGTCAGACTCCGATTAATTTTTCGCTTTGACTCGTTCCCTTATCATTGCCCCGCAGTGGATTGGCGATGCTGTGATGACCGAGCCGTTGTTGCGCCGCCTGCATGCGCGGGGTGAGCGCATCACTGTGGGTGCTTTGCCTTGGGTGGCGCCGGTTTACCGGACCATGCCGCAGGTAGCCGAAGTCATTGAATTCCCGTTTGCGCATGGCGGTTTGCAGTTCAAGGCGCGGCGCGCGATTGCCAGGCAGATTGAGGGCCAGTTTGACACGGCGTATGTGCTGCCCAACTCACTAAAAAGCGCATTGTTGCCGTTTTTAGCCAGCATCCCCAAAAGAATTGGCTATCTGGGTGAAGTGCGTGTGGGGCTGTTGACGCACCGGCTTAAAAACCCCAAAAACAAACCGCCCATGGTGGCGTTTTATTCTGCGTTGAGTGGTGAGGCTGGCCTGGAGGTTGACCAGCCGCAGCTGCACATTCCTGAAGTGCAAATCAACGAGACATTGACGGAGTTGGGTTTGCAGCGCGGCGGCTATGCCGTCTTTGCACCGGGTTCTGAGTACGGTGAGGCCAAGCGCTGGCCTGCTGCGCATTACGCCGCGCTGGCAAACCGGCTGGGCGGCAAGGTGCTGCTGCTGGGTTCGGGCAAAGAAGCTGATTTGTGCGAGGAAATAGCCGCAGCGGCTGAAAACTGCATTAATCTAGCAGGAAAAACGTCGCTAGCCCAAGCAATTCGGGCGCTGGCAGCTAGCAAAATAATAGTAAGCAATGACTCGGGACTGATGCATGTGGCCGCTGCGCTGGGCGTGCCTCAGGTTGCGATTTTTGGCTCCAGCAGCCCACTGCACACGCCGCCATTGAGCGACAAGGCTACGGTGCTGTGGCTGAAAAGCGACCCAACTTACCAGCCGCCGCTGGACTGCGCGCCCTGCTTTCAGCGGGTGTGTCCGCTGGGGCATACACGTTGCCTGAACGACATCAGCGCTGACCGCGTGCTGGCTGCGATGTGCGTCATCCCGGGCTTGACCCGGGATCCATGACCCTGTTACCACAGCAAGACCAGTACCAGATCCACCATGGATTGCGGGTCAAGCCCGCAATGACAGACGATTAAACTGAAGCGCAAAAAAAAGGCTACCTTGCGGTAGCCTTGTAAAGTCTTCTTTTGATAGAAGACGTCGTTGGGAGATCGTTTTGGGGCTGGCCCCGAGTTTTTTGCCGACAGGTTGTGACAGCAACAATGCAATGATGCCGTTTTACGCTTGAATTGAACATCCTCTAATTAGAGGAGAAGCGGCTTTAAAAGCAATCAGTTTGTGGTTTTCACCACATGGCCGCTTCATGGCTTGATGGGCAACTCAACCACAAACGAAGCGCCGCCACCCGGACGCGCTTCACAGCGCACTGTGCCGCCATGGCGCTCGCTGATGGACTTGACCAGTGCCAGCCCCAGCCCGACGCCGCCTTCGCGTTCGCTCGCGCCGGGCAAGCGGTAAAACGGCTCAAAAATGCGTTCACGCTGGGCCAACGGCACGCCGGGGCCGCGGTCGTGCACGGCAATCAAGGCGAACTCTTGCTGCTTGATGCGCTTTTGCGTCAGCGCCATCGTTACATCGCCCTGACCATAGCGTTTGGCGTTTTCAAGCAGGTTGCGCATCAGCCTGCGCAGCAAGCGCGGTGAGCCCTGCATGACCAGACTTTGGCCGGTGGCCGACAAACCCAGTTCCGCATTGGCGCGCGCGCATTCTTCGGCGGCCAGGCCGGTCAAGTCCAGTGATTCAAATGGCTCGGCATCGGCTTGCCGGGCATCGAGCCGGCTGGCCAGCAAAATCTCGTCAATCAGTTGGTCCAGCTCGTTGATGCTGCGTGAAATTTCAATGCGTTGCGGTGATGCCGTCTCAAGATTCATCAGTTCCAAACTCATCCTGATACGTGCCAGCGGCGAACGCAGCTCATGCGATGCGTTGGCCAGCAGCGACTTGTGTGAGTTCATCAGCGTTTCAATGCGCTGGGCGGCCTGGTTAAAACGCTCCGCTAAAAAAGCCACTTCGTCTTTGCCATCTGCATTCAAACGGGTTGACAAGTCACCCGTGCCCCAGCGCTCAACACCGCTTTGCAGCGCTTCAAGTCGCAGCGTTAGCCGCCGAATGATGGGGTAAGAACCAAGGGCGACTGCCAGGCCTACCAGGCTGAGCATCCAGCCAAAACCAAAGCCCTGCGGAGGACGGCCCAAAGGGCCACCTGGGGGACGTGGCGGACGGGGCAGCAGCATGTTCAGCGTTTGCCCATCATTGGTGGTCACGTCAAACTCCAGGCCATCGGCAAATTTGCGGTTTGGCTTGGTTTGCGCCGTGCCAATCACCTCACCTGCTTTGTTGTGTACCAATATTTCACGAATGGGTAACTGCACAGGTTCGCGGCTGGCGTGCCATACGCCAGTGGCTGCAAAAGTGAGTACTGCCACGGTGGCCACCACGGCCAGCCAGATGCGAACGTAAAGTTTTGACGTGAAGCGTGACCACATAAAAAAA
>JAYWBS010000274.1:0-25348 GCA_043781295.1 Polaromonas sp.
ATCAAACATGGTGTCAATCAACGACTGCTCCAGAATCGAACGCAAACCGCGCGCGCCCGTCTTGCGGGCCAGCGCCTTGCGGGCAATGGCTTTGAGCGCTGATGGCCGAATCTCCAAGTCCACGCCTTCCATCGCCAACAACTTGCTGAACTGCTTGACCACCGCGTTTTTGGGCTCGGTCAATATTTGAACCAGCGCGTCTTCAGACAGCTCTGCCAGCGTGGCAACCACAGGCATGCGGCCCACCAGTTCGGGAATCAAACCAAATTTGATCAGGTCTTCAGGCTCGACGTCCTTGAATGACTCCGTCAGGCTGCGGGTTTTTTTACTTTTAACCGCAGCGCCAAAGCCAATACCGGATGTCTCTGTGCGGCTCTCAATGACCTTCTCAAGCCCCGAAAAAGCTCCGCCACAAATAAACAGAATATTGGTGGTGTCAACCTGCAAAAAGTCCTGATTTGGGTGCTTGCGCCCGCCTTGTGGCGGCACAGAAGCCATCGTGCCTTCAATCAATTTCAACAGCGCCTGCTGCACGCCCTCACCCGACACATCGCGGGTGATCGACGGGTTATCTGACTTGCGCGAAATTTTGTCGATCTCGTCGATGTAAACAATGCCTTGCTGCGCGCGCTCGACTTCGTAGTTGCAGCTTTGTAGCAGTTTTTGAATGATGTTTTCAACGTCTTCGCCTACATAACCGGCTTCGGTCAAGGTGGTGGCATCGGCCATCACAAACGGCACGTTCAGCGTGCGGGCCAGGGTTTGCGCCAGCAGGGTTTTGCCTGAGCCGGTCGGGCCAATCAGCAAGATGTTGCTTTTGGTCAGCTCGACATCGTCTTTTTTGGCTTTTTCCTTGTGGCGCAAGCGCTTGTAGTGGTTGTACACCGCTACTGCCAGCGTGCGTTTGGCAGGCTCCTGGCCAATGACATAGCCGTCAAGCGTTGTTTTGATTTCTAACGGTGTGGGCAAGTCGCCACGAGTTTCGCGGCCTTCTTCGCCAGCGGGCAGTTCATCACGGATGATTTCGTTGCAAAGGTCTATGCATTCGTCACAGACAAAAACAGACGGTCCTGCGATGAGTTTTTTAACTTCATGCTGACTTTTGCCGCAAAACGAGCAGTACAAAGTCTTTTCGCTGGAGGAGCCTTTTTTTTCGGCCATTATGGAGATGCCTTTTAAAGTGGCTGTACAAGATTTACCAATGATAACCAAATAAAAACGGCGCTTCCTGTTACCAGAAGCGCCGTTTCGTTAAGGCGAAAATTCAATTTAGGGACGCTTGGAGATAACTTCGTCCACCAAACCATACTCTTTTGCCTCACTGGCCGATAACCAGTAGTCGCGTTCCATATCCCGCGCAATCTTTTCCATCGGCTGGCCGGTGCGCTCCGACAGGATTTTGTTCAGCTGTTCGCGGGTTTTGAGGATTTCTCGCGCGGAGATTTCAATATCACTGGCCATGCCGCGTGCGCCACCTGAAGGCTGGTGAATCATGACGCTGGAATTGGGCAGTGCAAAACGTTTGCCTTTGGCGCCCGCTGCCAATAAAAATGAACCCATACTGGCCGCCATACCGGTGCACAGCGTTGACACATCCGGCTTGATGAAGTTCATGGTGTCAAAAATCGCCAGGCCAGCGCTGACTGAGCCGCCGGGCGAGTTGATATAAAGAGAAATGTCTTTGTCCGGGTTTTCGCTTTCCAGGAAAAGCAACTGGGCCACCACCAGGTTGGCCATATAGTCTTCAACCGGGCCGACCATAAAGATCACACGCTCCTTGAGCAGGCGCGAATAGATGTCATAAGAGCGTTCGCCACGGCCAGATTGCTCAATCACCATGGGCACCAGCCCCAAGCCCTCGGTTTGTAGTGAATCGTACGCACCGAACGGGATGCTGTCAGCTTGGTTTTTATGCATGAGATGACTCCAAAGGTTGAATAAACACTACTGTACCCAAAACAAATGGGGCTGGTGCGCAGGAGTTCAATCCACGCACCAGCCCCATTGTTTTAAAAATTCAAAACTCTCAGTTCTGCGCCATCAACTCGTCAAACGACACGGCTTTTTCAGTCACTTTGGCTTGTGACATCACAAAGTCGGTCACATTGTTTTCAATCACCACCGCTTCGACTTCGGCCATGCGGCGGTTGTCGCTCAGGTACCAGCGCACCACGTCTTGCGGTTTCTCGTAGCTGGCGGCCAGCTCTTCAATGTGGGCCTTGAGTTGCTCGGGCTTGGCTTGCAGGCTGTTGCTGCGTACCAGCTCAGCCACCACCAGGCCCAGGCGCACGCGCTTTTCAGCTTGCGGGCGGAAGATGTCGTCTGGGATCGGCGCTTTGTCAGCGTCTTTTACGCCGCGCTGCTTCAGGTCGGCCCTGGCCGCTTCAATCATGCGGTCCAATTCGGCCTGCACGCTTGAGTTCGGCAAGTCCAGCTCTGCCTTGGCTACCAAGGCATCCATGACCGCATTTTTGTTGCGGGCCAGCAAGCGGAACTTCACTTCACGCTCCAGGTTCTTTTTGATGTCGGCACGCAAACCTTCAACTGACGCATCAGCAATGCCAAGTGACTTGGCCAGCGCTTCATTGACTTCTGGCAGATGTGCGGCTTCAAGCTTCTTGACAGTGACCATGAAGTCAGCCTGCTTGCCAGCCACGTCTTTGCCGTGGTAATCAGCGGGAAAGCTCAAGGGGAAGGTTTTGCTTTCGCCGGTCTTCATGCCGCGCACGGCTTCTTCAAACTCCTTCAGCATCTGGCCGTCACCGATCAGAAACTGGAAGTCTTCAGCCTTGCCGCCAGCAAAGGTTTCGCCGTCAATCTTGCCTTCAAAATCAATCGTGGCGCGGTCACTGTCTTGGGCTGCGGCGTCCATGGCACGCTGCGAGAACGTGCGGCGCTGCTTGCGCAAAATGTCCAGGGTTTTGTCGATGGCGGTATCGCTCACATCAGCGCTGACTTTTTCAACTTCAGCGGTGGCCAGGTCGCCAATTTTGACGTCGGGGTAGACCTCAAAAATCGCGTCAAAGGTCATTTCACCTTCAGGTGCGCCTTCTTTTTCGCTGATGCGGGGCTGGCCTGCGACACGCAATTTGGCTTCATTGGCAGCGCTTGAAAAAGCCTCACCAACCTTGTCGTTCATGACTTCGTAATGAACGGAATAGCCGTAGCGCTGGCTCACCACGTTCATCGGCACTTTGCCGGGTCGAAAGCCGTCCATCTTCACGGTACGGGCGAGTTTTTTCAAACGCGCATCCACTTCGGACTGGATCACGCCGACCGGCAGGCTCAAGGTGATTTTGCGTTCGAGTTTTTCCAGGGTTTCAACAGTCACAGCCATGATGCTCTTTCTAATATCCAAATGTCACAGTGGTGCGCGGGGCGGGACTCGAACCCGCACAGTATTGCTACCGTCAGGACCTAAACCTGGTGCGTCTACCAATTTCGCCACCCGCGCTAAAAATACAAAGCGGCTAAATATTCATCCAGCCGCCCAGAAATCGGTCAACTTTTGATTTTAGCCTGTAACCAGCGCGGGTTCGCGTTTGATTCGAAACCACGCTGCATACATGGCGGGCAAAGCCAGCAACGTCAGTGCTGTAGCCACTATCAGCCCGCCCATGATGGCGACTGCCATTGGCCCCCAAAACACGCTGCGCGACAGCGGGATCATGGCCAGCACTGCAGCCGCAGCCGTCAACACGATAGGTCGGGCACGGCGCACGGCCGACTCGACAATCGCATCCCAAGCGGCCACACCCCGGGCCCGCTCATGCTCGATCTGGTCAATCAAAATCACTGAATTGCGCTGGATCATGCCCATGAGTGCAATCACACCCAGCAAGGCGACAAAGCCGAACGGACGACCCAGCAACAGCAGTGCACCGGCCACACCCGCAATACCCAGCGGCCCGGTTAAAAACACCAGCATGGCACGGCTAAAGCTTTGCAGTTGCAGCATCAGCAAAGTGAAGGTCAAAAACAGCATGATGGGAATACCCGCTGCAATGGATGCGGACCCCTTGCTGCTTTCCTCCACAGCGCCTGCCACCTGCACGCGGTAGCTTGACAAGCCTTGCGCTTTCCACTTGTCCTCCAGCGCCTTCAATTTGGGCTGCAGCTCGTTTGTCACCGTGGCACCTTGCAAGCCTTCAACAATATCGCTTTGCACAGTGATGGCGTAGTCACGGTTTTCGCGCCACATCACGCCGGGCTCCCAGGCAAACACGGGCTTGGCAATTTGCGTTAGCGGTATGGACTTGCCCGATGCCGTGGGCAAATAGGCGTTGGCAATGTCTGTGATGGCGTTGCGTTCGTCCAGAGGCTGGCGCAACACGATGTCGATCAGTTTGTCGCCTTCGCGAAACTGCCCGACAGGCGTGCCGGACAAAATCGTGCGCGAAGCCTGCGCTATCGACTGGCTGGTCACACCCAGTGCGCGCGCTTTGGATTGATCGACCTCCAGGCGCAATACCTTGACAGACTCGTTCCAGTTGTCGTTCACGCCGCGCGTATTCAGGCTTTCGCGAAAGATGGCTTTGACCTCATCAGCCCGCTCACGCAGCACCAGCGGGTCACTGCCCACCACGCGGAACTGCACCGGGTACGGTACGGGCGGGCCATTGGGCAGCAGCTTGACGCGGCCACGCACTTCAGGAAACTCTTGCGCCAGCAGCGCAGGCAGCTTGATGCGCAGCGACTCACGCACTTTCAAATCCTTGGGCAACACAATGAGCTGTGACACATTGGTTTGCGGAAAAACCTGGTCGAGCGGCAAATAAAACCGCGGCACGCCGGAACCGACCCAGGTGGTGACAGAGGTCACGCCTTCTTCTTTGAGCAGCCGTGCCTCTACCCGTTTGGCCGTCGCCTCATTGGCGGCAAACGATGTGCCCTCTGGAAACCAGATGTCCAGCATGATTTCCGGTCGACTCGAATCCGGGAAGAACTGCTGCTGCACCTTGCCCATGCCGACGATGCCCAGCGCAAAAATCAGCACTGTGCTGCCAATGGTGACCCAGCGGTATTGCACGCACCAGTTCACGGCCTTGCGAAAGGTGTTGTAGAAAGCCGAGTCGAACATCTCATGGTCTTCATCGCCAGCGTAGCTGTGGTCGTCGTGCGCTTTTTCAATCACGTGGTCAGGTTTTTTGAGCAGCAGCGTGCCCAGGTAGGGCACAAAGTACACCGACACAATCCAGCTCAGCACCAGCGCAATCACGGTCACTGCAAAAATCGCGTAGGTGTACTCACCCGTCACCGACTTGGCCAGGCCAATCGGCAAGAAGCCTGCGGCGGTGATCAGCGTGCCGGTCAGCATGGGCATGGCTGTCATGTCATAGGCAAATGTGGCGGCACGTACCTTGTCGTAGCCCTCTTCCATTTTGCGCACCATCATTTCAACCGCGATGATGGCATCGTCGACCAGCAGGCCCAGCGCGATGATGAGCGAGCCAAGCGAGATTTTGTGCAGGCCAATGCCGAAGTACAGCATGGCCAAAAACGTCACGCTCAGCACCAGCGGAATGGTGATGCCCACCACCAAGCCGGGGCGTATGTCGATGTAGTAGCGCTTCCAAAGGGGTAGCGACTGACCGGGCAAGACTGGCCGCTTGTGAAAGCCCAGGCTGATAAAGCTCACCGCCAGCACAATCACCACCGCTTCAATCAGCACACGGATAAATTCATTGACCGACGTGGCCACAGCTGTCGGCTGGTCTTGCACGGCCACCAGCTTGATACCCGCTGGAAGCGTTTGGCTGACTTTGGCCGTCAATGCCTTGAGGGACTTGCCCAGCGCAATGATGTCGCCGCCCTTGATCATGGACACGCCGATGGCAATAACCTCTTTGCCCTGATGATGGACTTTGATGGTGGGTGGATCCACATAGCCGCGTTTGATCTCGGCAATGTCGCCCAGCCTGAGCTGATTGCCCGAGCTGCCGCGAATCGGCATGGCGCGCAGCTCTTCAACCACCCTGAACTGCCCCGCCACCCGCACCTGAACCACGTCAAGTGGCGTTTGCAGCGCACCGGTTGGCTCGACCGCGTTTTGCTGCGCCAGCTGGCTCAAAACCTGGTTGAAATCCAGCCCTGATTGCGCCAGCCGCTTTTGTGAAATTTCAATGAATACTTTTTCGTCTTGCGCGCCAAACAGCTCAACCTTGGACACATCTGGCACACGCAGCAGTTGCTGGCGCACATCGTCGGCAAAGGTTTTGACTTCCGCGTAGTTAAATCCGTCTGATTCGAGCGCGTAAATTACGCCATACACATCGCCAAATTCGTCGTTGAAAAATGGCCCTTGAATACCGCTGGGCAGCGTGCCGCGCATGTCGCCGATCTTCTTTCGCACGGTGTACCAGGTGTTGGTCACCTCAGCGCCCTTGATGACGTCTTTGACCTGAAAAATAATTTGCGATTCGCCCGGCTTGGAATAGCTGCGAATTTTGTCGGCGTAAGGCACTTCTTGTAGCGTGCGTTCAAGCTTGTCAGTGACCTGCTCCGCCACCTGCTGCGCGGTGGCACCCGGCCAATTGGTGCGTATGACCATAGCGCGAAAGGTAAACGGTGGGTCTTCGTCCTGGCCCAATTGAAAGTACGAGGCAAAGCCGAGCAGCATCAGTACCAGCATCAGGTAGCGCGTCAGGGCCGGGTGCTCCAGCGCCCATTTGGACAGGTTGAATTTGGACTTCTCAGGCCCGGCGGTGTGGGGGGTCGGTGTCATGCTGGCTTACTTTGCTGCTGGGGCCAACGAAACGGGCGCGGCAAGTTTGACGGCAGCCGCATCGCTTGCTCCTGGATTGATAGCTGTTTGCGCCCGATTTTGTTGGGCTACAGCCACTTTTTCCTGGTAAATAGTGACTTTTTGACCCGGTGACAGCACATGCACGCCCGCACTCACCACCAGCATGCCCGGCTGTAGGCCTGCCGCAATCACGGCATCGTTGCCATCGGCAGTGGCGATTTGAACGGTTTGGGATTTCACTGTCATGGTGGATTTGTCGAGCACCCAGACGGCGCTGGTTTGGCCTTCTTGCCTCAACGCGGTGGTTGGCAGCTTGATGACGGGCATTCCCTGCACACCGCCCAGGCCTTCGGGCAACACATATACCGTGGCACCCAAAGGAGGTGGCGTCGCCGTGCCGCTCAGTGCCAGCTTGACCTGGTATGTGCGCGTAGCCGGGTCAGCGCTGGCCGATACCTCACGCACTTTGGCAACCGTAGATGCCACCTGCGCGTCTTGCGCCCAGCCACGCACCTTCACTTGCATGCCAGGTTTGATACTGCTCACCTTGTCTTCCGGCACTGAAAAAACCACATCGCGCACACCGTCTGCTGCGATGCGTACTACCGGTGTGCCCGCGGCGACGACCTGGCCAGGCTCGGCCTCTATCGCGGTGACGATACCCGCCACATCGGCCACCAACGACGCATAGCTTGCCTGGTTGCCCTGCACGGCCAATTGTGAATGCGCCTGCTCGAACTGGGCTTGAGCCGCCTTGAAGGTGGTCTCGCGGCGCTCCAGCTCTGCGCCGCTGATGAAGTTTTGCTCTTTGAGTTCTTTGTAACGTTTGTAGTCGGCTGCAGCCAGATCGCGGTTGGTGGCGGCTAGCTGCAGTTGCGCCCTGGCGGCGTCTGCGGCCAGCTTGTAGTCTTGCGGGTCAAGCTGCGCCAGTACTTGCCCGGCCTTGACGCGCTGGCCCAGTTCAGCCTGGCGCTTGATGATCTTGCCGCCTACCCGGAAACCCAGACGCGACTCAACCTGTGCCCTGACCTCGCCCGCAAACTCGTAGCCTGACGAGAAAGTGTCGATGCCAACGGTCATCACCTTCACGGCACGGACGGGCTCTTCAGGTGGGGCGGGCCTGGAACAAGCGGCCAGCAATGCAGCAACTGCGGTCAAAATGAGGGTTGTTTTTTTCATGATGATTTTAAATAAATTCAGACTACTGACTGACTGGTTAGTAATTTAGGATAAACCCGTAAATTTGTCAAGCGACAATGATTTGCATGAACAAAAAGGCGCGCGGCGTAGACCATTACGAAAACTTTCCAGTCGCCTCTTTGTTGTGCCCGCCAGCTCTGCGGCTCGCAATCATGGCGATTTACTGGTTTGCCCGCACGGCCGATGACCTGGCCGATGAAGGCGATGCTGCACCAGCAGTGCGCTTGGCTGATTTGGCGGCCTTTCGGACTGACATGGCCGCTTGCGCTGCTGGCATGCCCACATCAAGCCGCTGGGCAGCCGTTTTTATACCCCTGCAAAGCGTGATTCAGCAATACGCCCTGCCCGTTGATTTGCTGGCAGATTTGCTCAGCGCGTTTGAGCAGGATGTGGTGAAAACCCGCTATGCCAACCAGACCGAACTGCTGGACTACTGCCGCCGATCGGCCAACCCGGTGGGCCGGTTGCTGCTGCATTTATACAAAGTCAACGATGCCGAATCGCTTGCGCAAAGCGACTGCATTTGCACCGCGCTACAACTGGTTAATTTTTGGCAAGACCTGAGCGTAGACATTCCACGCGGACGCATTTACCTGCCTGCTGATGGATTTGTGCAGCATGGGGTTGATGTTGCGCAATTGCTGCGCCTTGACGTGAACACGGCCACAACAGGTTTGATTGCCGCCAACGTAGCGCGGGCACAAGCGCTGATGCTGCGTGGCGCACCACTGGTGAAGAAAGTGCGTGGCCGGGCGGGCTGGGAACTTCGGCTGGTAGTGCAAGGCGGCTTGCGGATTGCTGAAAAGATTGAAGAACTTGGCTTTACTACCTTAAAGCGACGACCCAAACTAAATGCTTGGGATGGGTTGGTCATGGCCTGGCGCACACTGGCCATGTGAGCCTGCGACAATGCCGCGCATGACACCCGAGCAATATGTTCAAAATAAAGCGGCCTCATCCGGCAGCAGCTTTTATTACGCCTTTTTGTTTTTGCCCAAAGAGCGCCGTGCCGCCATCACCGCGTTTTACGCTTTTTGTCGCGAGATTGACGATGTGGTTGATGAAGTGGTGGACCCGGGCGTAGCACACACCAAGCTGGCCTGGTGGCAAGGTGAAGTGAGCAAGTCTTACGCGGGCCAGCCCAGCCACCCGGTGATGAAGGCGCTGATGCCCTTGACTGCCGCCTACAAGATTGAAGCGCGCCACCTGGAGGCCGTGATTGAAGGGTGCCAGATGGACCTGGCACAAAACCGCTACCTCGATTTCACTGGACTGGAACGCTATTGCCACCTGGTGGCCGGTATTGTGGGTGAGGTGGCGGCGCAAATTTTTGGCCAGACTGAGCTTGAGACTACCGCCTACGCGCATAAATTGGGATTGGCCTTTCAGCTGACCAACATCATTCGTGATGTGGGTGAAGACGCACAACGGGGCCGCATTTACCTGCCCATCAATGAGATGCAGCAGTTTGACGTCAAGGCGCATGAGGTTTTAAAGCGTGAATATTCAGACCGCTTCACGGCGCTGATGGAATTCCAAACCCAGCGTGCGTTAAAGCTGTATGACGAGGCCCTGGCCTTGCTACCCGCAGCAGACCGCCGCGCCCAAAAGCCGGGCCTGATGATGGCCAGCATTTACCGCACACTCTTGAGAGAAATCGCTCTTGATAACTATCAGGTGCTGCACCAGCGCGTCAGCCTCACGCCGCTGCGCAAGTTTTACCTGGCCTGGAAGACGCAGGCCTTCGGAACCATCCAGTGACCGTGAAGCCATGAAAGTAGCCGTCGTAGGCGCAGGCTGGGCCGGCTGCGCAGCGGCTGTTGAAGCCACACGGCTGGGTCACCACGCTACGATTTTTGAAGCATCTCGCACCCCAGGCGGCAGGGCCAGGCGGCTGGATGTTGCCCTGAATGGCGAAACTATCGCTCTCGACAACGGCCAGCACATCCTGATTGGTGCGTATTCGGAGACCCTCAAGCTCATGGCAGAGCTGGGCCTTGACACCTCTAAAACCCTGCTGCGCATGCCGTTGACCTTGCAGTCCCCCGACGGCAGTGGTTTGAAACTACCCAACTTGCCTGCACCGCTGGATGCGCTGTTAGGCATTGCGCTTGCACGCGGCTGGTCATGGGATGACAAACTCTCAATACTCAAAACCGCAACGCTTTGGCAACTGCGAAAATTTCAATGCACGCCGCAGCAATCTGTTGCTGATTTGTGCCGTCAAGTCTCGCCCCGCATCATGGCGACGTTGATTGAACCCCTGTGCGTGTCAGCCCTCAACACCCCAGCAGACCGCGCCAGTGGTCAGGTATTTTTGCGGGTGCTGAAAGACTCGCTGTTTGCCGCCCATGGCGGGTCTAACCTGCTGCTACCCAAAGCAGATTTAAGCGCCCTGCTGCCTGATGCGGCACTGGCGTGGTTGCTCAAAAATGGTGGCAAGGTAGCCCTGGGTGCAAGGGTGCAAAGCATCACGCCGCAAGGTGCTGGCTGGGCCGTCGCGCGAACGCTTGATGCTGACGAACAACGTAGCAACTTTGACAGCGTCATTCTTGCCTGCCCGCCCTTGGATGCCGCACGGCTGGCTACCAGCAGCGGCTTACCCTGTGAGGCCTGGCTAAGCACCGCAAAAGACCTGGCCTACGAAGCCATCACCACCGTTTACGCATTGGCCCCCGGCGTGCGTTTAATGGAGCCGATGCTGACCCTTGCATCTAGCAATGCGTACCCGGCCCAATTTGTATTTGACCGTGGGCAACTCGGTGGCCCCTCGGGCTTGCTGGCCTTCGTGATCAGCGCCAGCGTGGGCGACAGTGGCGGGCTGACGCAGCAAGTAGCAGCGCAAGCCGCAGACCAACTGGGCATCAGGGATTTGCAAGTCCTGCAAACCATCGTTGAAAAACGCGCCACCTTTGCCTGCACACCTGGTTTGCAGCGGCCCGGCCAGATGGTTGCGCCCACGTTACTGGCATGTGGCGACTATGTGGATGGCCCCTATCCGGCCACGCTGGAGGGCGCGGTGCGCTCAGGCTTACAGGCAGCAAGGCTGTTGGAAAGTACGCCAGCCTGTCATTGAGTTTGCTACTTATTTAGTAGCTGCTTGCGCCCGAATTTATTGGTCTGCAGGCATATTTGTCTCCTAAAAATGACCTGAAAGCAACCCAAAACACCTTCGCGAGGCATGAAAAAGCGTTTTGCGGGCTTCAGGCTGCGATTGATTCGGCGCTCATGTAGTCGCACAACTGCGTCAGGCTACTCACGGTGATATGCGGGCTTTCAGCATGCTTCCAGGCGTTGTCGGCGCGGTTCAACCAAACGGTTTGCATGCCCGCATTGAGCGCACCCAGTACATCCAGGCCAGGGTCGTCACCAATGTGCAAAACGTTATTTGGGCAGGTATCGACCGCACCAGCGGCGGCATGAAAAATCCGCGCATCCGGCTTCCCCACGCCAAACTCCTGCGCACTGATACTGGCCTGAAAATATTGCTGGATGCCAATGCTTCGAATATCAGCATTGCCATTGGACAAGGCCACCACCGGAAACCGGGCGGCTAAAAATTCGAGTGCAAGAACAGCATCTTCAAACAAAGTCACGCGGTTTCGTTCAGCGAAAAAAATATCAAACGCCTGCTCTGCCAGCAGCGGATTTTCTTTGGAGCGGTAAAGCGCGACCCGGATGGCCTCACGCCGGACGGCGCTCAGGTTGTGCTTCAGCTCTGGGCGGGTACGTACCACGTGGGTACGGATTTCATCGCGCACTGACGCGTTGGCGAACAGGGCGGCGGTCATGGGTGCGTGCTGGCTTAACCAGTTTTCAAGCGCCTGTTCTGCCCTCTTAATTGCAGGCCAGACAGGCCAAAGGGTATCGTCCAGATCAAGCGTAATAGCCTTAATTATTTTGAGGTTGAGCATAGGTAAACAGAGTTCAGGTGCGCGAGAATAACCCATGTCTTTCTCTACCGAACCACCTTTTCAACACGGCAACGTCGCCCAGGCACCTTCTACTACCGCAGTGTTGTTTTGCAACCTCGGAACGCCTGACGAGCCCACTGCACCAGCACTGCGCCGATACCTGGCTGAATTTTTAAGTGACCAGCGCGTTGTCGAGATTCCACGGCTACTTTGGCTGGCCATTTTGCACGGCATCATCTTGCGCATTCGCCCCAAAAAATCTGCCGCCAAATACGCCAGCATCTGGATGCCCGAGGGCTCCCCCCTGAAAGTCTGGACGCAAAAACAAGCGGCCTTGCTGGGTAACAAGCTGCAAAGCCAAGGCCATGCCGTACAGGTGCGCTACGCCATGCGCTACGGCAACCCGTCGATGGCTTCGCAGCTTGACCAACTCAAAGCAGATGGCGTGACCCGCGTACTCATACTGCCCGCCTACCCGCAATACAGCGCCACCACCACCGCCAGCGTATTTGATGCGGTTTACACTTGGGCAGCTAAAGTCCGCAGGCTGCCAGAATTTCGTTTTGTGAACCATTACCACGACGCACCCGGCTATATCGACGCGTTGGCCGCGTCGATCAAAGCGTACTGGCAGGCCAACGGCAAGTCTGAAAAGCTGGTCATGAGTTTTCACGGCGTACCCGAACGCACGCTGCAACTGGGCGACCCCTACCACTGCGAATGCTACAAAACGGCACGCCTGGTGGCAGAAAAACTGGGGCTGGAAAAAGACCAGTACAAAGTCACTTTTCAGTCACGTTTTGGCAAAGCCAAATGGCTGGAGCCCTATACCGAACCGACACTGATCAAAATGGCCAGCGAAGGGGTTAAAAGCGTCGATGTCATCTGCCCCGGCTTTACCGGCGACTGCCTGGAGACGCTGGAAGAAATCAACATGGAAGCACGCGAAGCATTTCTACACGCAGGCGGCGAAAAGTTCAGCTACATCGCCTGCCTGAACGACAGCCCAGCCTGGATAAGCGCCCTGGCAGGCATCAGCGCCCAGCACCTGGCAGGCTGGCCAACCCAGGCTGCGCCTGATGCGCAGGCGCTGGCAGCGTCAAAAACTGCGGCGCTGGCGCTTGGGGCCAAGCAGTGATGCTTTGCGAGTAGCTGGATTGCTATTATTTTAATAGCTGCTTGCTCCCGTATTTATTGGGTTTCAGAAAAAAAACAATTAACCGCCTCGCAGCTTCATCAACCTTAAGGGCCGGTAAACCAGCAGTGTTTCACCCGCAGCGTTCTTGACTGAATTTTGCGTGCGCACCAAACCGCGATCAGTCTTCGAGGTCAAGCGTGCCTCAATCACTTCACAATGCACGTAAATGGTGTCGCCGACAGACGTGGGTCTCTTGGCGTCCAGCTCTAAGTTCAGGAAGGCCAGACCAGTCCCATCAATCGATGGAAGTATCAGCCCTTCTGCCATCGCAAACACCATCGCCAAAGGCACAGGCCGACCTGCAATCGCTTGGCTTGAACGGTCGTGCAAATTGGTAAACAAGTCTTCGTGGAACCACGAAAAAGCGATGAACGCGTTCAGGTCGGCCTCAAGAATCGTTCTGCCTGCGCTGCGCCATGAGGTACCGACAGCGCAGTCTTCGTAAAAAAGTGCACAACTCAATCGACCAAAATCTTGCATGTAAAACTCCTGTTGCGCCGGTAGGCATTGATATGACTTAGCGTTAATACGACTTAGGCAGGCCCAGCACCTTTTCGGCGATGTAGCTCATGATCAGCTGGATGCTGATCGGTGCAATGCGTAGCAGCATGGACTCCCGAAAATACCGCTCAACATGGTATTCCTTGGCATAGCCGAAGCCGCCATGCATGAGCACTGCGGTTTCGCAGGCCTTGAATCCGGCTTCTCCCGCCAGGTATTTGGCGGCGTTTGCTTCGGCGCCGCAGGCCAGCCCCTGGTCGTACTTCCATGCCGCATGCATCACCATCAAGTTGGCAGCCTCCAGTTCCATCCAGCACTTTGCCAAAGGATGTTGAACGCCTTGATTTTTACCAATCGGGCGGTCAAACACAACCCGCTCCTTGGCGTACTGGGTCGCACGCTTGAGCGCCACGCGTCCCAGGCCGACGGCAGCCGCCGCGGCCAACGCACGCTCTGGATTCATGCCATGCAGAATATTGCGAAAGCCCTCACCCTCTTTTCCGATCAGGTCTTCTGCGGGAACAGGCAGGTTGTCGATAAAAAGCTCATTCGAATCGACACACTTTCTGCCCAGTTTTTCGATCTCCTTCACATCGACGTACCGGCGGTCCAGGTTGGTGTAAAACAAACTCAGGCCATCGGTCGGTTTTTTACAGTCTTGTAGCGGCGTTGTACGCGCCAAAAGAAGCATCTTCTCCGTCACCTGCGCAGTCGTGATCCAGACTTTTCGGCCTGTCACAACGTAGTTGTCGCCTTCACGGCGGGCGAAAGTCTTCAGCTGGGTGGTGTTCAGCCCGGTGTTGGGCTCCGTGACCGCGAAGCAGGCTTTTTCTTTGCCCGCAATCAGGGGCGGCAAGATGCGTTGCTTTTGCTCTTCGGTGCCGTACATCACCACCGGATTCAGACCGAAAATATTCATGTGGACAGCAGACACACCGCTCATGCCGGCACCCGATTCGCTGATGGCCTGCACCACAATAGCGGCCTCCATGATGCCCAGCCCGGCACCGCCATATGCCTCTGGCATGCAGATACCAAGCCAGCCAGCTTTGGCGATGGCCTGATGAAAATCAAGTGGGAACCCCCCATGACGGTCTTTTTCAAGCCAGTAACTGGCATCAAAATCAGCGCATACGCGGCTCACCGCTTCGCGAATCGCCTCTTGTTCTGGGGTGAATGCAAAATTCATAGTAATTTCTTTCAGTCAAGTTGAATATTCAAGTCATCGACCGTCTTTTTGAAGCGGTCCATCTCCCCCGTCATGAAGGCAGAATAAAGCTCAGGCGTGGTCGAAATGCTGTAGCCGCCTTGTGCCGCAAGGGACGCCTTCATCTCCGCACTGCCCATGACCTTTGCAATTTCTGCTGCCATGCGCTGCACGATGGAAGCCGGTGTTTTGGCCGGTGCCATGACGCCTTGCCAGCCTGACGCTTCCACATTCGGCGAGCCAGCTTGCGCCAGGGTTGGCACATCAGGAAGAACCGGCGAACGCTCACTGGAAGTGACAAAAAGCGCTTTGAGCTTGCCTGACTTGATGAGCGCCAATGGCGAATTGACCGAGTCAAACTGGAAGTGCGTGCTGCCTGAAAGAAGCCCTTGAAGCGCCTCGCTGCTGCCCTTGTACGGGGCATGGACAGCCGTTAAACCGTTGGCCTTCAGAACCATGGCCGCCGCGATGTGCGCCAGGTTGCCCGTACCGGGACTGCCATAGTTGAACTTGCCTGGATTGGCACGCAGCAAAGCCGCCCACTCGCGAAAGTTGTTGGCAGGAAATGCTTCTGCAACAACACACACCAGCGGGAGTGTGGCAGTGCCGTTCACTGGCGCGAGGTCGCGCAGTGGGTCAATCTGAGATTTTCGAAACAGCGCTGGGCTTAAAGCCAGCGACGAACTGTTGTATAAAAAGGTGTAGCCATCGGGCGGGGCGTGGGCAACGCTGGTGGCCGCTATATTTCCGTTGGCACCGGGGCGGTTGACGACGACCACCTGTTGCTTGAGTTGCTCCGACAAGCGCAACGACAACGCGCGTGCGACGATGTCGTTCGGCCCACCAGGGGCAAAGCCGACCATCAACGTGATCGGCTTGTTGGGCCAGTCCGACTGCGCGCGTGTCAAGGCAGCTAGCGATAACAACGATAGGGTGATGGCACTTCGGCGTGTGATGATGGTCATGGGGTCTTCTTATGGTTTTAGTTGAACCGCTGCTGCGGATCCAAGCAATTTGTTGATGGCCAGCTCCGTCATGCCGACTTGCGCCAGCACTTCAACCGTGTGTTGCCCCAGCCGTGGCGGCAGGGTGTAGCTTGCCTTGTCGCCATTGAAGCGAAGCGGCGAAGCCGGCATGACCAGGTCACCCATCAATGGGTCTTTGAGGGTCGTAAAAAACCCGGTCTGTGCAAGATGCGGGTCTTTTTCCAGGTCCACTAAGCGCCTCATCGGGGCCGCAGGAATATCCAGACGCTCGCAGGCCTCAAGCCAATCGGTGGTTGATCGCAGTGCGATGCATGCAGCCAACTCGCGGTACAAAGCGTCGATGTTCTGCGTACGCGCCGCCATGCCGTCAAACCGCGAATCTTTCTGGAGGTCCATGCGATCGGCTTCCAGAAAAAACCGTTGCCAATGGGCGTCCGAGTACGGGACAACGCAGACGTAGCCATCGGTGGTTTGATAGGGGCGTCGCCACTTGGTGACAAGCCGTCCGTAGCCTGGCTCGCTCAAAGGTGGGCGAAAGTGAGCGCCATAGAAATGTTCGACCAGGGTGAAGTTCACCATCGATTCAAGCATCGGCATTTCGACGTATGAACCATGGCCATCCCGGCTTCGCGCAACCAGGGCGATCAGCACCGCTTGGGTTGCAAACAGCGCGCAGGCTTTGTCCGCAATGACGGTGGGAAGGTAGGCAGGCTCGCCGCCCTGAAGTTCGCTCAGTGAGGCCAGCCCACAAAGCCCTTGAATAATGTCGTCATAGGCAGGCAACCCTGCATAAGGCCCGCCTTCGGCGAAACCGTGTACGGCAACGACAACCAGCTTCGGGTTACGTTCACGCAGCGCATCAGGTGCCAGGCCCAAGGCCACCATTTTTTGTGGCCGCATGCTGTAGATCAACACATCGGCGGTGTCGATGAGAACCAATAGCGCAGCACGCGCTGAAGCCTGCTTGAGATCAAGAACAATGCTGCGCTTGCTGCGGTTTGCGCCTATAAAGGTTGCCGCCATACCTGGTTCAACTGATGGCCCCGTGGTGCGCGTTGAATCGCCTCCGGGCGATTCAATTTTGACGACGTCCGCACCGTAGTCACCGAGCATTTGTGTGGCGTAAGGGCCTAGCATGACTGTGGTCATGTCCAGGATACGAATGCCTGCCAGAGGTGGGGTTGCAACGATAGGGGGCTTCATTTTTGTAGCAACTATTTGTATAGATATTCATTGTCAAGATCTGAAGTGGGCGATCCGTCAAGACGATCGCTCGCGCAGATGGCTTGCTAATTCAAGGTCTTGATCGCCGCAGAAAACAGCTGGTTCTGATTTCTCAGGTACGCCGCATAGTCATCTGGCCCCAACACCTTGATCTCCGCCCCAAACAGGCTGAGATTGCTCGCAATCTGCTCGTTGTATTTCTCAGCGGCTTTCTTTACGGCGGCATACAGGGCATTCACCACCTCTTTAGGCGTGCCTTTGGGCGCGGAGATGCCATACAGCACCGGGCTGCCGACCTTGTAGCCCAACTCCCTCAGCGTCGGCACGTCCGGGTAGGCTTTCAGGCGGGTGTCACCAAACACTGCCAGTGGCCTCAGCGTTCCAACCTTAATATGCGCCTGAGCCGGGCCAATCGCTGTCGAAGCCATATCCACGTGGCCACCGAGAAGCACCGTGATTGCGGGAGCGCTGCCCGGGAAGGGGATATGGTTCCACTTGACGGCGGCTTCTTTGGTGAATATCTCGCCTAGCAGGTGGGTGATGCCCATGGTTCCTGAGCTGCTGTAGGTCAGCTTGCCCGGATTTTTCTTGGAGTGCTCGACGACATCCTTCATGGTTTTCCATGGCGAGGCGGACGCGACCACCAGCATCAGACCACCTTCAGACAGGGCCGCCACCGGGGTGAACGATTCCAGCGAATACTTGATGTCCTTGTTGGCCAGCGGCACCACCACGATGGATCCTGGTGAGCTGCCAACCAGCGTGTAGCCGTCGGCTTTGCTGGTGGCCACCTGGCCCGCGCCGACACCGCCGCCTGCGCCTGGTTTGAAGTTCAGCACCACAGGCTGGCCGAGAAACTCGCCCATCTTGTCCGCGAACGGGCGCAGCATGTTGTCGGTGTCGCCAGGGGCGAACGGAATCACCAGCACGATGGGCTTGTTCGGAAAAGGCTCCGTTGACTGCGCGTGGGCGGGTAGCGCAGTCAAGGCGGCAGCGCCAATGGCTGCCATTGCAAGCGCCGAGAAAAGACGATGGATACGCATGGTGTCTCCTGATGTGTTTTCAGTCGCAGCGGGCGCTCATGCCGCCATCGACAATGATTTCAGTCCCGGTAACAAAGCGCGCTTCGTCCGATGCCAGGAACAGCGCGGCATTGGCTGTGTCGCGGCCATCGCCCATGAACGGCATCGGAATACGCGCCTGGCGGCGCTTGAGCAGCGTCTCGATGTCGCCGCCGCTCTGGTCCCTGGCCAGCACGATGTCAACCAAAGGCGTGTGTAGCTGGCCCGGCAGCACCGTGTTGATGCGGATGCCCTTGCTGGCGTACTCCACGCCAACGACGCGGCCAAACTGGATCACGCCAGCCTTGGCGGCGGCGTAGCCGACGGCGGCAGAACCTGTCCAGCGAATGCCGGAGGTCGACGCGATGTTGACGATGGCACCAGCGCCTTGTTCTTCCATCACCGGCATCACGTGCTTGCACATCAGAAAGACGCTGCTCAGATTCAGGGCAATCTGCGTGTCCCAGGCTTGCTCGCTGAGCTTCACCGGGCCGCCGGGGCTTGGGCCGCCGACGTTGTTGACGAGGATATCAATGCAGCCGTAGCTGGCCCGGCAGGTGGCCACCAATGCCGCAATGGCTTGGGAGTCCGTCACGTCGCAGGCGTAAGGCATCGCCTCGCCGCCTGCGCCGCGAATAAGGGCCAGCGTTTCGTCCATCGCACTCAGGTCCTTGTCGACGGCAAAAACGCGCGCGCCCTCCTCGGCAAATCGCACCGCTATCGCGCGCCCATTGCCCCAGCCGGGGCCAACACAGCCAGCGCCCGTAACGATAGCGACCTTGCCGTCCAATCTGCCTTTGCTGCTTCTCATTGCCTGATACCTGTTTGAAATTGAATCGGTTTCATCGGGTGGCCGCCGTGATGCCGCCGTCGACCACGATCTGCTGCGCCGTGATGTATTTGCTTTCATCGCTGGCCAGGAAAAGCACGGCATGCGCCACGTCCCAGGCATCGCCCATGTGGCCCATGGGAACCGCTTTGTGCCGTTGCGCGACGAAGCCCTCGAAGTCGCCCTTGGCGTATTTGTCGGCCAGGCGTTTGACCAGCGGCGTGAACACCAGGCCGGGCACCACGCTGTTCAGCCGTATGCCTTTAGGCGCATAGATGACTGCGGTAGTCTGGGTCATCTGCATCAGCGCTGCCTTGGCCGCAGCGTAAGCCACCTGCGGCTTGCCGACGTAGCGCAGCCCGGCGATTGAAGAGATGTTGACGACCGAGCCGCCGCCTTGGCGCTCCATGATGGGCAGCACATGCTTGCAGGTCAGGAATGCGCTTTTGAGGTTCACGTCCATCTGCTCGTCCCAGACGGCTTCCTCCATCGCAACCGGGTCGCCCGGCTCGGAGCGCCCCACGTTATTAATCAGGATATCAACGCGTCCGAACCGGGCCAGGCAGGCAGCCACCAGCGCTTTGACGTCAGCCGCATTCGTCACATCGCTGATCTGGACTTCACAAGTGCCACCTTCTGACTGGATCAACGCGCGGGTCTGCTGTGCGGCTTCAAGATTCAGGTCGCAACCGTAAACGCTGGCACCCTGTCGGGCCAGCAGCACGGCAATCGCTTTGCCGTTGCCCCAGCCTTCACCCACCGTCCCGCAACCGGTGACGAGAGCCACTTTTCCATCGAGTCTGAGCACATGGCCCCCTTTTTTTAAAACTGACATCGTTGCGATTTTTGATCGCGCCCCACACGCACATTGCCGCCGTTTGGATGCTTTTTCCCAAGCCTGACTGTGGCGCGATTACTTATGCATGTAAACTGAATTTATTGAACCAACTATGCTGAATTTTTAATGAATTTGTCGGGCCGGCTGATTGACGCGTTTCTGGCGCTGGAGGAGACCCGCCGTTTTGCCATGGCAGCCCAGCGCTGCCATGTGTCGCCGTCGGCCTTCAGTCAGATGATCAGCCGACTAGAAGACCAGGTGGGCGCGCGGCTGTTTGATCGCGACACGCGCAATGTGGCGCTGACGCCGGAGGGCGAGATTTTTTCGCAAGGGGCGCATCGCATCGCCGCCGAGATCAGTCTGGCTGCCAATGAGTTACGCGACCGTGCGCATCTCAACGTGGGCCGCGTGTCGATCGCCGCACCGCCGTCAGCCTGCGCGGCGTGGCTGCCCGAGCAGATGGCCGCGTTTCGCAAGGACTACCCAGGCATCGCGCTGCGGCTGGACGACGTGGTGTCCGACCGCTGCCTCGACATGATCGCTCAAGGCGAGGTCGATCTGGGTCTGAACGCGCAGCCCGGGAATGCGCTGGAATTCGAGGCCCGGCACCTGTTCGATGAGCGCCTGTTCTTCATCTGCCGCAGCGACCACCCGTTGGGCGCGCTAACCAAGGTCTGGCTAAAGGATCTGCGCAACCTGGCATTCATCCACACGGTGCGTACAGGCAGTGTCTGGCAGCAGATGCAGGGCATACTCAGCACCGCCAAAATCCGCGACAGTAGTTTTGAGGTCGCGCAGTTCGGTACGCTGGCGGGCCTGGTCGAAAACGGCTTTGGCATCAGTGTTGTGCCTGAGCTCGCGCTGCGGCTGTGCAGCCGACCCGGGCTGGTGGTTATTCCGATCGCTGATCGCAAAGCCGTACGCCCCGTCTTCATGGTCAAGCGTCGCCAGCGCAGCCTGTCAATTGCCGCAGCAGCGATGTGGGAGCGGCTGACTCACGCCAGACCGCAAACCCCGGTAGCTACGCCAGCCTGATTGCTACTCTTTTAGGAGCTTCTTGCGCCCGTATTTATTGGGCTAACAGCATAAATGGCAGTGAAAAAAGCATAAAAAAGCCGCTGAAACGTTGATTTCAGCGGCTTTTACGGTTTGGTGGGCTGGGGTCAATTGAAAGAAGCCTGCAAACCCGCATGAATGCTAGCTTTCTCTTTTTTAAAAATTATTTTGTTCCCCGATTTGTTCCCCGGTTTGGTGTCCGCTACCCCATCGACCGTTGTTGATTTTTGAAGATTCGATGCTCTACAGGGCAGTGAAAAGATTAGTGCCATCACCAACAGCACGACCACATGAATGCGGAACAGAGGGCGATTTCTCGATAGGGCCGGACTATCGTTAGCGCTCGTTTTGGCCATGTCAACCAATGTGTAAAGTAATTGGAAAAGCCATGCACTAGCGCGTTCACGCGGTTGAAATTACCCTTGATTTCAGGAAGTGCTGGAAGTACCTTGATGGGGGTGTACCCCCCCCTCCCCAATACTCCCGCACAAAAAAATTTGGTTAAGCAATCGGTCCTGAGCTTGTGCGCCCTAGAGATTCGACCCGCCCCCCGCCCCCTCACACATGGCTACAGTACAACCCCCCATGCACGCCGGGGAGTACAGAAAATTCGCGGTCTTCGTATCCGCTGCTTGAAGTTGCCGGGAAGTACCTTGAGATTTACCAGCCAAGTGAACCACTGCGCATAGCCAGCACGTCATGGCGGCACAAACCCAGGCCACAGCGTGCACAGGCATAGCAGGATGGGGTACGACGGTCAGGGAAGGGGCATGTAGCCAGGCCGGTGAAGGCGCTTTCTGCAAGCGAGAAGCGCACAGGCACACAGCAGGCCCGGCGTGGACTACACGCCACTAAGACAGATCGGCTACCGATGGCCACTAGCCACAACATACCGCCGCTGACACCACCACAACACCCACAAGCCAGCACCACAAAGCATGGCCAGGCCAGCCCCGCCCAATCAAGGTGACGTGTTTTTGACTGCGACAACTGAGAACACTGCGACAACCGCATGGATAAAGGGTTTGCGTGTTCTCAGTCTGCCCCTAGTGACTGCGACAACTGCGACAACTCGTTCCGTAGTAGTCCATTGCGGTTTGAGCTTGCGCTTTTCTGGTGCTGGCTGATAGCAAGTGCGGGCAATTGCAGCGCGAAAAAAACCCACGCGCCCACCGCCTCACGGCGGCAAACTCGGGTCTTGCGCTTGCCTGAAACCATCAGCACCGTGCATCAGGTCAGATATCGATGTTGAAAATCTCAGGCGTTATGCGGTAGCAAGTTGCAGGGCCCAAGCCAGGCAGACGCGGCCTGCAATCGAACGGGCGGCCTTTATCACGTGCAAGGCATCCATGATCTAAAAGCACCCTGCACACCGCCTGGTAATCAAACCCTTGGCACACTTCAGTTCTGAAGGTTTCAGCCAGGATGAAATATTCAACACTGACGTCAGCCCCCATGCTCGCAGGCATCTTGTCGCCAAACTCCTGCCCGTGCTGGTTGTTGGTCTTGATGGCTTCCCCGTTGGCATTTAGCATCTGCCTGTAGCCTGCCCGCTGTAGCGTTTTTGCGTTGTGGTCATCTGCCCCCCTGTGCCACCAGGTAAAGCGGCCTTCCCCGTGTTGCTCCAGGAAGCGCCGTACCGCCCGCAACATGGCCACCACTTCGCCATTGCCTATGCCACCACGCGCCGCCAGCCAAGCCGCAAAGCAGGTCTTTGCAGCCTGTTCACTTTCACCACCTGACCAACCCGTTAGCCCCGCCGTGGTGGCCAGCTCGCCAGCCGCACCTACCAGCGCAAAGCGTGCCCCCACACGTTCGACTTGCCCGCTTGCATCTTTGGGTATCAATTGTGCAGCCAGCACCGCCGCGTCTTTGCGTATGCGGGCTTTCAGAGTGTCGGCATTGGCACACAACCATTCAAGCCAGGCACGCCCCACCGTGCCGTAGACGGCTTGCGCCTGGTGCGTGATGTGCTTTGCAAAAGCAGCGCCGCCGCTGTGGCTGTGCAGCTCCTCAAACGCACCCAGCCCCACGCCAGCATCAGCGGGTATATCAGCCATGCGCACCTCTTGCCCGGTGCGGGCACGCTTCATGCCTTCAGCCATGTGGTCAGCAAGCCCCAGCTCCCCAGCGCTTAAAAATAGCAGTCGCCACGTCAACCGGGTACGCGGTGACCCGGTGCGGGTTGCACGTGCCTTGCTTTGTTCATTGGCCAGCATGTAGGCGCATTCGCCAGCAGTCTTAGGGTCAACCTGTGCCAGCTCGTCAAGTATCAGCAGGCAGTCGCTGTGCTGAGCTGCAATGGCTTCAAGCGCGTTATCAGTGGTACGCCAGCGCTGCAGGTAGCTCGCACCACCGTAAACGCTTGCGGCCACCTTCAAGGCCGTGGTTTTGCCGCTGGAACTATCACCTCGAAAGTGAAAGCCCCCACTCTCCATACCTGCCGGGTGTATCAATGGCCCGGCAAACGCACACGCCACACCAAACACCAGGCGCGAGTTACCTGCGCACAGCAACCCCACGCGGTCGCGCCATGCATCAGCCGTGCCTTTGCTGCGAAAGGTGTTTTCAACCGCGTTGTCAGTCTGAAAAACAATACGCTTGGCATCATCGCCAATCGTTTCACGTGGCAACACATAGGCGCGGCCATGCCAGCCAATGCGGTCGGTACAGCTTGCAAATTCATCGGGTGTGCGGGTTTGGATGTATTGGGTCAGCAGGTTGCGGGCACGTGGCGTGGTGTGGATTAGCAGCCCCATGTTTAGCAACGTAGCGCGGTATTCGCCACCGTCGCCAGACAACATGCGGGCAGGCATGGCCCATTGCTTCGCGTTGCCCAGCGGGTCAGCAAACGTCAACAGATAGCCCCACGCGCCATCGTCTTGATCATGGGTACGTGCATCTACATTTAAGCGACTGCAAACCCACTCAGGCGATTTTTGTTTTCCGTCTTGATCTACGCCCTGGTGCCACACACCATCATCGTTGACTGCAAACGCATCGTAGGCACGGCCCGTATCGGTGTGCGGTGCATCCGAGGCTGATTGTTTGCCCTTGCCTGCCTTGCCCGTTTGCACAGCTTGCGCGGCCTGTTGGCTGACCTGGTATGCATCGATAGCGGCCTGCACAATCGCCCGCACCGCATCAAGCCCCGCCGCCTGGTGCAAGTCGTTAAAGTCGCTACCGCCATCAGGTAAGGGGGCGGGGAACACAGCCAAGCCCCGCACCGCACGCGCCGCCGCTGTGGCCTTGTCGCGCCCCGGATTGTTGCCCGTGCGTGCATGCGTCTGCGTATCATCATCGCCACACACCACCAGCAAGGCAAGCGGGTACAGCTTGCGCAGTGCCTTTGCAACGTGTGCCAGGTTGCCCGCATCAAAGGCAGTGGCCACCGGGTAGCCAGTGGCCTGGTGCAAGCTTGCGGCTGTGGCATAGCCTTCAGCTACCAGCAACACGCCCCCATTGCGCTCATAGCCCGCATCGCCATCAGTCGCAACACTGCCCAGCATGTGCCACAAACCCGACTTGCGCCCGCCCTTTAAAAATAGTTTATCGGGGCTATCGCTCACGGGTTTGGCTGGTGCGATGCGTTGCAGGTTGTGCAGCACCCCATCAGCATCACGCAAGGGGACAAGCAACCAGCAATCAGATGAAATGCGCACGCCGTAGGGATGTACGCCCTTGCGCGTCAGGTAGGGGCTTTCGCCTGTGGGGCTGGCTAGCGCCCAAAGGTCTACCGCTTGGGCGGCTGCACTGGCTTGCGCAGCGACTGTGCGGGCTTGCTCGGCTTGCTGGTTTGCGGCGCGTTCACTTTCACGCCTTGCCACTACATCGGGGCTTGGCTGTGCAGGCGCTGGCGTGGCCTTAGCCAGCTCGAAACCATTTTCTTTAGCCAGGTGCAACAGCGTACCAATGCCCACGCCGCCGCCTGCCTTGATACTTTGCCAGGTGCTTTTTGTTGCCTTCAAGTCAAAGCCATCAGCGGTGCCACTCCAGTCCGTGAAAAGGTCAAGCCCCGCACCGTCTGAAAATTCGCTTTTGATGGCCATGCCCACACGCGCCCATTCATCACGGGGCAGGTTTGCCGGGATGCACGCCAGGGCAGCGCGTATCAGCGCGGGGGTGATGTTGTTTTTCATTCTGGTGTAAATAAATCAGGTTCGACGTGTGGACGAAATAGCAGCGAATAGCTGCGCACTTTGCGCGTGTGTAGGCCACCCACACAGGGCACGTAACGATGGCCTTTTTTAATGCCGTAGCCAAGCTGCTTGACCATGACCGACACCACTTTTGTCAGACTCCCCGTATCGCACGCCGCGTCAATTTCCCTGCCTGTGCTGTCAGGGTTTTGCTCCAGGTAGTCAGCAACGCGGGCGGCTTGACCTGCCCTATCGTCTGTTGGCAATTTGCCCAGGGGCGGCACATCAAGCACCACGCACCCCCGGTGCACCAACCAGTACACGGGCCGTTTGAAGGTGCATCACGCACATGCGCCTACCTACCCACACAATCGCGTATTGCACGCCCTCATGGGTGAAGCGTTTAGCCTTCGACCGCCTGGAGCGCACCCAAACCGCGTACTCATACAA
>JAYWBS010000275.1:0-25294 GCA_043781295.1 Polaromonas sp.
CAGCATGACGCGGGTCTCGGACGGCAAGCCGCTGGATATTGAAACCATGGCGCAGTGGCTGGCAGGCCGCGCGGGGCTGAAGTATTTGCGCATAGACCCGCTGAAGGTCGACGTGGGCAAAGTCGCTGACAGCATGTCGGCCATTTATGCCGAACGGCACAAGGTGCTGCCGATACAGGTGAGCGCGACTGAAGTAGTCGTGGCGACGTCGGAGCCTTTCATCACCGACTGGGTCGGTGAGGTCGAGCGCCAGGCCAAGCGCAGCGTGCGCCTGGTGGTGGCCAATCCGCTGGACATCACCAAATACACGGCCGAGTTTTTTGCATTGGCCAAGTCGGTCAAGGCGGCGATCAAATCAGGCGGTAACTCGGGCGGTGCCAGTTTTGAACAACTGGTGGAGCTGAACAAAACCAACAAGCAACTGGATGCCAATGACCAGGGTGTGGTGCAGGTGGTGGACTGGCTGTGGCAATACGCGTTTGACCAGCGCGCCAGTGACATTCATTTGGAACCGCGCCGCGAGCAGGGCGTGATACGGTTTCGCATTGACGGCATGCTGCATCTGGTCTACCAGTTGCCAATGACGGTGCACAACGCCATGACGGCGCGCATCAAGCTGCTGGGCCGCATGGACGTGGTGGAAAAGCGCCGCCCGCAAGATGGCCGCATCAAAACCCGCAACCCGCGCGGCGATGAAGTTGAAATGCGCCTTTCAACGCTGCCAACGGCGTTTGGCGAGAAAATGGTCATGCGTATTTTTGACCCCGACTCCACCGCCAAAGACCTTGATGCATTGGGTTTTGCCGAACATGATGCCGCCCGCTGGGAGCAACTGGTGCAGCGCCCGCACGGCATTATTTTGGTGACGGGGCCGACAGGCTCGGGTAAAACCACCACGCTGTATTCAACGCTCAAACGTCTGGCAACTGAAGCGGTCAATGTCAGCACGGTGGAAGACCCGATCGAAATGATCGAGCCGTCGTTTAACCAGACGCAGGTACAACCGCATCTTGATTTTGACTTCCCGGAAGGCCTGCGCGCGCTGATGCGTCAGGACCCCGACATCATCATGGTGGGCGAGATTCGTGATTTGCAAACAGCTGAAATGGCGGTGCAGGCGGCATTGACGGGGCACCTGGTTTTCAGCACCCTGCATACCAACGATGCGCCGTCGGCGGTGTCGCGTTTGATGGAATTGGGCGTGCCGTCTTATTTGATCAATGCCACGCTTTTGGGCGTCTTGGCCCAGCGCCTGGTACGTACGCTGTGCAGCAACTGCCGTGAAAAAGACGACGGCGCATCGCGTGAGGCGTTGACCGAGCTGGTCAAGCCCTGGCAGCTCAATGGCGGCTACCGGCCGTACAAGCCGGTAGGTTGCGTCGATTGCCGGCTGACGGGGTTTAAAGGGCGTTTGGGCTTGTATGAACTTTTGATGGTGACAGAAAGCTTCAAGGACAAAGTCTCCAAAGAGCCCAATATTGATGCCCTGCGTCGCCAGGCTGTGGCTGATGGCATGCGGCCCCTGCGGTTGGGCGGTGCGCTCAAGGTGGCTGAGGGGCTGACCACGATTGAAGAGATTCTGGCGTCCACGCCGCCGATGTCCTGATTCGGTGCAGGTTTGTGGGTATGAAACCGCCTATAGGTGAAAGCCACATACCCGCCAGCAAGTATTGAAGGCACAATCAGTGAATTCAATTTTTCTATTGAGGAGACAAGTCGTGAATATCAAGAGTCAAAAAGACTTTTTCTCCGGCCTCATGTTTATGAGTACCGGTGTGGCTTTTGCATGGGGTGCAACCACTTACAACGTTGGCAGTGGCGCGCGCATGGGGCCCGGCTATTTCCCGCTCATGCTGGGTGTCATGATGGCCATCTTGGGGGTTGTCATCACTTTCAAGTCTTTGGTGGTTGAAACCGAAGGCGGCGACAAAGTTGGCAAGTGGGCCTGGAAGCCCCTGATTTATATCATTCTGGCCAATCTGATTTTTGGCGTTTTACTGGGCGGTTTGCCCAGCATCAAGTTGCCTTCGATGGGCCTGATTGCCGCTATTTATGCTTTGACTTTCGTCTCAAGTATGGCTGAGACCGGTTGGAAGGTAAAAAACACTTTCATTCTGGCTACTGTGCTGGCCGTTGGGAGTTATGCCGCCTTTATCCTTGTGCTTAAACTCCAGCTTACTGTCTGGCCAACCTTCATCACGGGTTAAGGAAAAAAAATGGAACTACTTTCACATCTTGCGTTGGGTTTTGGTGTGGCGTTCACGCCCATTAATCTGGTTTATGCGTTTATTGGTTGTCTGCTGGGCACGCTGATTGGCGTGTTGCCAGGCATCGGCCCAGTGGCAACCATCGCCATGCTGCTGCCTGCTACGTATGCATTGCCACCTGTGTCGGCGCTGATCATGCTGGCGGGTATTTACTACGGCGCGCAGTACGGTGGTTCGACAACCGCTATTTTGGTGAACTTGCCGGGCGAGTCGTCGTCTGTCGTCACCTGTATTGATGGTTACCAAATGGCCAGAAAAGGCCGAGCGGGACCAGCGCTTGCGGCGGCTGGCTTGGGTTCGTTTTTTGCTGGCTGCGTGGGCACTTTGATTTTGGCTGCTTTTGCACCACCGTTGACAGAGCTGGCCTTCAAATTTGGTCCTGCCGAATATTTCGCGTTGATGATTTTGGGTCTGATTGGCGCTGTCGTGCTGGCTTCAGGCTCGTTGCTCAAGGCGATTGCCATGATTGTGCTGGGTCTGCTGCTGGGCCTGGTGGGTACTGACGTGAACTCTGGCGTTGCACGCTTTAGTTTTGATATTCCTGAGCTGACCGACGGCATCGGTTTTGTCGCGGTCGCGATGGGCGTGTTCGGCTATGGCGAAATTATCAGTAACTTGGCGCAGCCTGAAGACGACCGCGAGGTTTTCACGGCAAAGGTTTCCGGCTTGTGGCCTACCAAGCAGGACTTCAAGGACATGGCGCCAGCGGTACTGCGCGGCACATTTTTGGGTTCTGCGCTCGGTATTTTGCCGGGCGGCGGTGCGCTGCTGGCTGCGTTTGCAGCCTACGCGCTAGAGAAGAAAATCAAAATGAAACCGGGTGAAGTGCCCTTCGGTCAAGGCAACATTCGTGGTGTGGCCTCGCCCGAGTCAGCCAACAACGCGGGTGCGCAGACCTCGTTTATTCCGCTGCTCACACTTGGTATTCCACCCAACGCCGTGATGGCGCTGATGGTGGGTGCCATGACGATTCACAACATCCAGCCTGGCCCCCAGGTGATGACCAGCAACCCGGAGTTGTTCTGGGGCCTGATTGCCTCGATGTGGATTGGCAACGCCATGCTAATCATTTTGAATTTGCCACTGATCGGCATGTGGATCAAATTGCTGACAGTGCCTTACCGATATCTGTTTCCATCCATCGTGCTGTTCTGCGCCATCGGCGTTTACTCGACCAACAACAACACGTTTGATGTCTGGCTGGTGGGTGCTTTTGGTGTGATCGGTTATCTCTTCGTCAAGATAGGCTGTGAACCAGCCCCTTTGTTGCTCGGATTTATCCTGGGCCCCATGATGGAAGAAAATTTACGTCGAGCCTTGCTGTTGTCACGCGGTGACTGGAGTGTTTTTGTGACGCGACCGCTTTCTGCCGGTCTGCTGGCAGCGGCTGTCTTGCTGCTCGGAATTGTGCTTCTGCCCTCCATCAAGAACAAACGGGAAGAGGCCTTCGTCGAAGAGTAAGGACGCAAGGCACCTCGCAAAAAAAGCACCTTCGGGTGCTTTTTTTATGCTCTTTTCAAAGTTCTTTGAGCCTGCGCCACAATAAGGGCAAATGAGGTTTTTATGTCTTTGAATCCCTACCCCCAGCGCCAAGCCCTGCACAACGAAATCCACGCGCGCCCGCCAGAATCCATGACCGCACCAGCAGCGGTGTCGCATGTGGTGATGCTGGCCAGCCCTGCCGAGCGTGTCGCCTCGCGCGCGCATGTGGCCGAGTTGCTGCGCAACCAGCATTTACCCATGCCCGATGCGGCATCCACCCATCTGCGCATGGATTTGGGCCAGTACCGCCTGCGCTGGGAAATGCACACCGAGTTTGTGACCTGGACGTTTATTCGCCAGCTTGATACTGCGCCACTGCCGGGGCAGACACCGCCTACCGCCAGCCAGGTCGTGCCGCAAGCGTGGCTGGCCGCCTTGCCGGGCCAGTGTCTGGCCAGCGTGCATGTGTGGGCTCTCTCCAGTAAAGCCAGCAATGCTGACGGCACGGATGAGCTGGTCAAGCAGGTCATGCACGAAGACACGCTGGTGGCATCTACCGTGGCCGACGGCTACGCCGAGGTATATACCGACTTTGCCATTCATGCCGATGGCTTTTCACGCATGTTGCTGCTGACGGGCGGCATCTCTACCCGCCGCCTGGGCCGCCTGGTGCAGCAACTGCTGGAGATTGAAACCTACCGCATGGCCGCACTCATGGGCTTGCCCGCAGCGCGTGAAGCCTCTGAGGTGCTGGGCAATGCCGAACGTGAGCTGGCCGAGCTGGCAGGCTCGATTCGCAGCGCCAGCCGCGACGAAGAGCCGCAGTTACTCGACCGCCTGACACGCCTGGCCGGCCAGGTGGAAAGCCAGCACGCCACCAGCCATTCACGGTTTTCAGCCAGCAGCGCATATTTTGAACTGGTCGACAAACGCATCGACGACATTGCCGAGTCCCGACTGGCTGGCCTGCAAACGATTCGTGAGTTCATGGACCGACGCTTAAGCCCTGCGCGCAGCACCTGCCAATGGGCCACGCGGCGGCAAGATGCGCTGAGCCAACGCGTCTCGCGCATCAGCAACCTGCTGCGCACCCGTGTTGAAATTGAACAGCAGCAAAGCAGCCAGGCACTGCTGGGTGCGATGAACCAGCGCCAGGGCTTGCAGCTCAAATTGCAATCCACGGTTGAAGGCCTGTCGGTCGCCGCTATCACTTACTACATTTCCGGGTTGGTGTATTACGTGGCCCGGGGGGCAAAGACCATCGGCTGGCCCTTGACCGCAGAAACCACCACGGCGATGGCTGTACCCGTCGTTGTGCTGGTGGTCTGGTTATTGCTCAGGCGTTTGCACAACAAGGTATTTGAAACCTGATTTCAACCGGACAATTTTTGTATTCCCTTTTTGCATTTCCTTTTTGTATTTTTCAAGACCCATGAACTTCGATTTCAACAACCCCTACACCACCACCCGCACACCCGTGTTTGCCCGTAACGTGGTGTCCACCTCGCACCCGCTGGCTTCGACTGCCGGGCTGCGCATGCGGCTGTTGGGTGGCAATGCCGTTGATGCAGCCATTGCCGCTGCTGCCGTGA
Organism: Polaromonas sp.; assembly: GCA_043781295.1. Taxonomy (GTDB): domain Bacteria; phylum Pseudomonadota; class Gammaproteobacteria; order Burkholderiales; family Burkholderiaceae_C; genus Polaromonas. Next base: position 5,342 of record JAYWBS010000275.1, read on the forward strand.
TGACGATTGTTGAGCCGGTCAGCAACGGCCTGGGCAGCGATTCGTTTTGTTTGATTTGGGACGGCAAGGAACTGCATGGTTTGAACGCATCAGGCCGCGCGCCACAGGCCTGGACACCCGAGTACTTCAAACGCAAATACCCCGGCAATAGATCTGGAAATAATGCGCCGCCCAAGCGCGGCATGGACTCCGTCACTGTGCCTGGTGCTGTGGCCAGCTGGGCGGTTTTGAGCGAGCGTTTTGGCAAGCTGCCTTTTGCTGAGCTGATGCAACCCGCCATTGACATTGCCGAACGCGGCTATCTCTTGAGCCCGGTAGTTCAGCAAAAATGGGAAGCCGCTACCCCCGAGCTGCAAGGCCTGCCAGGTTTCGCCAATGCCTTTTTGCCTTGGGGGCGTGCGCCAAATGTTGGCGATCTGTTTCAGTTCAAAGCTGCAGCCAAAGGCCTGCGGGCGATTGCTGCTACCAAAGGCGCAGCACTGTATGGAGGTGAGATTGCCGAGGCGATTTGCCGGTTCTCCCAAGCCAACGGTGGCAGCCATATGCTCAAAGACTTCTCTGACTACCAGCCAGAGTGGGTCAAACCCATCAGCAAAAACTACCGGGGCTATACCCTGCACGAAATTCCGCCCAATGGCCAAGGCATCGCTGCGCTGATAGCTGTCGGTATTTTGGACAAGTTTGATGTGGCCAGTTTGGCGGTAGATGGTGTGGACTCGCAGCACCTGCAGATCGAAGCCATGAAGCTGGCCTTTGCCGACGTGTACAAATATGTGGCCGAGCCATCGTCAATGGCGGTGACGCTAGAGCAAATGCTGGATGACGCGTATCTGGCATCCCGTGCCAAACTCATTGACATGAAAAAGGCGCAAGATTTTGGTGCGGGCAACCCTGTGAAGGGCGGCACGATTTACCTCAGCACAGCAGACGAAGACGGCATGATGGTGAGCTTTATCCAAAGCAACTACATGGGCTTTGGTTCGGGCTGCGTCGAGCCTGAATTTGGTATCAGCCTGCAAAACCGGGGCCATGGCTTTAGCCTGGACGAGGGCATCAACCAGGTCGCGCCTGGCAAGCGGCCATTTCACACCATCATCCCTGCGTTTTTGACCAAAGACGGCAAGCCCGTGATGAGCTACGGCGTGATGGGCGCCAACATGCAGCCGCAAGGCCACGTGCAAACGCTGGTGCGCATGCTGGACTACAAGCAAAGCCCGCAGGCCGCATGCGATGCACCGCGCTGGCGCTACAACGCGGGCTTTGAAATCAACGTAGAAGCCGCCATGAACCAGGCGACTGTGCAGGGCCTGGCCCAGCGTGGCCACCGCATGGAGGTCATCAATGACTCGTACCAGGACTTTGGTGCGGCCCAGTTCATCTGGCTGGCAGGCGACCCGAAAGTCGAAGGTTACGTTGCCGCCAGCGATGCGCGTCGCGATGGGCAGGCGGTTGGATTTTAAGCTTGTGAAAGCATCAAAAATTACTCTTTTAGGCCGATTTTAGGTGTCAAATAAGCCTCCAGACCAACAAATACGGGCGCAAGCAGCTATAAAAAACATAGCTACTAAAAAAAGCATTCTGCCCGGGATGGCATTGGCTATTGTCGGTACGCTGGCCTTTAGCGGCAAAGCCATCATCGTCAAGCTGGCTTACCGCCATGGCGTGGATGCCGTCACGCTGATCATGTACCGGATGCTGTTTGCATTGCCCATTTTTGCCGTGATGGCTTGGTGGGCCAGCCGCGGCCAGGCCGCGCTGACGCGCAAGGACTGGCGCGATGTGGCGCTGCTTGGCTTTAGTGGTTATTACCTTTCCAGTTTTCTGGACTTTGCCGGGCTGGCCTATATCAGTGCCTCGCTGGATCGGTTGATTTTGTACCTCAACCCCACGCTGGTCATGCTGTTTGGCCTGGTGCTGTACAAGCGGCGTGCCTCGGTGCGGCAGGTTGTTGGCATGGCGATCAGCTACAGCGGCGTGGTGCTGGTGTTCGGGCATGAAATCACGCTGCAAGGCGCGGGCGCAGCCTGGGGCGCGCTGCTGGTGTTTCTCAGTGCCATCAGCTATGCGCTGTACCTGGTCTACAGCGGCGAGATTGTCAAACGCATTGGCTCGTTGCGGCTGGTTGGGCTTGCCAGCCTGGTGGCTTGTCTGTGCTGCCTGCTACAGTTTGTAGTGCTCAGGCCCATCAGCGCCGCCTGGGTAGCGCCTGAAGTGGTCTGGTTGTCGCTGCTCAACGGCACGCTGTGTACGGCCCTGCCCGTGCTGCTGGTGATGATGGCGATTGAACGCATTGGGGCCAGCATGACAGCGCAAACCGGCATGCTGGGTGCCATGTCCACCATTTTGATGGGCGTGGTCATTTTGGGCGAGCCGTTTACGTTGTGGGTGGCCGTCGGTACGGCGCTGGTGATTGCGGGTATTTTTGTGTTTAGCAGAACACAGCGCTAATTTTTCTTTTTGTCAGGCACCGCTTTTGATGTTGGAACAGGCGCCTTTGCTTGCGCCGTGGGTCTGCGGTTAGCCGCTGCCAGCGTCTCCAAGCGCTGTGCAATGGTGATGTTGCTCTGGCCCGCATAGGCATCCAGCCGTGTGCCCATGGCCAGCTCCAGCTGGTTGATCCGCAGCTGTGCTGGTGGGTGGGTGCTCAGTGACAGGGCAAACAGCGCATCGTCTGGTGCAGCGGTGCGCAACTGCTGCAGCACGGCCACCAGACCGTAGGGGTCAAACCCGGCTCTGGCGGCCATAGCCACCCCGGTGCGGTCAGCCTCCAGCTCGTCGTCCTGGTCAAGTCCCTTGCTGTAAATGTTGCGGCCCAGCGCCAGCAACTGGGACGACACCATACCGCCAATGTCATTTTTAAGCTGCGAGCCGATCACCTGCGTCAGCAGGCCTGTGCGTGCGGCCTTGTTCAGGGCAATCAAATGATGCCGGGCCGTCACGTGGGTCATTTCGTGCGCCAAAATACCCGCCAGTTCGCCCTCGTCCTGCACGCGGTCCATCAGGCCCTTGGTCACAAAAACGTAGCCGCCAGGTGCGGCAAAGGCGTTAAAGCCGGGGTCGTCCAGAATCGCGAATGTCCAGGGCAGGTCAGGGCGGGTTGACTGTAGGCTGATCCAGCGGCCCAACTGGTTCAGGTAACGCTGCATCGCCATGTCTGGCAGCAGCGGTTTGCTGCCCAGCAAGATGGCGGCAAGTTGCTGGCCGATCTGGATTTCACGTGGCTCATCAATCTGGTCGAGTGACTGCGATAACAGCTGAAACAGGTCCGCACCACGATTGCCCTGGGCGGCGGCTGTTGGTGCCAGACTGGACCCCAGCAGTGCACCTGCCAGGCCCGATGGCGAGTTGGGCATAGCAGGTGCTGGCTTGGCCGCCTGGCCAGCGCCCATCAGCGACTGGAACAGCCCCAATGCCTTGGCGGCATCTTGCGCTTGGGTGGCGGCAGGCATGATGCCGACTAACAGCGCGGCAGCCATTGCCAGGCCGTGCGCCGTACGGCTGATGACTGGTTTCGATGTGTGATGTGTTTGCCGTGTGGTCATGGAGGGCTCCCTTGTTATGGCGCAGATGCGCCGGATGTACCAGACGTACCTGATGATCTGGCGGGCGCAAGGGGTGCCGCAACCGCCGGCAGGGCATCTACCGGCCTGCTGACCAGTGCTGCGGTGACCGCAAACTGCCTGGCCTGCACGGCATCTACCCGCAGGGCATCGGCCTGCGCGACGGCGGCCACGTCAGGCTGCGCATTCGCCAGGTTTTCAACCCCCAGGCCACGTATGCCCAGCGTTGAGGTTGCCACATTGCTGCCCGCCTGCTGCGCGCTTCCCCGATTGAAAAAATTCGTGATGCCGCGCAGTGCACCGGCCCCCGCGCTGGCGACCGGGTTGGCTTGGGCACCACTGCTGGCAGAGGTCACGTCAAACATATGTACCCAGCCCGTGCTGCCATCCGCAGTGCGGGCCTTGATCCACGGCCCCTGCCGTTCGCCAAGCCGGGTAACGCTGGTTTGCATGGGCAGTGCTTGCAGGCTGCGCGACGACTCAGCGGGTGCCTCACGCAGTTGGGCCGGGCGCTTGATCAGCATGGCCTCATCGGGCGTTTGGCTGGGTACGGTGCTTTGCGCCAGCGCGGTGCTGCCCAGCAGCAGCACAGCACAGATGCCCAGCGCTGCCTGTGCGATGCATTTACTCAGTATCATGGTCTGCTCCACTCGGGTTAGCTACAACACAGGAATTATTATGGATTTAGGTATTGCAGGCAAATGGGCGCTGGTGTGCGGCGCCAGCAAGGGTTTGGGTCTGGGCTGCGCCCAGGCGTTGGTGCGCGAGGGTGTGCATGTGCTCATCGTGGCCCGAGGCGCTGACGCGCTTGCGGCGGCTGCTACACAATTAATAGCTACTTGCGCCCGTGATTCGGGGGCTAGCGTGCAATACGTAGCCGCTGACATCACGACAGTTGATGGCCGTGCGACGGTGTTTGCCGTGCGCAAAGACTTTGACATTGTGGTCACCAATGCAGGTGGCCCGCCGCCGGGCGACTTCCGCAACTGGGAGCGCGACGCGTGGATCAAGGCCATAGATGCCAACATGCTGACGCCGATTGAGCTCATCAAGGCCACGGTGGACGGCATGGCGGCACGCGGTTTTGGTCGCATCATCAACATCACGTCGAGTGCTGTTAAAGCGCCGATTGACATTTTGGGGCTGTCCAACGGTGCGCGCAGCGGCCTGACGGGTTTTGTGGCGGGCGTATCGCGCAGCTCTCTGGCAGCCAGCGGCGTCACCATCAACAACCTGCTGCCCGGCGCGTTTGATACCGACCGCCTCAAAACCACCATGAAAGGTGCGGCTGAAAAGTCTGGTCAGCCTATATCGGCCGTGATGGACGCACGCCGAAAAACCATCCCTGCCCAGCGCTTTGGTACCCCTGAAGAATTCGGCGCGATTTGCGCATTTTTGTGCAGCACGCATGCCGCCTACATGACCGGGCAAAACGTGCTGGCCGATGGCGGGGCTTATTCGGGTACTTTTTAAATCGTTCTCAATCGGGTGCAAACCCTAGGCGTATGGGACTGGTCCATTCAGACCATTGACAAGTCTGCTAATTGCAAGTTATTGTAAGCTTGGTCGTTTGATTCTTTGCAGGCACGGGGCTCTTTTGCCTGAAGCTGCGAGGCAACAAATTGCCATTCCAGATGAACTTACGACAACAAAGGACTGACATGAGGAACGCTATGAGTTTTAAATTCAATAAATGGGTTGCCGCCGCTAGCATTTTTGCAGCCGCCGTGACTGGCAGCGCGATGGCGGCAGACAACGCGCCCAAGTGGGGATACCACGGTGCCGAGAGCGCTGACAAGTGGGGCGACCTGGCCAAAGACTTTGCAACTTGCAAGCTGGGCAAAGAGCAGTCACCCATCGACATCAAAACGGCTTCTGCTGAAAAAGCCAAGCTCGACAAAATCGAATTTAACTACCAGCCGTCCAAGCTCAACATCGTCAACAACGGCCACACCGTTCAGCTTGAATATGACAAGGGCAGTTCCATCACCGTCGGCAAGGATAAATACAACCTGCTGCAATACCACTTTCATACCCCGAGTGAAGAAGAAATTGACGGTAAAGAGTTTGATCTGGTGGCGCATCTGGTGCACCAAAGCGCTGAAGGCAAGCTTGCCGTTGTAGCGGTATTGTTTGACCGGGGCGACGAAAACAAGGCGCTCAAAGCCTATTGGGACAAGCTGCCGCGCGACTCGGGCGAAATACGCAACCTGCCCAAAACCATGATCAGCGCGGCTGACCTGCTGCCCGCCAACCGCACCTACTTCACCTTCAACGGCTCTTTGACCACACCGCCGTGCAGCGAAAGCGTGCGCTGGTTTGTGCTTAAAAATCCGGTCACGATGTCCAAGGATCAGGTGGCTGCTTTCCGAAAAATTTACCCGCTCAACAATCGCCCGATACAGCCCGTCAATGGACGCAAAATTCAGGTCGGCGGCGAATAAGTTCACCCCACCCGAAAAAGGCGCGTGAGGCAGATTCACTCTGCAGCACGCGCTTTTTTTTTGCATCAGCTGGCAGCAGACTTGGCCGCTTCACAATAGAGGCTTATGAAACCACCCAAACGCCTGCAATCGCTCATCGAAGAAGGGCTGATCGACAGCGTCGTGCGCCAGCTCATGAGTGGCAAGGAAGCCATGGTCTATGTCGTGCGCGTGGGTGATGACACCCGCTGTGCCAAGGTCTACAAAGAGGCCACCGAGCGCAGCTTTCGCCAGGCTGTGGACTACACCGAAAACCGCAGGGTCAAAAACACCCGCCAGGCGCGTGCCATGGCCAAAGGCACCAAATTTGGCCGACAAGCACAAGAAGCGGCCTGGCAAAGCGCTGAAGTCGATGCCCTCTACCGGCTGGCCGCAGCGGGTGTGCGCGTGCCCAAACCATATAACTTTTGCGATGGCGTGCTGTTGATGGAACTGGTGACCGATGCGCATGGCGATGCAGCCCCACGCCTGAATGATGTGGTGTTTACGCCTGGCGATGCACGCCAACACCATGCCGCGCTGCTGCTGGAAGTCGTGCGCATGCTGTGCGCCGGGGTGGTCCATGGCGACTTGTCAGAGTTCAATATTTTGCTGGGCCATGAGGACAGTGTGGCAGGCGGTGTGGATGTGCCCGTCATCATCGACCTGCCGCAGGCCATTGACGCCGCAGGCAACAACCACGCGGCCCGCATGCTGCTGCGCGACGTGGCCAACCTGCGCAATTTCTTTGGCCAGTTTGCGCCGGAGCTGCTGCAAACCAGCTATGGCCTGGAGATGTGGGACCTGTACCAGCGCGGCGTGCTCTACCCCGACACCCGCTTGACAGGCCACTTTGCGCACAAGGCCGGGGCTCCCGACATGCGCAGTGTGATGCGCGAGATTGACGATGCGAAGGACGAAGAGTCCGCGCGGCGGGTACGGATGGGGGTGTAGCGGCAACAGGCAGACGCTATTGCCTGCGAGTCCTGATTTTTAGACTTTAACCAGCTTCACCCCAAGCACACCTGCTTTTGGCGCGCGCTGAACGAATTGCTTGTTAAACGTGGCGAAGGTTTCTCCATCAAGCCGTTGTGCGGCATGCAGGGCATCGGCAAAGTCAAGCCCAGCTTCGTAGCCTTGCAGCGCTTGTTGGGTTAACACGGGGTCAGATGCCGCTATGTTGTGCAGGTTCAAAAGATCACGCATCGATATGGCGATTAATTTTGCGTCCAGGCGATACCCTGCACGCAAAACCCATTCGCATTCCATCAACACTGATGCAGCAATGGTGCAAGGCTCTGAGGCGACCAGTTTTTCTGCGGCGCGTGCCTGTTTGGGGTCGTCGCCGACAATTAACCTGACCACGATGTTGGTGTCTAGTGCAGCCATTACTTTGACGGCTTGCGGCGCACCTTGCTGGCCTCTTGCAAAATCGCTGCATCCATGTCTGCCAGGCTAAGTGTTGGGCCAGCATAGGCCACGCGCTGGCGAATAACCTCTAGTCCACGCTTCAGTTCGGTCTTGTTGGCGGGTGTGATGGGCCTCAGTAATAGACCTTCGGGTGTGTCTTGCACTTCAAGCCGGGTGCCCGCGCTCCAGCGTCGGGCCATACGCAGCATCTTGGGGATGATGACTTGCCCCTTGCTTGACAACAAAGTGGTTTGCATGGTGATACGGTTTAAAAAGTAAGACTGTAATCTTACTCGCATACCCATAGATTGCCGAACAGTTGGGATGCTCGACACCACAATCCGGCCCACAAGCAACAAAAAATCGGCGACAGATGGCGCACGGCTATCGCTTTTGGGCCAACAGTCCTTCAGCTGCACAGGCTCTAGGGTTTGCCCCATCTTCCTGGCCGCTGGTACGCTGATAAAGTATTGAAATAGTGTTTCATTCAATGAAACAATAGGTTCATACACTTTTACAAATTTATGCTGATCTCAACATCCTCTGTCGCTGGCGCTACTGCGCTCGATGACAGCCCTCGCGCTAAAGCGGCTACCAGTACGGTGGATCTTTCGCTTTACTTGCTGGAATATCTGGTGGCAAGTCGCAAGCCAGTTGGCGTGACGGATCTGGCAAAAGTTTTACAGTCGTCCAAGGCCACGATTTATCGCCATATTCAGGCGCTGGTAAAGCACGGTTTTGCGCGTCAGGACGAGGAAACCAACCGTTATGAGGCTGGCATCAAGCTGCTGGTCCTGGGTGAAACGCTGCGCGAACGCTTCAACATCCTGACGGCGGCACGCAACGACATGTCGCTGCTGCGGGAAGCGACCGGGCAGGCGGTTTCGCTGTCCGCCCTGATCAACGATGAGGTGATTGCGCTGGAGCTGCTACAGGGCCGCACCGTGGTCGAGTTCGGCATCAAGCCCGGCACCAAAATGGATTTTCACGCCACGGCGCACGGCAAAACCGCGCTGGCTTTTGGCCCACCGCACCTGCTGGAAAGCATGGGACAGGCATCACTCGAGTCGTGGACGGCTGACACCATCAAAAGCGCACCAGCCCTGAAAAAAGCCATCAAGGCGGTGCAGAAAAATGGCTGGGCCACCGCCGCCAATGAAATTGTGCCTGGTGTCAACGCGCTTGCCGCGCCCATTTTTGACCACCGCAACGCCTATGCGGGCGCCATCGCCATCATCGGCTCGACACGGCTCATAGCGGCCAGGCCAGGCGCTGAGCTGATAGAGCTGGTCACGCGCGCCGCGCATCAGGTATCCAGCGCACTGGGCAGTCGCAGTCCGCGTATCAAAGGAGAAAAAGTTTGACTTATTCGCTGGCAGTAGACATTGGCGGCACCTTCACCGATATTGTTTTGCGCGGCTCGGACGGGCAGCTCGTCGTCGACAAAACACTGACAACACCGAATGATTTGCTGGAGGGTTTTTTTGCGGGCGTCAATTCGGTGCTTGCCAAAGCCAAGCTCAAGCCAGCCGACATTGATGGCGTGGTGGTGCATGCGACCACCGTGGTGACCAACGCACTGATAGAGCGCAAGGGTTTGAAAACCGCCATGCTGGTGACGAAAGGCTTTCGCGACGTGCTGTCCATACGCAATGAACATCGCTATGACATGTACGACCCGCAAATCGAATTCCAGCCGCCGCTGGTGCCGCGTGAGCTGACCTATGGCATCTCCGAGCGCATGCTGTCCGATGGTACGGTGCAGGAAGTCCCGTCCAGGCAAGACGTGCAGGCCTGCATCGCGGAAATGATAAAGCTGCAAGTCAAGGCGGTCGCGGTCTGCTTTTTGAACAGCTATGCCAATCCGGAAAACGAACGCACTGTTGGCGAGATGCTACGCACCGCAATGCCCGATTTGTTTGTCTCGCTGTCGTCAGAAATCGCGCCGCAGATACGCGAATATCCACGCGCCTCGACGACGGCGATCAATGCCTTCACGATGCCGATTTCCCAGCCCTATCTGCGCGCGCTGGCCAAAAGGCTCAAGCAGGAAAACTACCCGAACGAGCCGCTGATCATGCTGTCGTCAGGCGGCATCATAGGCACCGATGTGGCGGGGCGCAATCCGGTCCGCATGATAGAAAGTGGCCCGGCTGCCGGCGCGCTGGCGGCCAGCCACTACGCAAAAGTGCTGGGACTTGACCGTTTGATGTCGTTCGATATGGGCGGCACAACCGCCAAGGCCTGTCTGATTGAGAATTTCAAACCGCTGATTACTGGCTTGTTTGAGGTTGATCGCCGTTACCGCTTCAAGGAAGGCAGCGGCATGCCGGTCACGATACCGTCGATTGACATGATCGAGATTGGTGCCGGTGGCGGTAGCCTGGCCTATGTGGACGATCTCGGGCTGTTGAAAGTCGGACCCAAAAGCGCAGGTGCGATGCCCGGCCCGGCCTGCTATGGTCGTGGTGGCGAGGGCGCTGCCGTGACGGATGCCGACTTGTTGCTCGGTCTTCTCGACGCTGATAATTTTCTGGGCGGCGACATGCAACTGGATGTCGCTGCAAGTGAGCGGGCGATTGCGCAGCTTGGCAAGCGCCTGGGTACCGATGCGCATACCGCTGCGCGTGGCATTTACCGGATTGTTGCCGAAGCCATGGCAGGTGCAACCCGCGCCCACGCGACCGACCGAGGCATTGACTATCGGGGGCTTTCTTTGTTTGCCTTTGGCGGCGCAGGCCCGGTGCATGCCTGCGAAGTGGGCTCGCTGCTGCAAAGCAAATCGGTGATCTTCCCGCCGCAGGCCAGTGTGCTGTCGGCCTTTGGAACGCTGGTGACGCCGGTTCGGCTTGACCTGGTGCGCAGTGCGTTGGGCCTGCTAGATGCTACCGACTGGGCCAGGACAGACCGCCTGTTCGATGAGATGAGCAAAGAGGGCAGCAGCGCGCTGATCTCCGCTGGCTGTAGTCCGCAGGAGATCACGCTGATTTACGGCGCAGACATTCGCTACCTTGGCCAGCAAAACGAGGTCAGCGTCACGCTGGAAACAGACCCGCGTAGCACGCATGATGCGGCAGCCATCCAGGCCGCGTTTGATTTGGCCTACCAGGCGCAGTACGGTTTCAAGCCTTCGCATGTGCCCACCGAGGTTGTTAGCTGGCGCCTGACCGCGCGCGGACCGCTGGTGCCTTTTCATGTGGCCACCGCATTGCTGTCAAAACCGGGAAAACCCAAAAATTCACGCAAAGTGCACCTGTGGCAGGACGACCAGATGGTGCCGGTCTATGACCGTGTCTCGATCGCAAAAGACCAGAAGATTGACGGCCCCGTGATCATCGAAGAACGCGAAACCACCATCGTCATTCTGCCCGGCTGGACCGCGCAGGTCGATGCGTTTGGCTGCATCGTTGCACAACTAAAGGACTGACCATGGACGGCATTGAACTTGAAATACTCTGGTCAAACCTGATTAGTATTGTCAGCGAGCAGGCCAAAAGCCTGCAGCGCATTGCCTTCAGCCCGGTGGTGCGGGAGGCTGGTGACCTGGCCAGCGCGCTGTTCGATGCGCGTGGCCGCATGGTGGCGCAGGCCAACACGGGAACGCCCGGCCACATCAATTCCCTGGCAGCAGCGGGCGGGCACCTGCACCGGATTTTTGATGGGCAGCTTGAAGAAGGTGATGTGGTCATCACCAATGATCCGTGGCTGTCGGCGGGTCACTTTTTTGACATCACGCTGCTGTCGCCCATCATCAATGCGGGCAAGTTGATTGGTTACGTCGGCTCGACCATTCACCACACCGATATCGGCGGCTACGGTATTGGCGCGGGTGCGCGCGACATTCATGAAGAAGGCCTGTGGATTCCACCGCTGAAGTTTTTTGAACGCGGCGTGCCGAACAAAACCATCCATGACATTATTCGTAGCAATGTCCGCACGCCTGACCATGTGTTCGGCGACCTGGCGGCGCAGGTGTCGAGTGGCAAGTCCGGCGGCGAGCGCCTGCTGGCCATGTGCAAGCGCTACGGCCTGGCTGACATTGAGCAGTTGTCAGATGAGATCATCAAGCGTTCGGAGGACTCCACCCGCGCCGAGATACGCAAGTTGCCGGCCGGGACTTTCCATGGGGCAAGCGAGTTTGATGTGCCTGGCGGTGAAATCATCACGCTCAAGGCAGCCGTCACGATAGACAACGTCAAGGGTGAGATTGCGATCGACTTTGCGGGCAGCTCAGGTGCCAGCGCTGCCGGCATCAACGTCGTGATGAACTACACGCATGCCTATTCGACCTTCGCCATACGCAGTTGCCTGAACCCGGACCTGCCGAACAACCACGGCAGTCTGGCACCCATCATCGTCACCGCGCCGAAGGGCTCAATCGTCAACTGTGAATACCCGGTGCCAGTCAACGCCAGGCATGTGGTCGGCATGTATGTGCCGATGCCGATTCTCAAGGCTTTGCACCAGGTCATCCCTGACCGCGTGCTGGCTGAAGGCGCAGGCGCGGTCTGGACCATCCAGATCCAGGGCAAGCGCAGCGATGGGCAGGCCTTTACGTCGTCGATGTTCAATTATTCTGGCGGCATGGGCGCGCGCAAAACCAAGCCTGGCCCGAATGCGACCGCTTACCCAACTGGCGTAGGCGCAGTGCCGATTGAAATTATGGAGGCAGTGATTCCCATCGTGTTTGACCAAAAGGAGTTGCGCCTTGGCTCAGGCGGCGCGGGCCGTGAGCGGGGTGGTGATGGTCAGATCATCCGCTTTCATATGCGCACGCCACACCCGTGGCTGCTGAACGCGGTGCCCAGCCGCCTCGAAAAAGGACCCGAAGGTCTGGATGGCGCAGAGCCGGGGGCGGCGGGCCGTTTTACGGTAGATGACAAACCCTTCAAGGAGGCGCACAAAATTTTGTTGCACGCAAATGCAGCCGTCGTACTCGAAACGCCGGGGGGTGGCGGTTACGGAAAAGCGGTATAGAAATATTAAATTTATGGAGACAAAAATGACCTGTAAAAATCTGAAAACAACGTTGGGAAGTTTGGTTGCTGGTGCAATTCTTGTTCTGTCCGGTGCACCGGTTTCAGCGCAAAATTACAAAATCGGTATCTCTGCGGGCCTGACGGGCTACGCCGCCACCGTGGACAGGTCGTGGAGCGATGGCGTCAAGCTCGCGGCTGATGCGATCAATGCCAAAGGCGGCATCAAGGGCCGAAAAATTGAGGTGATCGTTGAGGACAATCGCTCCGAGCCGCAAGAGGCGGTCATCGTCTATCGCAAGATGATGAGCAGCGACAAGGTCGATATTTTTGCGTCGGGTTGTGTGTCTGCTGGCAATTTCGCCGCCGCTGGCGCGGTGGCAAGAGCGCAGATCCCGATGGTGCTGTGTTCTATCCTGCCGCCCAAAGAAGATGAATTGAAGTGGGCCTTCAGCACCTTGCCGCCAGCTCGCTTTGAAGTTGAAAGGCGTCTTGAGTATCTTCGTGACAACACCCAGATTCGCAAGATAGGCGTGTTGCATGACCCTTCGCCTTACGCCAATTTGCAGAAGACGGTGGCAGAAAAATCTGCGGCGGCCTATGGCATCCAGGTCGTCGGTGTCGAGCAGTACAAGACCGACGACCCTGATCTGTCGGTTCAAATCGGCAAGATGAATTCCGCAGGCGCGGGCGCGATTTTGAAAATCGGCTTGGGCGGTACCACGCTAACCGCAGCAAAAAATATCAAGCAACTGGGCCTGCCGACGCTGCTGCTCACCAGCCTGGAAGACCTGACGGTGTTCCAGCCGGTGGCAGAAGTACTGGGCGAAAAATTCTTCTTTGTCGCCGCGCCAGCCCAGGTGGTTGACGCGCTGCCTTCGAGTCCGCTGAAACGCAGCATCGCTGATTTTCTGGTGCCATGGAAAGCCAAGTTCGGCGAGCGCGATGCCAATTGGGCCGGCCGGGGCTGGGACGCGGTGTATGTCATACAGGCGGCCATCCTGGCGGCGAATTCCTTCGAAGGCGCCAAGGTGCGCGATGCCCTTGAAAATGTGACTGGCTACCAGGGCACGGCGGGTGTCTACAACTTCAGCCCGACCAATCACCAGGGGGTGATCAACAACCCTTTGTTCCTGGCAACGATGTCGGGCACCAAGGTGAAGATCGTCAAGTGAGCCAGGCAGCGCCGTCACGGCTGGAGGTCAAGGGGCTGACTGCGCGCTACGGCCCTATCGAGGCCTTGCACGCGACCGACCTGCACGTCAATGACGGTGAGTTGGTGGCGGTGCTGGGGCCGAATGGCGCCGGCAAGTCAACCTTGCTGCGCCGCATCATGGGCCTGGTTGAAGGCGCGGGCAGCGTCACGTTTGCAGGCTCGCTTTTGCCCAGGTCAGATGCCCGCAGTTGCACCATGCGCGGGCTGGTTCTGGTGCCCGAAGGTCGCGGCGTCTTTGGTCCCATGACGGTGCTTGAGAATCTCGACCTGGGGGCTTATCTGGCAACCGACAAGGCCGAGATCAAGACCCGCTTAGAGCGTGTTTTTGAGCTTTTCCCGCGTCTCAAAGACAGGCAAAGTCAATTAGGCGGCTCGCTGTCGGGTGGCGAGCAACAGATGCTGGCTATCGGCCGTGGCTTGATGGCTGCGCCAAAATTATTGTTGCTTGACGAGCCGTCGCTTGGCTTGGCCCCGCGTCTGGCTGAAGAGATTTTTGTCACGCTGGGTGCATTGAACGCAGCCGGGTTGAGTGTGCTGCTGGTCGAACAAAAAGCGCCGCTGGCCCTGAAGCTGGCCAAGCGCGCCTATTTGCTTTCTGTCGGGCGGGTGGTCAGTGAAGTAACGCCCGACCAAATCCGTTCGCCGCATGATCTTGCGAGGTACTATCTTGCCGCTGCCTGATTCGAGCCGCCTGGTGCGGTATGCGCTGGCCGGGCTGGCGCTAGCCCTGTTTACCTACGCCTTCGTGGCGGGCGGTTACCTGCTCACGGTGTTGAGCTTTGCGGCGATTTACGCCATCTTTGTCACTGGCCTTAATTTTTTCATGGGTTATGCGGGGCAGGTGTCGTTTGGTCAAAATGCGTTTGCCGCACTGAGCGGCTATGCGTCAGCGGTGCTCACGTCGACCTACGGCTGGCAGCCGATTGCCGCCTTGCCGATTGGCGTGGGCGCTGCGGTCATCGTTGCCGTACTGGTTGGCTATCCTGCGCTTAGGCTGCGTGGCCATTACCTGGCCATGGCCACGCTCGCACTCGGCATGATCGTTTATGAGATTGCGGTTGAATGGCGATCCGTCACGCAGGGTTATATGGGTATTTCAGGCATACCGCCATTTGGCATCGGACGCTGGGAACTGGTCGATGCCCGGTTGCAGCTGCTGTTTTTAATCCTGGTGCTGGCCATTGCCCTGCTGGCGGCCTACCGCCTGAAGGAGTCACGCTTTGGCATGGCGCTCGCGGCCATTGCGGGCAGCGAAGACGCGGCACAGGCGCTTGGCATCCAGGTCTCGCATTACAAGCTGGCGGCGTTTGTGATTGCTGCGGTGTATGCCGCCGTTGCCGGCTCGCTGATGGCGCACTTTGTCGGCTTTGTCAGTCCCGAAGTATTCGGGCTGCACATGGTGATTGCGGGCTTCATGATGCTGTATGTGGGCGGCATAGGCTCGATTTTCGGGCCCTTGTTTGGCGCGCTGATTGTCAGCCTGCTGCCCGAGACCTTTCGCGCCTTCAAGGATTACCAGGACCTGGCTTACGGCGCGGCGCTGATCGTTATCCTGATTTTTGCGCCCAAGGGCGCATCCTCATTGGCCCGTCTGCTTCCAAAGAGCCGCAAGTGAAAATTCTGGAACTGATCAACGTCACCAAAAAATTTGGTGGACTCACCGCTGTCAACAATGTCAGTTTTTCCGTCGAGGCCGGCGAAATCAGCGCCATCATAGGACCGAACGGTGCTGGCAAGACCACCCTGTTCAATTTGATCTCAGGATTTCTTCCGCCAAGCGAAGGGCAGATTCTTTTTAATGGTGAGACGATCACCCATTTGCCGGTTGCGGTGGTGGCCGCGAAAGGTCTGGTCCGGACGTTTCAGCTGGTGCAGCTTTTCCCCGAGCTGACGGCCCTGGGTAATGTGCGCGTCGGCTCGCACCTTCAGAGTTCAGGCGGCATAGGGGCCGCTCTGATGCGCGGGCGCCGCGCGCGTGAGCAGACGGCGGCGGTTGACGCCAATGCGCGCGAATTGCTGGCATTTGTCGGCCTGGGTGGTCGTGAGGAATTCGGTGCTACCGAGCTGACCTATGGCCAGCAGCGGCTTCTGGAAGTGGCCCGCGCGCTGGCCACCCAACCCAAACTCCTGTTGCTCGATGAGCCAGCCGCAGGCTTGAACCGGGAAGAAACCGATCACCTGGCGCAGGTCATTGGGCAGATCGTCCAGCGCGGCATCAGCGTGCTGATGATTGAACACGACATGAGTCTGGTGATGAACATTGCGCGCAAAGTTATCGTGATTGATTTCGGCAAAAAAATCGCCGAAGGAACACCCCTCGACGTGCAAAAAGATAACGACGTGCTGGATGCCTACCTGGGAGGCGTTGACTATGCTTGACCCGGTTTTTATTGCGCAAACGATCGTCTCGGGCGTCGGCATAGGCTGTGTATTTGGCCTGATCGGTATCGGTTACTGCGTTATCTACAACGCCAGCGGCATCGTCAACTTTGCGCAGGGCGCATTCGTCATGCTGGGCGGCATGATTACCCACGCCTTGCTGACCCGTGCGGGGCTGTCGCTGTTTGTCTCGGCGATCATTGCCATCGCCCTGGTGGCTGGTTTGGGTGTGGTGGTTGAGCGCCTGGTGGTGCGGCCGCTATGGCGCCGAAACGCCACCCCGTTCGTGATGATTCTGGCCACGCTTGCAGTGCAGATTGTGCTGGAAAGGGCAACCTTGCTGCTGGCGGGCGACCAGCCCAAAACGCTGCCCAACTTCATCGACCTGCCGCCGCTGATGCTTGGGAAGGTCGCGATCAGCTACCAGTTGATGGCCGTCGCCGTGACCTCTATCGTGCTGGTGGCCTTGCTGGCGTTGTTCTTTGCCAAAACGCGCGTTGGCCGCGCGATGCGAGCGTGCGCCATCAACCGGGAAGCGGCTGCCTTGCAGGGCATCCCGGTGTCAAGAATGCTGGCCTATGCCTTTGCACTGTCTGCGGGCCTGGGCGCCATCGCTGGCGTGCTGATCACACCGACCCAGTTCACGGCGTTTAACGTCGGCGTGTCGTTTGCCATCAGCGGATTTATTGCGGCGATTGTGGGTGGTTTTGGCAATCCTGGCGGCGCATTTATAGGCGGTATTGTGTTGGGACTTGCGCAGGCCATGGCCATCGTGGTGTTTGGGTCGGGCTTCAAAAACATTGCTGCGCTGTCGATCCTGCTGGTATTCATCACCATCCGGCCAATGGGCCTGTTCGGAAAAACTGCAAATGGAAAATAAAGAAAGAAGGCGATCATGAGTTTGCACCACGTTGACTGGAATTCAATTCCCTGGGAGCCGGTACGCGCCGGCGTAGACCGCAAATCGTTTGCAGGCAACGGTGCCACGCTTGCGCTGCACCGCCTGGCACCGGGCCACGAGCCCAAGCCGCATCAACACCCCAATGAGCAGATCGTCTACATCCTGGCGGGCAAGATTCTTTTTCATGTGGGTGACAACGACGAACAGGTGCTCATCAGCGCCGGTGGCCTGATGGTTGTGCCGCCCGACACCATGCACTGGGGCGAGGTGGTTGGTGATGAAGTGGTGCTGAACCTGGATGTCTTTACCCCCAAACGGCCCGAGTACGGCGGCGATGCCAAGGCCTGAGTCAAGGTTTTTGCAGTGTCGGGCTGCGCCTGTGCAGCCGCAGCTGATTCGTGGCAACATACCGTCCTTATCCGCGACACCTCATCACAACAAGGAAAATCTTCATGACCACCCAAACCTCCAAAGCCGTACGCATCAACCAACACGGCGGCCCTGAAGAAATTAAACTCGTTGATGTCACGGTAGGCGACCCTGGCCCCGGTGAAATCCGCATTCGCCACAAAGCCGTTGGCCTGAACTTCATTGATGTCTATCAAAGGAGCGGCCTGTACCAGTTGCCCATGCCGTTACAACTGGGCATGGAGGCATCAGGCATCGTTGAGGCGGTGGGTGAGGGTGTGACCCACCTCAAGGTCAGTGACCGCGCTGCCTACGCCAGCCAGCCACCGGGCAGCTACTGCGAGCTGCGCGTGATGCCCGCCAAATGCGTTTGCAAGCTGCCTGATGCCATCAGCTTTGAAACTGGCGCGGCCATGATGCTCAAGGGCTTGACCGTGCAGTACCTGCTGCGCCGCACGCTGCCGCAGGGTGGGCTGCACGCGGGCGATTTTGTGCTGTTTCATGCGGCTGCCGGAGGCGTGGGCTTGATTGCCTGCCAGTGGGCCAAAGCGTTGGGCTTGGTGTTGATTGGTACAGCAGGCAGTGACGAAAAATGCGCGCTGGCCAAGGCGCATGGTGCGGCGCATGTCATCAACTACGCAACAGAAGACTTTGTGGCGCGGGTGAAGGAAATAACCAACGGCAAAGGCGTGAAGGTGGTCTATGACTCGGTCGGCAAGGACACCTTTGACCGATCACTCGATTGCCTGGCTCCACTGGGCTTGATGGCCAGCTTTGGCAATGCATCTGGCCCGGTGGCCCCGTTCTCACCAGGCATTCTTGGCCCCAAGGGTTCGCTGTACGTGACACGCCAAACGCTGTTCGCCCACATCATCACCCGTGAATCAACGCAGGCCATGGCCGATGAGCTGTTTGAGATGGTGACGAGCGGCAAGGTGGTGATTCGGATAGACCAGCGCTTTGCGCTCGCTGATGTGGCCGAGGCGCACCGCACGCTGGAGGCACGCAAGACCACTGGCTGCACGATTTTGACGCTGTAAGGATGCAGGGCAACGATTGGCTAAAAGCCTTGCAGGCCAAGGCCAATCTGCCTGTAGCCCGGCCCCGAGTACCTTTTTACGTTCAGAACATGAAAATTGGCTCTGTGGAGCCAATTTTTATGCATCAAATAGCCTTAAAGTCCAATGAATTCGGGCGCAAGAAGCTATTAAAAGAGGAGCGTTCAAGTTCTGATGAATGCATCGGTTGGCACTTGCTTTTGGCGGCTGACGACATCACAAACCGCTTGAACCAGCTCGCTGACTTGTTGCGCAGTGCCGGCCTGGCAGCCGCGTGGCGCAATGAGCAACTGGCGGTGCGTGACGAGTTGGGCATACAAATTGGCACGATTGAACGCGCAGCCGTGCGGCCATTGGGCATTGCCACGCTGGCGGTGCACCTGGTGGGGCAAACCACCGACGGACGCTTTTGGGTGCAGCAGCGTGCATTTGACAAGCCCAATGACCCCGGAAAATGGGACACGCTGATGGGCGGCATGGTCAGCGCTGAAGACACGGTTGAAAGCGCCTTGGCGCGGGAGACTTGGGAGGAAGCCGGGCTACGCATTGCCGACCTGCAAGACCTGCGCTATGGTGGCCGCCAAAGTAACTGCCGTCCTTCAAGCGACGGCGCTGCGGGCTACATGCAGGAGTTCATTGAGTGGTACACGGCTACTCTGCCTGATGGCTTGACGCCCAACAACCAGGACGG
The DNA here is from genome assembly GCA_043781295.1 of Polaromonas sp. Taxonomy (GTDB): domain Bacteria; phylum Pseudomonadota; class Gammaproteobacteria; order Burkholderiales; family Burkholderiaceae_C; genus Polaromonas. Next base: position 24,403 of record JAYWBS010000275.1, read on the forward strand.
TGAGGTGGCGCAGTTTGTGCTGATGGACCAGGCGCAGTTGCTGGCCGCCATGCAGCGCGGCGAATTTACGCTGGAAACGGCGCTGATTTTTGCGTCAGTCTTAAAGCTAATCGACCAGCGCTGATTGCCGCAAGCGGTTCGGTGCCAGTGCCCCGGCGGAATCAAGTATCGGGTAAGCAATCGAGCAGATATGCGAGTTGATGCGCTTGAGTTCGCTGATCAAATCAATGTGCAGCGAGCTGGTCTCTAAACTTTGCACGGTGTTGGCACTCAGGCGGCTCAAATGGGTGGTGGCGTAAGCGCGCTCCAGGTCACGAAAGCGGGCTTTTTCTTCCAGCAGCTTTTGCGCATCACGCACGTTGCCGTTTAAAAATACGCTCATGCCCAGCCGCAGGTTGGCTATCAACCGCTCATGCAGCTCAGTGATCTCCAGCATGCCGGCCTCTGAAAAATTGCGCCCTGGCTTGATTTTTTTGTCTTCAATGTCCAGCAGTACGCGCTCGATGATGTCGCCAATCTGCTCCATGTTGATGACAAAACTGATGATGTCGGTCCAGCGGCGGGCTTCTTCTTCGGCCAGCGCCTCGCGTGATATTTTGGTCAGGTAATACTTGATGGACGAGTAGAGTTCATCGACGGTGTCATCGAGTTTGCGCAGCTCTTCAGCTAGCTTCAGGTCGTCTTTTTTAATCACGTCCAGCATGCCGCGCAGCATGGTTTCCACCACATCGGCCTGGTGCATGGCCTCGCGCGCCGCACAAGAAATAGCCAGTGACGGCGTGCTGAGGGCCGATGCGTCCAGGTGCTGCGGACGGCCATGCGCGGCAGACTTGACGGGCTTGGGCAACAGCTGTTCAACCCAGCGCGCAATAACTTGCGTCCAGCCAATAAA
>JAYWBS010000276.1:0-3030 GCA_043781295.1 Polaromonas sp.
GTGGTGCTGCTGGGCGTGCTGCCCATCATTGCGCTGGGCGTGGCTGTTGATGCGCTGTTTAAGGTGTTGATGGGCTTGGCCCGGCAGAGAGCGCACCCATGGTGATAAAAAATGTTGTAGTGCGTGTTGTGAAGAGCCGATTGTTTTGGGCAGCAGCGTTGCTGGCGCTGTTGGTCGTGGTGCTGCCGCATGCCACACCGCTGTTTGCCTACGCATTCCCGCAGCTTGAACGCCCGGTGTACACGCAAGAGCCGTTTGTATGGCTGCTGTGGCAACACATACTTTTGGTGGGCGTGTCCAGTTTGTTTTCAGTTATGGCGGGTAGCACCATCGGTGTGTGGGTCACGCGCCCATCAGGTCAGCACTTCAAGCCGCTGGTTGAAAGTGTGCTGGCCATGAGCCAGTCTTTCCCGCCTGTGGCGGTGCTGGCCCTGGCGGTGCCGGTGGTGGGCTTTGGCGAGCTGCCGGCGCTGCTGGCCTTGGCGCTGTATGGCTTGCTGCCGGTGGTGCAGGGCACTGTCAGTGGTTTGCAGGGCGTACCCGCAGCGCAACGGCAAGCGGCTTACAGCTTGGGGCTAACGCAGCGCCAATGCTTGCGCTACATCGACATACCGCTGGCGCTGCCGGTGTGGCTGTCTGGTGTGCGAACGTCCGTCATCATCAATATCGGCACGGCAGCGATTGCCTCAACCGTCGGTGCCAAAACGCTGGGCTCGCCCATCATTGTGGGCCTGAGTGGCTTTAACACCGCGTATGTGTTGCAGGGCGCGATATTGGTCGCCTTGCTGGCTGTAACGGTCGATATGGCGTTTGAGCGGCTGGCGCAGCGCGTGGCCTGGCAACGTTAAAATTGCTATATATTTAATAGCTGCTTGCGCCCGAATCTATTGGGCTACAGGCACTTTTCATACCTGAAAACAGCGGTTTTTAACCTCTGAAAGCAGTATTTCTGACTACGCCAGCACCCGAACCCGAATCACGTGCTCAACCGCCTCAATCGCGGTCACCACATCAGCGCCAGGTTGGCTTTCAACGTCAATGATGTTGAAGGCCAGCTCGCCCCGGCTTTTGTTCATCATGTCGACGACGTTGACTTTTTTATCAGCCAGCACCGACAGCACATGGCCCAGCACGCCTGAGGTGTTGTCGTTTGAAAAAGTGATGCGCGATGTGCCCGGTGTTCTGGGCATGTTCACGGCCGGGAAGTTCACCGAGTTGGTGATATTGCCGCTTTCCAGGTAGTCCATCAACTGGTTGGCAGCCATTACGGCGCAGTTTTCTTCAGACTCTTCAGTGCTGGCACCGATGTGCGGCATGGCAATCACATTCGCATGGTTCAGCAGCAGCGGCTCTGGGAAGTCGCAGACGTATTTGCCCAGCTTGCCTTTGTTCAAACTGCGTTCAATGGCATTTGAATCCACAATCGTTTCACGTGCAAAGTTCAGCAGTACCGCGCCAGGTTTCATCAAGGCCAGCGCCTCGTCATTGATCAGATGCCTGGTCGCATCCATGGCCGGCACGTGCAGGGAGATGTAGTCCGCCCGGGCCAGCAGCGCCTGCAAATTCTCCATGCGGGTGACTTCATTTGACAAACGCCAAGCCGCGTCAATCGACAGCGCCGGGTCAAACCCCACCACCTTCATGCCCATGGCCAGTGCCATGTCAGCCACCATCGAGCCAATCGCGCCCAGGCCCACAATGCCCAGCGTTTTGCCTTTGATCTCGCCACCGGCAAAGCGGGCTTTTTCTTTTTCAAGCAGGGCCGACATCTCAGCCGCGTCAGTCATGGCCGTCAGTGAATTGACATACACCATGCCCGGCAAAATACCGCGCGTGGCCAGCAGCATGCCTGCCATCACCAGTTCTTTAACAGCATTGGCATTAGCCCCCGGCGTGTTGAACACCACAATGCCGCGCTTGCTGTAGTCTGCGATGGGTACGTTGTTCACGCCAGCGCCCGCACGCGCAGCGGCCACCAGTGATTTGGGCACTTCCACATCGGCCAGCTTTTGGCTGCGTAGTAAAAAGGCATCGGGCTGGCTGATGTCGCTGCCGACTTCGTAGGACTGGCGCGGGAAACGCTCCAGACCCTTGATGGAGATCTGGTTGTAGGTTCTGACTTTATGCATAACGGCGATCAGGCTTGGACTTCTTTGTACGCCCAGCTCAACCACGGCATCAGCGCTTGCAAATCAGACGCTTCCACCGTCGCACCGCACCAGATGCGCAGCCCGGCAGGTGCGTCCTTGTACGCGCCAATGTCGTAGGCCACGCCCTCGGCATCCAGCAGCTTCACCATCTTTTTGACTTGCTCTTCAGTAGCGGTCAAAGTCAGGCAAACGCTGGTGTTGGAACGGGTGGCTTTGTCTTTGGCCAAGAAAGATATCCAGTCATTCGCGGCGACAAAATCTTCAATGACTTTCAGGTTCGCCTCGCTCCTGGCCATCGTGCCCTTCACACCGCCAATGCTTTCAACCCACTGCAGCGCATCCAGATAGTCAGACACGCACAGCATCGACGGCGTGTTGATGGTCTCGCCCTTGAACAGGCCTTCAGTGACCTTGCCGCCCGACTTCATGCGGAACACCTTGGGCATCGGCCACGGCGGGCTGTATTCCTCCAGCCTTTGAATTGCGCGCGGGCTCATGATCAGCATGCCGTGCGCACCTTCACCACCCAGCACTTTTTGCCATGAATAAGTCACCACGTCCAGCTTGTCCCACGGCATGTCCATCGCAAACACGGCAGACGTGGCGTCGCACAACGTCAGGCCTGCACGGTTGCCAGGAATCCAGTTGCCATCAGGCACCTTCACGCCAGACGTGGTGCCGTTCCACACAAACACCACGTCGTTGTCAAAGTTTACTTTTGCAAAATCAGTCAAGTCGCCATAGGCCGCGTTGATGACGTTGGTGTTGGGCAGCTTGAGCTGCTTGACGATATCAGTCGTCCACCCCGCGCTGAAAGATTCCCACTCCAGCACATCCACTCCACGCGGCCCCAGCAGCGACCACATTGCCATCTCAATCG
>JAYWBS010000277.1:0-9161 GCA_043781295.1 Polaromonas sp.
CGCCATTTTATGGGCGCAAGCAGCTATTAAAACATGAGCATCCTGCAACTTGATGGCAGCGCCATCAAGCGTGCTGGTGGCACCCGGAAAAGGATTGAAAGCGCGGATGCGGCGCTCGATCACGGTGGCGCTTTGCTGCCAGTCGATTTGCGCCTCAAGCTTGTCAATCTTGTGTGCGTAGGTGATGCCTTCAAGCGGCTGCTTAATGGGCTTGATGCTGCCCGCATCCAACAGCTGAAGTGCATCAACCACCAAGCGCCCACCCAGCGCAGCCAGCTTGTCGTGCAGACTGGCGGTGGTGTCATTGGCCGCAATAGCCTGCTTTTCAACCAGCAACATGTCGCCCGTGTCCAGCCCGGCATCCATCTGCATGATGGTGATACCAGTCTGAATGTCACCCGCTTCAATCGCCCGGTGAATCGGCGCTGCACCGCGCCATCTTGGTAACAAAGATGCGTGAATATTGAGGCAGCCCAGCTTCCTGGCCCCCACGCTTTTCACTTCGTGTAATACGCTGCCCCCCGAGGGGGCTAATTTTCCTAGGGGCGGCCCGTCGGAAAATTGTTGGCTCATCATATCAAGCACCCATTGCGGCAAGATCAGCCCGTAAGCGGCCACCACCATCACATCGGCACGGGCCGCTTCAATCGCAACTTTGGCAGCCAATGCGTCATCCGGGTACTTGCCATCCAGCCGCAAGCTGCGGGGTTGTGCCACAGCAATGTTGCGCTCTTGCGCCCACTGCTTGACGGGCGATGCCTGTACTTTTAAACCGCGTCCAGCGGGGCGGTCTGGCTGGGTCAATACCAGCGCAATCTCGAAACCAGCGGCGTGTAGGTTTTCAAGCGCCACGCGGGCAAACTCGGGCGTACCCGCGAAGATGACCTTCATCAGTTGCCCTATGAATCAGCTTTGATCTGCTTGATCATCTTGGTCTTGATGCGGTTGCGCTTGAGCGGCGACAGGTACTCCACAAACACTTTGCCAATCAAATGATCCATTTCGTGCTGAATGCACACGGCCAGCAGGCCTTCTGCCTCATGGGTTTGCACAACACCTTCCAGGTTCAGCGCTTGCACTTTGACGCTGGTGGAACGCTCCACGCCGTCATAGATGCCGGGCACCGACAGGCAGCCCTCGTCGTTCACCTGCTTGTCAGGGCTGGCCCACACAATTTCAGGGTTGATCAGCACCAAAGGCTGGTCACGCCCTTCACTCACGTCAATCACCACCAGGCGCTCATGCACGTCAACCTGCGTTGCGGCCAGACCAATGCCCTCGGCTTCGTACATGGTTTGAAGCATGTCATCCACCAGCGTTTGCAGGCGGGTATCAACTGCTGCGACCGGTTTGGCGACGGTGTGCAGGCGGGGGTCGGGGTAGCGGAGAATGGTGAGTTGGGTCATGGCAAGTTATCAGATGTCGCTATTTTCGCAAATTTTCAGCCCTTTTAAGCGCTCAGGGGCTTGCGCGCATGCTTTTTCGTTGCCTAATCAAGGGCTTAGGTACAAAATTGAGAGTAGATTGTCAAGATTAAACGTGGCTGGTTTCCCCTGAAACTGAGCCGTACCAGACACACAGACCCAAGAGTCCATCAAGATGCAACCTATTTCTGGTCACTTCAGCCGTATTTCAATAGCCCTGGGCCTGATGGCGGCGACGCTAGCCATGCACCACCCGGCAATGGCGCAAAACTTCCCGATTACCGCCGAGCAAAAGGCCACGGCTAGCCAGGTTGCACAAAACGGCATTCCGGTGGGTGACCTGCTGCCCAATGCACCCGATAACTACAACGTCAAACGTGGTGACACCCTGTGGGCCATTTCAGGGATGTTTCTTAAATCCCCGTGGCGCTGGCCCGAGCTGTGGGGCATGAACCTGGAAGACATTAAAAACCCGCACCGGATTTACCCCGGCCAGCAGTTGTACCTGGATAAATCCAATGGTCGTGCGACCTTGCGTACCCGCCTGGCCGGTGCCAACGATGGCCCACCAACTGAAGCGGTCAGGGTCTCGCCGCGTACCCGCTTTGAGTCGCTGGCCGATACCTCCATACCGACACTGGCGGCCAATGTGATTGAGCCTTTTTTAGCCGAGCCGATGATTGTTGATGCGGCGGCGTTTGCCGTTGCGCCGCGCATTGTGGCGGCCCAGGAAGGCCGCGTGCTGCTTAGCCGTGGCGACCGCGCCTATGCACGTGGCGAATATACCGGCGGCGCCAGCGGCAAAACCTTGAGCGATGCCAAGGGCCAGCCGCTGGATTACCGCGTATTTCGCAATGCCACGCCTTTAAAAGACCCGACCACGGGCGCCATTCTTGGCTATGAGGCGCAGTTTGTTGGCAAGGCTGAACTGGTGCGCGGCGAGTCCACCCAACAGGTGTTGAACAAAGACGGAAAAACAAGCACCGAGATTGTGCCCGCCACCATTGACATCGTGGTTGCCAAGGAGGAGATGCGCGTTGGGGACCGCTTGATTGCCGAACCCGAACGGACATCACAAAGCTACGTACCGCATGCGCCCGCCATACCGATTACCGGGCAGATTGTTTCAGTCTACGGCAGCGCCGTGCGTTTTGCGTCAGAAAACCAGGTGGTGGTGGTGAACAAGGGCAACAAGGACGGCCTGGAGCGCGGCCACGTGATGGCTATTTTGAAGGACGGTGAGCGCCTGGCAGATCGCACCGACCCGTCTAAGCAGCAAATCAAGCTGCCCAACGAGCGCAATGGTTTGCTGATGGTGTTTCGCACCTTTGAAAACCTGTCTTACGCGCTGGTGCTGCAAATCACCGACGGCGTGAAGGTTGGCGACCGCATCGTCAACCCGAATTAAACACCAGACCCGCGTTTTGGAGCGCGCTGAACTCAAGGCTTGGTTGCGCCTGACGCTGGCACCCGGTGTGGGCAATGACACGGCGCGCAAGCTGCTGGCGGCTTTTGGCTCTGCCGAAGCTGTGTTTGAACAAAGCGAAGCCGCTTTGCGTCAACTGGGCAGCGACAGATTGGTTAGCGCCATCACCATGGAGCCTTTCAGACTGGCTGAGCTGCTACAAGCCACGGTTGACTGGCTATCTGGTGGTACTGATCGTGCGATTGCGCCGATTGGTAGCGCGCAATACCCAGCCGTCCTGCTCAATATTGAAGACCCGCCACTGGTGCTTTATATGATGGGAAGCCAATTAAATCGGGCGCAAGCAGCTACATATTTAATAGCAAATAATCTGGCCATCGTCGGCAGCCGTAACCCCACACCGCAGGGCGAAACCAATGCCCGGCAGTTTGCCAAAGCCTTTGCCGAGCAGGGCTTGTGCATCGTGTCTGGCCTGGCGCTGGGTGTCGATGGCGCGGCGCATGACGGTGCCTTGCTGGGCGGTGGGCAGACGATTGCCGTGGTCGGCACGGGGCTGGACCGCGTTTACCCCAAAAAGCATTTGACGCTGGCGCACCGCATTGCCGCGCAGGGTTTGATCATCAGTGAATTCCCCATCGGCACGCCGCCCATCAACGCCAACTTCCCCAAACGCAACCGCATCATTTCGGGCTTATCTAGCGGCACGCTGGTGGTGGAGGCGGCGCTGAAGTCTGGCTCGCTGATTACCGCGCGGCTTGCGTCTGAACAAGGCAAAGACGTGTTTGCGATTCCCGGCTCCATCCACTCACCGCAGTCACGCGGCTGCCACTATTTGATCAAGCAAGGGGCCAAACTGGTGGAGACGGCGCGGGACGTGATGGAGGAGTTGAAGATTCCCGTTTCCTCAGTCACCCCGCTGCTTGATGATGACGACGAACCACCCGAGGGTGATTCTTCATTCCTGTCAGCCCTGGGCTTTGACATCGTCAGCCTGGACGCACTGCAAGCCCGCACGGGCCTACCCACGCCCGAGCTACAGGCCAAGTTGCTGGGGCTGGAACTCGACGGCTTTGTTACGCGGCTGCCTGGTGGGTTGTTTCAACGGATGACGGCTGGCTAATTCCGGCAAAGTCTTTCATCAAGCCCGCCCATTGCAAGCGCGCTGTTTTTACATTGCGCTCTTTCACATGGCCGTAGCCTTTGATGAGTTCAGGGATGCGCGCCACCTCAACGGCTGTTGCGTGGTTTGCGCTGTTTAGCGTTTTGAGCAGCATGTCAATTGACGTGGTGTACTCGCCAATCAGCGCGCGCTCCATCTGGCGTTCTTCGGTTTTGCCAAACACATCGAATGCCGTGCCGCGCAAGCCTTTCAGCTTGGCCAGCACTTTAAAACCCGTCAACATCCACGGCCCAAACTGGCGCTTTTGCAGTTCGCCCTTCTCGTTTTTCTTGGCGATCATGGGCGGTGCCAGGTTGTAGTTGATTTTGAAATCACCTTCAAACATCGCGTTGACTTTGTTTAAAAACGTCGTGTCAGTGTGCAGGCGTGCGACTTCGTATTCGTCTTTGTAGGCCATCAGTTTGAACAAATAGCGTGCCACGTTTTGCGTCAGCAGTGTTTTGCCCAAAGTTGATTCAGCCGTTTCAGTCTTGCGCACAAATGCCTCGTAGGTTTTGGCGTAGTCGGCATTTTGATAAGCGGTCAAAAACGCAACCCGCTTGGCGACCAGTGCGTCAACGCTGTCCCGAGCCGTCGGCATCGCAATCACCTGCGCGGGCGCAAACAAGCGCTCCACTGATGGCAAATCATGCGCCGCGCGGCGGCCCCAGGCAAAGGCGGTTTTGTTGTTGTCAACGGCCACTGCATTGAGTTCTATTGCGCGAATGAGTGAATCCAACGTCAAAGGCAACCAGCCTTTTTGCCAGGCGTAGCCCAGCAACATGGGGTTGGTGTAGATGCTGTCGCCCATCAGCTTGGTGGCAGCCAAATCGGCGTTGAATGTACCCACATTCTCTGCACCCACGGCTTTTGAAATCTCAGCCTGGCAAGCACCGCCCGGGTTGGTCCACGCGCCGTTGTGCACGAATGAAGCAGTCGGCGCGCTGTGGGCATTGAGCGCCACATGCGTTCGGCCAAGTTGCATGCGCAGCATGGTTTCTTTGTTCGCCGTCACGATGGGGTCGCAGCCAATGATGAGGTCAGCGCTGGCCGTGCCCACCCGCGTGGTGCAAATATCGCCCGGTGTGTTGGCAATCAGCACATGGCTCCAGGTGCTGCCGCCTTTTTGTGCCAGGCCTGCCGCGTCTTGCGTGACGATGCCCTTGCCTTCAATGTGCGCCGCCATGCCAAGCAACTGGCCAATGGTGATGACACCTGTACCGCCAACACCCGCGACGACTGTGCCCCAGACCTGGCCAGCGTTCAAGCCTGGAACCATAGCCTCAGGCAACTCGCCCAAAGCAAACGGATTTGCCTTGGCATCTGCTTTGGATTTTTTCTTGAGCTGCCCACCTTCAACCGTGATGAAGCTCGGGCAAAAGCCTTTGACGCACGAATAATCCTTGTTGCAGGTGCTCTGGTTAATTTGCCGCTTGCGGCCAAACTCAGTCTCCAGCGGCTCGACGCTCATGCAGTTCGATTGGACGCTGCAATCACCGCAACCTTCACACACCAGCTCATTGATCACCACGCGCTTGGCCGGGTCGCTAAGGGCGCCACGCTTCCTGCGGCGGCGCTTTTCAGTCGCGCAGGTTTGGTCGTAAATGATGACGGTGCATCCTTTGATCTCGCGGAATTGTTTTTGCAGCGCGTCCAGTTCATCGCGGCGGTGAACGGTCACGCCTTCGGCCAATGCCACACCATCGTACTTTTCAGGCTCGTCTGTCACCACTATGGTTTTCATAGCGCCTTCCGCTTGCATCGATTGGGCTATCTGCACTACAGAATGTCCTTCCGGGCGCTCGCCAATCGGCTGACCACCCGTCATGGCCACCGCATCGTTGTACAAAATTTTGTATGTGATGTTCACGCCAGCGGCAATCGACTGGCGAATCGCCAGCAAGCCGCTGTGAAAGTAAGTGCCGTCGCCCAGGTTGGCAAAGATGTGTGTGTCAGTCGTGAAGGGCTGCTGGCCGACCCACGGCACGCCCTCGCCACCCATTTGAGTGAAGCCCATCGTTGAACGGTCCATCCACAGCGCCATGTAGTGGCAGCCAATACCAGCCATCGCGCGCGAGCCTTCAGGCACTTTGGTCGATGTGTTGTGCGGGCAACCTGAGCAAAACCATGGCGTGCGTTCGCTGTCTACCGTCAGCACCGTGAGCGATTGCTCTTTGGCTTGCAGCACGGCCAGGCGTGCATCAATGCGTGCCGTCATGTCAGCATCTAACCCTAGTTTTTTAACCCGCTGGGCAATTGCTTTGGCAATCAGGGCGGGTGACAAATCGGCATTCGCGCGCAGCAGGGTGTTGGCTGACGGATTCGGCATGCTCCATTCGCCACCGCCATGTTGCCCCGCATCTCCGAACTTACCGACAATGTTGGGCCGCACATCAGCGCGCCAGTTGTACAGCTCTTCTTTCAGCTGGTATTCAATGACCTGGCGCTTTTCTTCAATCACCAAAATCTCTTGCAGGCCGGTGGCAAATTCACGCGTCAGCTGCGCCTCCAGCGGCCACACCACGCCAACCTTGTGCAGGCGTATGCCCAACTGCTGACAGGTTGCGTCGTCAAGCCCCAAGTCCATCAGCGCCTGGCGCGTGTCGTTGTAGGCCTTGCCGCTGGCGATCATGCCAAAGCGGTCTTGCTTACTTTCAATCGCGTTGTAGTTCAACCGGTTAGCACGAATGTAGGCCAGTGCTGCGTACCACTTGGTGTCAAACAAGCGCTCCTCTTGCGCCAGCGGCGCGTCGGGCCAGCGAATGTGCACGCCGCCGGGTGGCATGTCAAAGTCCGTCGGCAGTTTGATCTGCACCCGCTCCGGGTCAATCATGGCGCTGGCAGATGATTCCACAATTTCCTGGATCGTCTTCATGCCCGCCCACACGCCCGCATAGCGGCTCATGGCAATCGCGTGCAGGCCCAGGTCCAAAATTTCCTGCACGCTGGCCGGGAAGAACACTGGCAACCCGCAGGCTTTAAAAATATGGTCGCTCTGGTGCGCAGCGGTTGAGCTTTTTGAAATGTGGTCGTCACCCGCAATAGCGAGTGCGCCGCCCCAGGCCGTGGTGCCCGCCATGTTGGCGTGTTTGAAGACGTCAGATGTGCGGTCAACCCCAGGCCCCTTGCCGTACCAAATGCCAAACACGCCATCAAACTTGTTGGTGCCCGGTGGCGCAAAGCCCAGTTGCTGTGTGCCCCACACGGCGGTGGCGGCCAGCTCTTCATTCACACCGGGTTGAAAAACAATGTTGCGCTCTTTGAGGTACTTGGCCGCCTTCCACAAGGCCTGGTCATACCCACCGAGTGGCGAGCCGCGGTAACCCGATATAAAACCCGCTGTGTTTTTGCCTTGCAGCTTGTCGCGTAGCTGCTGCAACATCGGCAGCTTGACCAGCGCTTGCACGCCACTCATGAAGGCGTGGCCGTAATCAAGCGAGTATTTGTCGTCCAAAGTCACTGTTTCTAGCGCTTTGCGAATATGTTCAGGCAGCGGGGCGTTCATCGTTTTTTGTCTCCGTGGGGGTATCTGGTCTGCACGCAAAGTGTATGCCTAAGCGTAGGATAAATCATTGCGTTCTTCGTTTGATTCAGACCGTTAAAAGCAAGAATCTTGCTGCAAAATACGTTTTATGGAAACACTTGATAAGTTTGACGTCGCTATTTTGGTGCAACTGCAAACCGATGCGCGCCAAACCAATGCCGAGTTAGCCAGCAGAGTCGGCCTGTCAGCCGCACCCTGCTGGCGGCGCGTGCGCGCGCTTGAAGAAGCAGGCTACATCACCGGTTACCGGGCCGAGATCAACCGCCACAAAATCGGCTTGGGCGTGCTGGCCTTTGTGCGGCTGGACGCCGACCGCAACAGCGCAGATTCGACAGGCAAGCTGGAAGAAGCGATTAAAAAAATGCCCGAAGTCGTGGCCTGCCACTACATCAGTGGCACCGGTACGTTTGAGCTGCAAGTTGTGGCGCAAGACCTGGAAGCCTTCAGCCAGTTTGCACTGAAGAAACTCATGAACCTGCCGAATGTGAAAGACATTCACACCAGCTTTTCGCTGGGTGAAGTCAAAGCAAGCAGCGCGCTGCCGCTGGGGCATTTGGGGCGGGAGCGCTGACGCTCCCCACCAATCAAACTCTCGACGCTACTTGACTTCTGTGGCGGGCAACAGTTGTGCTGTGGGCGTTGCAACTACTGGCGGTGTTGGCCTTACCTCAATAGGAGCCGCTGAGCTACCCGTGGTGCGCTCCAGCATCATTTTTTGTAGAGGCGTACGGATGACATCTAGCTTTTGTAAAAAAGCGAATTCGTTTTTAAGACTATTGATGTCTTCAGCGTAGTTATCTCCCAAGCTGACTTCTAGCGTACCCCCACCAAAACCCGAAACTGCTTGATCAATCAAGGGGATGACGCCTCCAGCATATTGGTCGTCCTTGTTGGTGCGCTCTTTGTTGATGGCCATAACTCGTCCAAGGTAAATAATAGAGTTGGCAGTTACCTCGAAAGGCGCGTCAACTGAAAAATCGATGCGCCCCGAGATCAGGAATTTTTGTGACATGCCATAGATCTTCGAGATGGTGTACTTTCCTGGCTGAATTTGCTTGGTAACTAAAACAGCGTTTGTTCCTGCTTTTACTTGGCCAAATACTGGAATCCAATCACGGGCTTCTGTACTTGACTTTTTCCTCATCACCACACCCAGCCCAGTGGGCTGATAGTTTGATTTGTATTGATTTGTTACTTCTACGCTCATTACTACGATAGATCCCTTTGTCCAGTCGACTGCGGTTGCGTTTTTGTCCAACCCCGTGGCGCATCCGCCCATGGCTAATAAAGCCAGTATGACTAGCAAAAACTTGTAAATGATCTTCATTGGTGTTCTCCCTATTTCCGTTTAATGACGTATTCGCATGAATACGATTTTTTAAACTTATTGATTATTTAATAAGTTAAATAATCATACATTTGATTGTGCAAACCCACCAATGGCACCATGGCCATCGGGAAGGCCTCTGAAAACTTAATTCTGTAAACACCTAGGCCCACACTAGTGAACAATTGGAGTCTGACCCTCATGGCACTACCTTAAGCCAAGGCTGACAAATCAAACTGGGCGGATCGACCACATTGCCGCTGCTAAGCTGAAGTTGTTCA